>CAYOXI010000061.1:0-13376 GCA_964407855.1 uncultured Chromatiaceae bacterium
GCGGCCTCGATGCCCGCCAGCACCTGGTCGCGGCTGCCCCGGCCGCCGGACATGGTGAGGAACACGGCCTCGTCCAGCGAATCCAGGCTGACCGTGACCCGGGCCAGGCCCGCCGCCTTGAGCGCCGCCGCGTGCTGGGCCAGCAGGATGCCGTTGGTGGTGAGTGCAATATCGTCGATGCCGGTGACCCGCGACAGGTCACCCACCAGGTCAGCAATGCCCGGCCGCAGCAGCGGCTCGCCACCCGTGATGCGCAGCTTGTGCACACCGAGGCCGGCAAACAGCTGTGCGAGGCGAAGGATCTCGTCGAAGGAGAGCCGCTCGCTGCTCTTCAGGAACTCGAAGTTCGGGTGGTACTTGTCCTCCGGCATGCAGTAGGGGCAGCGGAAGTTGCAGCGGTCCATCACTGAGATACGCAGGTCCCTCAGGGGCCGGTCCCGGCGGTCGACAAGGTCGGGAACACTGCCCCGGGGATGCAGCCGGACAACGGTTTCGCGCATGGCCGGATGGTAGCAGACCGCTATACTTCCGATATGTCCGACGCAAGCCAACGCCCCGGCCTCCCGGCGATGCTGCCAGCCACGCTGCCAGCCAGCATGGCGGCCCGCAGCGGATCGTGAGCACGGCAGCACTGCTGGCCTGCTTCGAAGCCTGGCGGGCACGGGGGGACGCACTGGTCCTTGCGACCGTCGTCGCGACCGAGGGCTCCACCTACACCAAGGCGGGGCACCGGATCCTCATCGACCGTGCCGGTGACTACCAGGGCCTGGTCAGCGGTGGCTGCCTGGAAGGCGACCTGGCGAGTCATGCACAGCGGGTGCTCGCCACTGGCAGGCCGCAGCTCATCAGCTACGATCTACGCACGACGCCTGACGACGAAGTCTTTGGCCTGGCGGTGGGCTGCCAGGGACTGCTGCGTATCTTCCTCCAGCCACTCCTGCCCGGAGAGGACTACGCGCCGATGAACCGGCTGGCCGGCGTCCTGCGGGGTGACGAACCCGGCGTGTGTGAACTTGTGATCGACGGCCCCGATGCGGGCACCACCAGGATCCACACCGGGCCCGACCTGGCCGGGCTGCCCGGCATGCCCGCCCCGACGACGACCACGACCGTCCGTTTAGCACTGCGCCCGCTGCCCCGGCTGCTGGTGCTGGGGGCGGGGCCGGACGCGGTGCCGGTGCTCCGCCTGGCCGACCTGCTGGGCTACCGGGTGGACCTGCTGGACCACCGTCCCGGGCACCTGGAAAAACCCGGCTTCGAAACAGCGGAGTTCCGCTGCGCCGCGCCCGTGTCCGAACTGCCCGCCCGGGTGGCTCTCGCCCGCTACGCGGCGGCACTCGTGATGAGCCACCACCTGCCGTCGGACCGGGCCTACCTCCAGGCGCTGGCCGCCAGTCCGGTTCCCTACATAGGGCTGCTGGGGCCGGCCCACCGGCGTGAGCGCCTGCTCCGGGAACTGGGCGCCACCGGTGCGTCGCTGGCGGGCCGGCTCCATGGTCCGGCAGGACTGGACATCGGCGCGGATTCGCCGGAGAGCATTGCGCTGTCGATCTTCGCGGAGCTGCAGGCCGTGCGGGCCCGGCCATGAAAGGCGCAGCCCGCCGGCGCATCGACGTGGCCGAGGCCGAGTCCCTGATTGCGGCCCGTCTGCCGGACTGGGGCACGGTGGAAGTTCCGCTCGCGGCGGCACGGGGGGAGATCCTGCGCGAGACCATCCACGCGGAGCGGGACCAGCCGCCCTTCGATCGCGTCACGATGGATGGCATTGCGCTGCGCCACGCAGACCTCGCCGCCGGCGCGCGCGAGTTCGGCCTGGATGGTGTCCAGGGCGCCGGCGACGACACGCTGGCCCTCACGGGCAATAGCAGCGCGGTGGCCGTGATGACCGGTGCCGCGCTGCCGGCCGGTGCCGACACCATCGTGCCGGTGGAGCGGACCATCCGCCACGCCGGTGGTGTGACCATCGAGACCGGCTACGCCGCGGCACCGGGACAGTTCATCCACCGCCGCGGTTCCGATCATCCGGCCGGCGCGCAATTGCTTGCGCCCGGCACGCGGCTTGGCCCCCCGGAGATGGCCATCCTGACCGCCGGCGGCCAGGCCACGGTGCGGATCGCACACCGGCCCAGGGTTGCGGTGGTCAGCACCGGCGATGAACTGGTGGAACCAGGCGCCCCGCTGGGGCCGAACCAGATCCGGGCGTCGAACGAGTACGCGGTGGAGGCCGCGCTGGCGGCGCGGGGCTTTGCCCAGGTGACCCGCCAGCGTCTGCCCGATGACGAGGCCGTACTGACCAGGGTGCTGACCAGCCTGCTGGCCGAACAGGATGTGCTCATCCTGAGCGGCGGCGTGTCCATGGGTAACTTCGACTACGTGCCCCGCGTGCTTGCAGCGCTCGGCATGCAGCTGGTGTTCCACAAAGTGCTGCAGCGGCCGGGCCTGCCGCTGTGGTTCGGCGTATCGCCCACGGGGCAACCGGTCTTCGCGCTGCCCGGCAATCCCGTCGCCACGCTGGTCTGCACCGTGCGTTACGTGCTGCCGGCGCTGTTGCAGGCGCTCGGGGCAAGGCCGGCGCCGGTGCCCCGGGTGCGGCTGGCCACCGACTACGCCTTCGCACCGGATCTCACCGCCTTCCTGCCCGTGCAGCTCCGCTGGAGCGACGACGGGCAGTGCCTGGCCTGGCCCCGGCCGACGAACACCTCGGGTGATTTCGTCGCGCTGCGCGACACCGACGGCTGCGTGGAACTGCCGCGGGGCCCGGCGACCTTTCCGGCAGGCTACGTTGCGGACTTCTTTGCGTGGACCTGACGGGCGGGCGGATGAGCTTAACGCCAGGCCACGTGCACCAGCGCAAAGCCGGAGAATGCCACCTGGGGCACGGCCATGCCGACGATCCTGCCCTCATGGGGTGAGGCCACCTCGAAACGCTGGTCAGTAAAGGGCTCGAAGAGCTCGGCAATGATGTCGCCCCTGCGTACGCGGTCGCCGAGGACGCGCGTCGGGTAGTACACGCCGCCGCTGCCCACCGGCACCCGTGCCCAGGCCGACCGGCTGTAGACCGCCTCCAGTGGTGTCGGGGCACTGCCCTGGCCGGTGAGCATCCCCAGGCGGAGCATCACATTGCGCACGCCGTCGACACCCCGGGCGATCTCCGCCGGCTCGAAGCGCAGTGGCAGACCCGCCTCATAGAGGATGGTCGGGATGCCGGCCGCCATCATCTCCCGCCGCAGGCTGCCCTGCGGTCCGGTCCCACCGAGCACCGCCGCGGCACCGAAGTGCCGGGCCAGGTCGAGGGCCTGCGCATGGGCCAGGTCCACCCGGACCTGGGGAACGTTCGCCCGCTCGAAGGAACCGGTATGCAGGTCCACCAGCGCCGAGCACTGCTCCCGTAGTGCACTGAAGACGATCGAGGCCACCAGCGAGGTATTGCTGCCGGTGACGTTGCCGGGAAAGAAGCGGTTGAGGTCGCGGCGGTCCGGCATGTTGCGACTGCCGGTCCGGAAGCCATGGCTGTTGACGGCCGGCAATGCAATGAGGGTGCCAGCCAGCTGCGCCGCATCCGTGCGGGAGAAGGTCTGCCGCACGATCTCGAAGCTGTTGCGCTCGTCGCCGTGGATCAGCGCGGTGAGGCACAGGGTTGGTCCGGGGCGGCGTCCCCGGGCCACGAACACGATGGTGTCGAGGAAAGCGCCCTCGAAGGTGGGGGTGATCTGATAGCTGAATTTGGCCTTCTGCCCCGGGGCGATCTCCCGCTGCAGCAGTTCCAGCGGGCCCCAGTCGGCGGACGCGGTGCCGGCTGGCGCCTGCGCCCCGGCCGGGGTGGCGGCCGTCAGTGCGAGCAGGATCAGCCGGATTCCGGGTAGTGCCGTACCCCTCACGCCAGCGCATTCCGGGCCGGCTGGTAGTCATAGCCCAGCGCCTCGGCCACCGCCTGGCAGGTCACACGGCCCTCGTGCACGTTGAGACCATCCAGCAGGCCGGCATCATGCAGCAGAGCCTTGCGGTAGCCCTTGTCCGCGAGTGCCAGCACATAGGGCAGCGTGGCATTGTTGAGCGCAAAGGTGGAGGTCCGGGCCACGGCACCCGGCATGTTCGCGACGCAGTAGTGCACCACGCCTTCCTCCACATAGGTCGGCTGGGAGTGGGTCGTGGGCCGCGCGGTCTCGAAGCAACCGCCCTGGTCGATGGCCACATCCACCACGACCGAGCGGTCGCGCATCTCCCGCACCATTGCCCGGCTCACAAGCCGGGGCGCCGCAGCACCCGGTACCAGCACGGCGCCGATCACGAGATCCGCCTCCGCCACGTAGTGCTCGATGGCCTCGACGGTGGAGTAGATGGTGTTGAGCCGGCCGCCGAACTGGAAATCCAGCTCCTTGAGCCGGGGTAGCGAGCGGTCAATCACGGTGACCTGCGCTTCCATGCCCATCGCGACCCGGATCGCATTGGTGCCCACGACACCGCCACCGAGCACCACCACGTTGGCGGCCTTCACGCCCGGCACACCGCCGAGCAGGATGCCTGCGCCGCCGGCCTCGCGTTCCAGGCAATGGGCCCCGGCCTGCACGGCCATCCGGCCGGCCACCTCGCTCATCGGCGAGAGCAGCGGCAGGGAATTGCCGGCGCCGGTGACCGTCTCATAGGCAATGGCCACCGCCCCGGACTGCACCAGCAGCGCGGCCTGGCGGGGATCCGGCGCCAGGTGCAGGTAGGTGAACAGCACCTGCCCCGGCCGGAGCATCGCGAGTTCGCCCGGCTGGGGCTCCTTGACCTTGACGATCATGTCGGCCCGGGCGAAGACCTCGGCGGCAGAACCGGCGATGGTCGCGCCGGCGCGCTCGTAGTCTGCGTCCCGCATGCCAATGCCGATCCCGGCCTTGCTCTGGGCCAGCACCTGGTGCCCGTGGTGCACCAGCTCGCGCACGCTGGTGGGAGTCAGTCCCACCCGGTGCTCGTCCTGCTTGATCTCGGTGGGTACGCCGATGAGCATGAAAATACTCCTGCCGTTACGCGGCGCCTGTTCAGTGCACAGCCTGCAGCGCCGCGCGCAGGGTGGTGACGATCTGGTCGATCTGGGCCGGCTCGACGATCAGGGGTGGCGTCAGCGCGATGATGTCGCCGGTGGTACGCACGAGTACACCCTGGTCGAAGCAGTACCGAAACACCTCCAGCGCGCGCAGCGTGGGCTGATCAGGCCGGGGCGCCAGCTCCACCGCACCCATGAGGCCGATATTGCGTACATCAGTCACATGGGGCGCACCCTTCAGCGAATGCAGGGCCTCCTCAAACACCGGCGCCAGGCGGGCCGCGCGGCCGAACAGGTCTTCGTCCCGGTAAACCGCCAGCGCGGCGAGCCCGGCCGCGCAGGCCAGTGGATGCCCGGAATAGGTATAGCCGTGAAAAAACTCCACCGCCTGTTCGGGCCCGGTCATGCAGGCCTGGTAGATGCGCCTGTCGGCCAGCACCGCGCCCATCGGCACGGCGCCACAGGTGATGCCCTTGGCGACGGTCATCATGTCGGGACGCACGCCGAAGCGGTCCGCGCCGAAGGCCGCGCCCGTGCGGCCAAAACCCGTGATCACTTCATCGAAGATCAGCAGCAGGCCGTGACGGTCGCAGATCTGGCGCAGGCGCTCCAGATAGCCCACCGGCGGCACCAGTACGCCGGCGGAGCCGGCCACCGGCTCGACGATCACCCCGGCGATGGTGGCCGGATCGTGCAGCGCAATGATCCGCTCCAGCGCATCCGCCAGCTCGACGCCCTCGGCAGGCTGCCCCCGGCTGTAGGCATTGCGCGCCAGGTCATGGGTGTGGGGCAGGTGGTCGACGCCGGGCATCATGTTGGCGCCGAAGGTCTTGCGGTTGGCCACCATGCCACCCACGGACATGCCACCGAAGCCCACGCCATGGTAGCCCCGCTCCCGGCCGATGAAACGGAAGCGCTGCCCCTCGCCTCTCGCCCGGTGATAGGCCAGCGCGATCTTGAGCGCGGTGTCCACGGCCTCCGAACCAGAGTTGACGAAGAACACGTGCCCGAGGTTGTCCGGGGCGAGCGCGACCACCTGGTCGGCCAGTTCGAAGGCGTCCGCATGCCCGAGATTGAAGGCCGTGGCGTAATCGAGCTTGCCCGCCTGCTCCCGGATGGCCGCGACGATACGGGGATGGCAATGGCCGGCATTGACGCACCAGAGCCCGGCGATGCCGTCCAGGATCTGGCGGCCGTCCGGGGTGGTGTAATGCATGCCGGACGCGGAGGCCAGCAGCAGCGGGTGGCTCTTGAAATAGCGGTTCGGGGTGAAGGGCATCCAGTAGGACTGGAGATCGCCCTGGTCGGGAGCTTTGCTGTTCATCACCGCACACTAGCGCCTTTCCCGCGGGCAGACAATTGAGGGCGGGTCGGCGCGCCGGATGGCGGCGTCGCCACCCCATTTGCCGGCCGACGGCGCTATGATCGGGGCATGAAACGGATGCCCACGATCAAGTCGGTAATGACCCCCTTCCCCTACTCCGTGGACGTCAGCGCCTCCCTGGCCGCCGCCCAGGACTTCATGCGGGTGCACCGTATCCATCACCTGCCGGTAACCCGGGACGGCGAACTGGCCGGGGTGATTACCGACCGCGACATCAAGCTGGTGCTCGGCCCCGACTTTGCCTACCCGGACGCCGAGCAGACCAGCGTGGCCGAGGGCATGAAACGCGAGGCCTATATCGTCGAAATGGACACCCGGCTGGACGAAGTGCTGGCCCACATGGCCGAGAAGCACCTCGGCTCCGCCATCGTCACCCGCCGGGGCAAGCTCGCCGGGGTCTTCACGGCCACCGACGCCTGCCGGCACTTTGCCGAATTCCTGCGCGACCAGATCCGCCGCTCCGGCGGCGACAACGCCGCCTGACGCCGACGATCAGGGATGAAAATGATGAGCAGCGAACGCGAATTCCGGCCTCTTGCCATTGCCGTGCTGACGATATCGGATACGCGCACCCTGGAGACCGACACCTCCGGTGCACTGCTGGTCAGCCGGCTGGAAGATGCGGGCCACGAACTGGCCGACCGGGCACTGGAAACCGACGACTGTTACCGCATCCGCGCGACGGTGTCCGCGTGGATTGCCGACCCCGCGATCCAGGTCATCATCACCACTGGCGGCACCGGCCTCACCGGCCGGGACGGCACGCCGGAGGCGGTGGCGCCACTGCTGGACAAGGTGATCGAAGGTTTCGGCGAGGTCTTCCGCATGGTTTCCTGGGAGGACATTGGTACCTCGACGCTGCAGTCCCGGTGCCTCGCCGGCGTCGCCAATGGCACCGTGGTGTTCTGTCTGCCGGGCTCGGGCAACGCCTGCGCCACCGGCTGGGACAAGCTGATCGCCGCCCAGCTGGATGCCCGCACCCGGCCCTGCAACCTGGTGGAGCTGCTGCCCCGCCTGCGGGAGCGCTGAGCGCGCCGCACTGTCATGGCTACGCTCCGGATCCACCAGATTCCCTGCCTGCAGGACAACTACGGCTACCTGATCCACGCGCCGCAGTCGGGACTCACAGCGGCCATCGACACGCCCGATGCTGACGCCATCCTGCAGGCCCTCCGGGACACCGGCTGGCGGCTCGACTACATCCTGAATACCCACCATCATGCGGATCACGCCGGCGGCAACCTGGCACTGAAGGCCGCGACCGGCTGCCGCATCGTCGGCGCCCGGGCCGATGCCAGCCGGATCCCGGGCATCGACATCCGGCTGGCCGACGGTGACCAGTTCGATTTCGGCGGGCACATCGCCCGCGTCGTCGAGACCCCCGGGCACACGGTCGGCCACATCTGCTACGTGTTCGACGCTGACCGGGCGGCCTTCGTCGGCGACACGCTGTTCTCGCTGGGCTGCGGCCGGCTGTTCGAAGGCACGCCGGCGCAGATGTGGCATTCGCTGCAGCAGCTCATGGCGCTGCCGCCGGACACCCGGGTCTACTGTGCCCACGAGTACACAGCGAACAACGGGCGCTTCGCCCTGACGGTAGAACCCGGCAACCCGGCGCTGCAGGCACGCATGGCCGAGGTAACCCGGCTGCGGGCGGCCGGACAGCCCACAGTCCCGAGCACCATCGGCCTGGAGAAAGCCACCAACCCGTTCCTGCGGCCGGACAGCCCGGAGATCCGCGCCATGCTGGGCCTGGCCGCGGCTCCGGATGTCGAGGTACTGGCCGAGACCCGCCGGAAAAAGGACCGCTTCTGACGCGGCGCTGCCCCACGCCAGGAGTACACCATGCTGGAAGAAGTCACCGTCACCTGCCCCCACTGCTGGGAGACCATCAGTATTGAGATTGACCTGTCGGTGCCCGAGCAGTCCTATGTAGAAGACTGTTCCGTCTGCTGCGCGCCGATCCTGGTGAACTGCCGGGTCGAGGACGGCGAACTGGCGGAAGTCACGGTGGACCGCGAGAACGGCTGAGCCAGCCTCCGGCGACCCGTGTACCACCATCACGACGCGCCGCCTAAAACTTGCGCGGGGACGGCAGGCAGGACAGGCTATGCCCCGCGCCGATCCAGGCCTGCCTGTAACCGGGAGTCCCGATGAAGAAGATGTTCTACGGCTGGTACGTGTCCCTGGCGTGCGGCGTGGGCCTGGCCTGCGGCCTGGCAACCGTCCTCACCTACACCTTCGGCATCTTCGTGCTGCCCCTCAGGGATGCCTTCGGCTGGAGCCAGACCGAGATTTTTACCGCGCTGTTCCTGGCGGTGGTCACCATCACCTTCGTGGCTCCCTTCTTCGGCATGGTAGTCGACCGGATCGGCGCCCGGCGCGTGATCCTGATCGGCCTGGTCTTCGAGGCCGCACTGGTGGCCTCCTTCTATTTCCAGAACGACAACATCCTGACCTTCTATGCCCGCTACATCGGCCTGTCGATCCTGGGGGTGGGCACCACGCACATCGCCTTCACGCGGATCATTGCCATGTGGTTTGACCGCCGGCGGGGGCTGGCGCTCGGCATCACGCTGGCGGGCGTGGGCATCGGCGGCTTCGTCTGGCCGATCCTGTCGCAGTGGGCGATCAACAACTTCGGCTGGCAGGTGGCCTATGTGGTCGTCGCCGCCACGCTGCTCACAGTGGGCATGACGGTGATGCTGCTGGTGGTCCGCGACTCCCCCCAGTCGATGGGCCTGCTGCCGGACGGCGACCTGCCGGCCAGCGACGGCGCCGTGCGCGGCGGCGAGCCGCCGGGAATGACGCTGAAGGGCGCGCTCGCCACCAGCCATTTCTGGATCATGCTGGTCGTCTTCCTGCTGATCGGCCTCGCGGTGACCAGCATCCAGGTGCACCTGGTGCCATTGCTCGTGAGCCGGGGCGTGACGCCGATGCGGGCCGCCAATGCGCTGTCGATCCTGGCCGTGGCGCTGGTGATCGGCCGGGTGGGCGCGGGCTGGCTGATGGACCGCTTCTTCGCCCCCCGGGTCGCCATCGCCTTCCTGCTGGGGCCGATCGTGGCGGTCTTCATGCTGGCGGCCGGCGTCAGCGGCTGGCTCGCCTTTCTGGCCGGCATCCTCACCGGCCTCGCAGCCGGCGCCGAGGTGGACGTCACCGCGTACCTCGCCAGCCGCTACTTCGGCCTGCGCTTCTTCAGCAGCATCTACGCCTGGTACTACAGCGCCTACTCACTGGGCGCTGGCTTCGGGCCACTGCTCACCGCCAGCGCGGTGGACCGCTTCGGGGGCTACACGGAGATCCTGATGTTACACGCCGCACTGCTGGCAGTGGCCGCGCTCCTGCTCACGCGTCTGCCGCGGTTTCCGGTGTGGCCCAGGCCGGGGCAGACGGCACCATGAGAACCTGAAGCTGCAAAACAAAATGGACTTTCATCACATTGGTGTTGCAACCAGGAGCCTGGAACAGACGGCTCGGATGTATGACGCACTCGGCTACCAGAGTTCGGCTGTCATCATTGATCCAATCCAGAAAGTCAGATTGCTTTTCCTGAACCGACCCAACTCGCCACTGGTGGAACTGGTAGAACCGGTTGAACCCACTTCACCTGTGGCGAACATCCTTAAAAAAAACGGGGTTATCCCCTATCACCTTTGTTATCAGGTTGAAAACCTGGCAGTGAAAATTGCCGAACTAAAGCAATCGCGATATTTCGTAATTGTTAAGCCGGTAGAGGCGATTGCCTTCGACAACAGAAAGATTGCATTTCTCTATCACAACCATATGGGATTGATAGAGTTGCTCGAAAAGTAGACCGACATAAGACCGCATAGCCGACGGCGGCTCCATCAGGGATCCTCAGGACAACGCGCGAAATACGCGCAACCTGCTGGGCACCTTTATCCGCATCGATGTCTCGGGCGGCGGCAGCGGCTATACGATTCCGTCCGACAACCCATTTTTCGGCAATCCGCTCTGCAGTAACGGCGGTAGCGGTTCCGATGATTGTCCGGAGATTTTTGCCTGGGGCCTCCGCAACCCCTTTCGCTGGAGTTTCGACCGCGATACCGGCGACCTCTGGGCCGGTGATGTGGGCAACCTCCTGCGGGAAGAAGTCAACGTTATACGGTTGGGCGGAGACTATGGCTGGAAGATTCGCGAAGGCATGATCTGCCTGGATCCAAATGACAACTTCGGAATACTGGACGATTGCGATGATGCCGGCCTGATCGATCCGGTAGTGGACTATGAAACAGGTGTCGTTGGCCGCTCGGTCATTGGCGGCTACGTATACCGCGGCGCGTCCCTGCCGGCGCTGCGGGGTCGCTACATCTTTGGCGATGCCTACAACTCCAGCGTCTGGATGCTGCAGGAAAATGCCGGCGGTCCGAACACGATCGTTGACCTGGTACCAAATACTGGTTTTTTTATCGCTGCCTTTGCAGAATCTCTGGATGGAGACGATCTGTTCGTCGTCAACCTGAACGGTACGTTGCACCAGCTGGTGGCTGACGGCAGCTCCGGGAACAACACCATTCCTGATCAGCTCAGTGATACCGGCTGCGTAAACCCGCTTGACCCCACCCAGGTAGCAAGCGGACTCATTCCTTACAGCCCGGGCGCTCCATTCTGGTCGGACGGCGCCGCGAAGGAGCGCTGGCTGGCCCTGCCCAACAACACCACTATCACGGTGGGCAATGACGATAATTTTGTATTCCCGGTCCGCTCAGTGCTGGTAAAGCACTTCCGGCGGCTGAATCAGCTGATTGAGACCCGCCTTCTGATGCGTCATCCCGACGGCGTCTGGGCTGGATACACCTATCGCTGGAACGAACAGCAGACTGACGCAACCCGGGTCATCGGGGGGGCAACTTTGCCCGCCGGCGGGGCCGACTGGATTTATCCCTCCGAGTCACAATGCCTTCAATGCCATACGGCCGCAGCCAGCCGCACACTGGGCCTGGAAATTGCACAACTGAACAACCCGCTTACTTACCCGCAGACAGGCCGCACGGCCAACCAGCTGGCGACGCTTGATGCCATTGACCTGCTTTCGCCGCCCCTGTCCGGCGCCCCGGTGACCCTTCCCGCGTTACCGGATCCCCTCGATACCAGCAAGCCGCTTGCAGAGCGTGCCCGTGCCTACCTGCATACCAATTGTGCCGGCTGCCATCGACCTGGCACCCCGCTGCAATCAACCATGGATCTGCGTTACGACACACCGCTGGCCAGCACCAACGCCTGCAATGCCGAGCCACTTACCGGCGGCTCCCTGGGCATAGCCAACGCCAGACTGATTGCCCCGGGTGAGCCCAGCCGCTCGCTGGTTCCCCAGCGCATGAACCGACGCGATGCCTACGCCATGCCGCCCATCGGCAGCCTTCAGGTAGACAACACCGGCGTGGTTCTGATTACCGACTGGATCAATTCACTCGGCAGCTGCAACTGACAGCCGGAAGTTCAGGCGGTAAACACCGCCTGGTGATCGCGGATGAACTGCTCGAGCGACCGGGGTGGCTTGCCGGTGAGCTTCTGCACCGTGTCGGCGATGTGCAGGTCCTGGCCGTCGGCGATCTCCTGGAAGAGCTCGCACACGGCGTTCAGGTGCCACTCGTTGGTGAGGAAGCGCGAGAGCGTCTGCCGGTAGGCCGGCATGGGCACGTGCACGTATTCCACCTTGCGGCCGAGCACGCGGGTAAAGCGCTCCGCCGCGTCGGCAAAGCCCAGCACTTCGGGGCCGGTGATCTCGTAGGCCTGGCCGGCGTGGCCGCTGCCGGTGAGCACTTCGGCGGCAACGGCGCCGATGTCGCGCACGTCGGCCATGACAGTGCGGCCGTCAGCCATCGGCAGGAAGAACTTGCCCTGCTCCTTGATGGTGCCGGCGCTGCCGAGAAAGTTCTGCATGAAGAAGTTGGGCTTGAGCAGCGTCCAGGCGAGGCCGGAAGCGGCCAGGTACTGGCCGGCGGCATAGTGGATCTTCGGGATGGGCGCCTTCGCATCGGCGACGGCCTCCATCGACGACATCTTCACCAGGTGCTTGACGCCGGCGGTCTTGGCCGCGTCGATGAACTGCTTCTCGAGCGTCAGCTGGTGCTCGCCGTTCGGCATGATCATCAGCGCCTTGGTGACGCCGGTCAGGGCCCTGGCCAGCACCGCCGGATCGCTCACGTCACCCACCACCAGCTCAATGCCGGCGGCCTTGAGGGGCGCGGCCTTGTCCGCGTTGCGCACAATGGCCCGCAGGGGCACGCCCTTGCCGAGCAGGGCCTGGGCGGTTGCGCCACCCGTCTTGCCGGTGACGCCGGTCAGTAAAATCATGGAGTTCTCCAGGGAATCAGTAATCGGGCGGGCAGTTTACGTCATTCGCCTGGCGACCGGCGGTCGGCCTCGAAGAGCGCCTCCAGCTGGTCAGCCGGAGCAGCATGGTCCTACCCTTTCCATCCCTGGCCGGATTGCCCATAATTGCGCGCCCCGCCGGGTGCCAACACCGGCAGGTGAAGACCGCCCCCACTACCCCAAAACGCGCTCGTAGCTCAGTTGGATAGAGCGTCTGGCTACGAACCAGAAGGTCGGGAGTTCGAATCTCTCCGAGCGCGCCAATCACGCATGGGTCCATACCGGACACATGGTTTACGTTTTATACCGGAGACATGGTTTACACCTGCACCGGGGCGAAGGGGTTGGGCGCGGGTTCGACGCGCCCCTCCTGATGGTCGAAGAAGCCTAAGTCAAAATCCAGGAAGCTGACCAGCCAGATGTTGTCGTCGGTCTGCTTCACGCCAACTCGCTGACCTGCAAAGACATTGCTGAGGTTGATCTTGCGGCGGTTGAAGCACAACCGGCCGCAGCGGGTCACGGTGAGGGTCCGGTCATGGAATGGGTAGTCGGGCTCGCCCAGTCCCTGATAGGGTAATCCCCCCATTTTTAGCTCTCGGCAGAAGTGGAGCTAGGCGGCCATCGCCA
>CAYOXI010000062.1:0-11908 GCA_964407855.1 uncultured Chromatiaceae bacterium
AGAACGTCGTGAGACAGTTCGGTCCCTATCTGCCGTGGGCGTTAGAAACTTGAGGGGAGCTGCTCCTAGTACGAGAGGACCGGAGTGGACGTACCTCTGGTGTTCCGGTTGTCACGCCAGTGGCACTGCCGGGTAGCTATGTACGGACGGGATAACCGCTGAATGCATCTAAGCGGGAAGCCCCCCCCAAGATAAGGTTTCTCTGGAGACTTGATCTCCCTGAAGGGCCGTCGAAGACTACGACGTTGATAGGCTGGGTGTGGAAGCGCTGCAAGGCGTGTAGCTAACCAGTACTAATTGCCCGTGAGGCTTGACCATATAACACCCAAGCAACCTGCCAGTGGCAGGGAGCCATGGTTGCGGTCGGTTGAGAATGCTCTCTTAAGAATGCAGTCCTTGCGTTTAGCAAGTGATGTCAAACACATCCAGGTTGTTGCGGCCGCCAGGCAGCTTGATGGCTGGCGGCCGCGCCTTTTTAAAGTTTGCCTGGCGGCCATAGCGAGCGGGAACCACCCGATCCCATTCCGAACTCGGAAGTGAAACTGCTCAGCGCCGATGGTAGTGTGGGGTTTCCCCATGTGAGAGTAGGTCACCGCCAGGCACCTACACCTGAAAGCCCCTGTCGCGATGCTGCGACAGGGGCTTTTTCTTTGGCCGGATGCTACTTTGCACCGGCAAGTCGATTTATCTGCGACGGGTATACCGGTCCAGCAGCAGCGGACGTTTCCGTATGGACAAGCAGCATCCCTGGGAAGTGATCAGCGACCTGCTCCGGCGGGAGCAGATCCCCGAACTGGACCAGTACCTGCAGGGCCTGCCGTCAGCTGAGGCGGTCAGGGCGCTGTTTCGCCTGTCGCCCGAGGAGCAGGAAAAGCTGCTCACCCTGCTCCCTCCCGAAAGTGCGGCAGACCTTATCGATGAGGTCCCGGATGCGCACGCGGCCGGATTGCTCGACAACCTGGAACCTGAGGAAGCTGCTTCCATCTTCAATGAACTCGACAGCGATGACGCAGCAGACGTCCTCGCCGAGATGGACCCTGAGGATGTCGAAGAAATCCTCGGCCTCATGGATGCGGAGGAGGCGGCCGAGGCGCGCCAGCTGATCGACTTCGACCCGGATACCGCCGGAGGTCTGATGATGAAGGAATTCCTGAGCTATCAGGAGTCCCTGACGGTTGCAGACGCTGTCGCACAGATCGGCATTGAGGCCGAGGATTATCCGATCTACTACCTGCAGCACATCTTTGTGATCGGTGCGCTCGGCCGGTTGCTCGGGGTGGCCGGGCTTACCGACATCGCCCGCGCCAGTCCCTCCTCAGTTCTGGCAGAGCTTGCAACCCCGGTGGATGCCGTCCTCGCCCGATACGATCTTGAGGAGCTCGAGGAGTTCTTCGAAGCCCGTGATACGCCCATCGCACCCGTGGTGGATGACGCCGGACGCCTTCTGGGGGCAATCCGTCGGCGAGCCGTCTACGACGCCATCGCAGAGAAGGCCGACGAGTCGTACCTGAAGAGCCAGGGCATCGTCGGCGGCGACGAGTTCCGGTCCATGCCGCTGCATGTCAGGTCCGGGCGACGGCTCTCGTGGCTCATCGTCAAGGTCTTTCTGAATCTCCTGGCTACGAGCGTTATCGCGGTCTACGAAGACACGCTCGCGGCAGCCCTTATGCTCGCGGTTTTTCTCCCCATCGTGTCAGACATGAGCGGATGCTCCGGTTACCAGGCGGTTGCCGTCAGCATGCGGGAGCTCGCACTCGACATCATCAAGCCGTCTGACATGATCCGGGTCTGTCTCAAGGAAATATCCCTCGGACTTGTCACCGGCGTGGTCCTCGGCACCGTGCTGGCGCTGGTCGCCTGGCTTTGGAAAGGCAACGTGTGGCTGGGGGTGGTGGTCGGCGGTGCGCTCGCGATCAATACGGTGGTGGCGGTCGTCATCGGGGGAGTCTTGCCGTTGATATTGAAGCGCCTGCGCATTGATCCCGCCCTGGCTGCGGGACCGCTGCTTACGACCATCACCGACACGGGTGGGTTCTTCCTCGTGCTCAGCCTCGCTACACTGGCATTGCCCCTCGTTGCCGCCTGACTCAGTACGGGACGAGCAGTTTTTCGAACACGATCTTGCCATCCCCGGGACGGTAGAAATCGGGTAGAGAGGCAGCTTCCCGATAGCCGGCCCGACGGTAGAACGCGCGGGTTGGGTCGTACTGGCGGCGGGACGAGGTATCAACGTAGACCCTGCTGCCATTCAGGGAGCGAATCTCCCCTTCCATGCCTTCAATCAGCCTGCGGCCAAGTCCCTTCCCCTGCCGGTCCGGCTGCACTGCGATCCAGTAGAGATCCCAGCTGGCGACGGTGCAGGGGATCCGCCCGAAGCAGACGTAGCCTACGAGCATCCCAGCCGTCTCCGCGAGCAGAAAGCGATAGTGGCTGGATTGGCCGGCAGCCAGCCCGTCGTCAGCCAGCTCCCTGGCAATGCCGATCTCCTCGGCTGAGAAGAAGCCCGTCGCGCGCACGAGGGCTTCAATGGCTGCGGGGTCGCCGTGGTCCAGGAGCGATCGATAGCCGCGCAACACCCTGCCTCAACCCCAGCGGGCTACATCGACGATGCGACGGATGCCCGCCGCATAGCTGATGCCAGCCTCGGCAAGCGCAGCGGCCAGCCCTGCATCGGGCGAGATGCACGGGTTGCCGTTTACTTCCAGTACCCAGGGTGTCCCCGACTCATCCACGCGGAAGTCGACGCGGGCATAACCTCGGATCTGGAAGATTTCCCAGCAGCGGAGGGCAATATCACCCAGCTGGCGACACAGTCGGGACTCCTTCGCGGGATCCAGAAAGCGCCGCACGGTATTGCGGTATTCGAACGAGTCCTCGTGCCATTTTGCTGCGTAACCAACGATCCGGGGCTTGCCGGCCGGGTAATCGACAAACTCGATCTCCGGAATCGGGAGCGTTTCCGGTCCCCGGGGCCCCTCGATCAGGGCGACATTGATTTCCCGGCCCTCCAGGAAGCGCTCGGCGAACCAGCGGAAATTCCTGGCAAGGGTCCGTTCGGCTACCAGCGCCCGGGCCTCGCGGAACCCTGCCACGACGGAGGCATCATCCATGCCGATGGAGGCATCCTCGCTGACGGGCTTGACCATCCAGGGCCCGGGGCCCGGGTCTGCGGGCGGCGGGCTGATCCCGTCCCACCAGTCAGCCGTGGCAATCCCGTTGGCCCGCAGCCACTGCTTGGCCATGACCTTGTTGCCGGTGACCAGTAGGGCTTCGGTGCCAGCGCCTGTATAGGGCACCTGGAGGTGGTCGAGGAGTGCCGTGACAATGCAGACCAGCTGCCCGCAGTCGTCGATGGCTTCCACGAGGTTGAAAACCGCGGTAGGCGCATCCCTGCGCAGGATGGCTTTGAGTCGATCCAGTCCGAGGTCCACAGGAAGAGTGGAAGCGGCGTACCCGAAGCCGGTCAGTGCGTCCCTTACGCCCGCCACCTGTTCCAGGATATCCCGGGCGTCCGCGGGCGACTCGTGGGTGACTGCGTTGTGCAGTATGAGTACTGTTCCGGCCGGGGTACTGCTCATTGCTGCGGGAGCGGTTCGACGGGAGCGGAGAGTCCTGCGCGCGACAGCGCGGAAGCGACAATCCCGCGAATCAACTCGTCGTACGGGATTGCCATAAAACGGCAGATGAACGGGAGATCCGAGTGCCCGGGGTGGAGGCCGGCCAGCGGGTTGGCTTCGAGAAAGCTGGGATTCCCCGCTTCATCGAGGCGGAAGTCCAGGCGACCACCATCCCGGCAGCCCAGCGCCCGCCAGCATCGGACAGCCAGTTCCTCGATCTGTGCGCGGAGTGGTTCCTCCTGCAACAGGGAATAGGTCACCCGCCCCTCCCAGTGTTCCTTGTTGTCGAAGGTATAGATTCCCGGGTCGGCTTTCGGTCCCAGGTGTACTTCCATGGTGCCGATTGCCCGGGCCGCTGATCCGGTGCCGATGAGCCCTACCGTGAATTCCCGCCCGGGCAGGAAGGCCTCCACGATTACCGGTTGCCGGTACTGGTCAAGCAGCCTGCGGGTTACCAGCGACAGTTCTTCCAGTGACGCCGCCTTCGAGGCACTGCTCACGCCCTTGCCGGTGCCTTCTGCCACAGGTTTGGCAAAAACCGGGAAGCCGAAGGTCAGACCCCGCAGATCCTCCGCCGCGTCCACCACGACAAAATCCGGCGTCGGCAGGCCATGCCCCCGGATGATGTGTTTCGCCACGCCCTTGTGCAGTGTCACGGCGCAGGCGAGGGGGTCGGAAAATACATAGGGAATCTGCCAGGCGTCCAGCAGGGCGGGCACCAGGGACTCCCGCCCGAAGCCGTGCAGGCCCTCGCAGACGTTGAAGACCAGGTCCCAGCGGTCCCCGGCAGTCAGGCGGGCGATCAGCCGTCGCGCGCTCCCCACCTGATCGACCTCGAATCCCAGCCGGCCGAGGGCAGCGGTAATGGCATCGATGGTCGCGGGCTGGTCGAATTCCGCCGTTTCGACCTCACTGTAGCCAGCAGCGAGGTACTCGCTGCGGAGATCAAAGGTCAGGCCGACTCGCATCCGCTGGTATTGGCTGCAGGATTCGGATAGCGGTAGGCGCCGTTGGCGTAGTTGGTGAGCAACAGGTCCTCGCCCTCCTGTCCGGTGACGTAATCCGGGGACAGCGGGATCTTGCCACCCCCTCCCGGGGCATCAATGACGTAGGTGGGGACCGCATAGCCGGTCGTGTGTCCCCGCAGGCCCCGGATTATCTCGATGCCCGCCTCGACAGTTGTCCGGAAATGCGCTGATCCCGAAATCGGGTCACATTGATACAGGTAGTAGGGGCGGACGCGGATACGCAGCAGCCCCTGCATCAGGGCGGTCATCGTGCCGATATTGTCATTGACGCCCTTCAGCAGCACCGTTTGACTGCCGAGTGGGATTCCGGCGTCAGCGAGGCGGGCGCAGGCCTCGGCCACCTCCGGGGTGAGTTCGTCCGGGTGAGTGAAGTGCAGGCTCATCCAGAGGGGATGATAGCGCTTGAGGATCCGGGTCAGTGCCGGCGTTACGCGCTGGGGCTGGACCACGGGCTGCTTGCTGCCGATGCGGATGAACTCCACATGGGGGATTGCCCGCAGGCGGGCGAGAATCCAGTCGAGGCGCTCGTCGTCCAGGCTGAGCGGATCCCCGCCGGACAGCAGAACGTCCCGGATCACGGGTGTGGCAGCGATATAGTCGATGGCCTTCTCGAGATCCTGCTTGCGGATGCTGCGTTCACCGACGGCTCCGACCATGCGGGCCCGTGTGCAGTATCGGCAGTAGACGGAGCAGAAATTGGTGACCAGCAGCAGGACGCGGTCCGGGTAGCGGTGGACCAGGCCCGGCACCGGGCTGTGGCCATCTTCGCCGAGGGGATCATCGGCCTCGCCGCGGGACCGGAGGTACTCCCCCATCACCGGCATGACGGTTCGCCGCAGGGGTTGGGCGGGGTTGGCAGCATCCAGCAGGGAGGCGTAGTAGGGCGTGATGCCGAGCGGCAGCGCTCCGGCGTGAATCTCGATCGCCTGGCGCTCGTCCGGCGCCAGCTGGAACATCCGGTCCAGGTCCTGGAGCGTCCGGATCCGGTTGCGGTTCTGCCAGCGCCAGTCGTTCCAGTCACGGAGGCCAGCCTGGGGAAAATATCGTCGGCGGAAAGCGTCGCTGCCCGGACTGACGGTTAGCCGGGGGATCGTCTGCCGGCTGCTGGGAACCGGCGTGAGGCTGAAGCGCCCGGCGGGCTGGGGCGGCGCGCCGGGAACCGAGGCTGGAAGGCCTGGAACCGGGGTCCCAGGCCTGGCGTTCGGGGGGTCTTCGGGAAGGCCGGGGGAGATTGACTCGCCCCTGATCCGGCCCGCAGCAGACTGGTCCGCGACGGACAACATTCTAGGCATCGGGATTACCTCGTCGAAGTCGGAAACCGGGGGAAAGACATTCGAGACAGATGCAACTGGCTGCGCCTTCTGTGGGCCCGAACGCTCTTGCCGGCCATCGACGCCCCGGCTGGCGACCTCATCAGGACTGCGTTCGTGCAGATCGACAGACGCTCATCACCTGATCGCGGGTAAATATACCCGGCAGTATTCGAAAAGCAATACAAGCACTGATCGATGCGGGTCGACATTCACTCACCTCGTACCATCGGTCGGCAGGCGTCAGGGAATCTTTAGCGATGCGGAGACGGCTCAAACGGCAAGACTGTCGGCTAGACTCTGAATCCGATGGAAGCCCTGTCACCTCTCAATGCTCCGGTGGTCTATTACGTGCGGCCGGCAAGTCCTGGAGCCCGGCTCTATGCCGTGACCTGCCGGATCGAGAACCCCGGCAAGGACGGACAGACGGTCAGTCTGCCGGCGTGGATTCCCGGCAGCTACCTGATCCGGGACTATGCGCGGCATATCATCCAGTTCGCCGCGGAGAGTGACGGCGACCCGATCCCTGTCCGGAAACTGGACAAGCACACCTGGCGCATCGCTCCGTCGCCCGGCCCCGTACTGGTCCGGATCACGGTCTATGCCGCCGATCCCTCCGTCCGCGGGGCCTGGCTCGACGACCGGAGTGGTTTCTTCAACGGTGTCTGCCTGTTCCTCCGGGTCCATGACCGGGAACGACAGGAGCACGTCGTCCATATCGATCCACCGGCGGGAGAGCCTGGACAGGGCTGGCGGCTGGCCACGAGCATGCCCCGGCTGACGGGCAGTCCGGGGGAGTTCGGCGCCTTCCGGGCGTCGGGATACGAGGATCTGATTGATCACCCCGTGCTCATGGGGACCTTGAATTCCCTGGAATACCTGGCCGCGGACGTACCCCATGCATTTGTCCTGCACGGCTTGCCGGATCCGGACCGGGCCCGACTCCAGCAGGACCTTGCCACCCTCTGTACCTGGCATGCGGATTTCTTCGGTCGGCCGGTACCAATGGACCGCTATCTGTTCCTGGTCCGCGTGTCGGGAGGAGGTTATGGGGGCCTTGAGCACCGTAACTCGGCCGTGCTCAGCTGCCGGGCAGACGACATTCCACGGGAAGGAAGAGCCGTCAATGAGGCGGGATATCGCCGCTTCCTCGGCCTGGTCAGTCACGAGTACTTCCACGCGTGGCATGTGAAACGCGTTCGTCCCGCGGAGTTCGCGGATGCGGACCTGACCAGGGAAGCCTATACCCGGCAGCTGTGGATATTCGAGGGAATAACGGCCTACTACGACGACCTGGCCCTGTGCCGTTCCGCGCTGATCACAGCGGAGAGCTACCTTGAGCTCCTCGGCCGCTCCCTGACCCAGCTGTACCGCACCGAGGGGCGCCGGCACCAGACCCTTGAGGAAGCCAGCTTTGATGCCTGGATCAAGTTCTACCGGCCTGACGAGAACACCCAGAACGCGACGGTCAGCTACTACCTGAAGGGTTCCGTGGTGGCGCTGGCCCTCGATCTTGAGATCCGGCTGAGGACGGGCGGGGCATGCTCGCTGGATGACGTCATGCGGGCGCTGTGGCGGGACTACGGCCCCGACGACAGCGCCGGGCTCGCCGAGGGCCAGTTTGAGCAGCTCGCAGCGAGCGTCAGTGGCCTCGACCTGGATGATTTCTTTCGCCAGGCCCTGCGTACCACGATTGATCCGCCGCTGGGGATCCTGCTGGCACAGTTTGGTATTCGCATGCACTTCCGCAGCGCGGAGAGCGATGCGGATCCGGGCGGCAGCCGCGGGCGCCGGGAGGACCAGCCCCG
Source organism: uncultured Chromatiaceae bacterium (assembly GCA_964407855.1). Lineage (GTDB taxonomy): Bacteria > Pseudomonadota > Gammaproteobacteria > Steroidobacterales > SHZI01. The sequence continues at coordinate 7,764 of CAYOXI010000062.1, forward strand.
GGCGTGGCTGGGTTTCAGAGCCCAGGCCCGCGAGGGGCGGCTGCGGGTTATCCGCGTTGTCGCCGGCGGACCGGCCGAACAGGCCGGCCTGCTGGCAGGGGACGAACTCGTGGCCTGTGATGCCCGGCAGATCGGGCCGGATAACTGGGAGGCGACACTGGATGGCCTGCGGATCGGCGAGGGATGTGAGATTCACGCCTTCCGCCACCATGAGCTGCTGAGCTTCCTGGTCCCGACAGTGGCCCCGCCCAGGGATACCTGCTACCTGTCGCGCGACCCCGGGGCTGACCCGGCGGCCAAGGCCCGGTGTAATGCCTGGCTTGGCACCGAAGGTGACAGTCCCACCGGCTGAATCTTCCCGGGGCATGCCCTGTCACGGTGCTAGACTTTTTTGATGCTCGAACTTGGGGTCAAGGTCCTGATCAGCTATCTCGCCGGTTCGCTGAACGGCGCGTTGATCGTGGGCAAGCTTTCCGGCGGCATCGACATCCGCAAGATGGGCAGCGGCAACGCGGGCGGCACCAATGCACTCCGCACTCAGGGCCGGTGGTTTGCCTTCCGTGTCATGGTCATTGACGTGGGCAAAGGCTTCCTGCCGGTATGGTGGCTACCCGCCCTGGCCCTGCCGGGTGTTGCACCGGATCCGGACGTGACGAGAGCGTGGCTCATGGTCGCCTGCGCGTCGGGCGCCATTCTCGGGCACTGCTACCCCGTGTGGTTTGAGTTCAAGGGTGGCAAGGGAGCTGCCACGGCTGTCGGTAGCCTGCTCGCTATCGACCCCGCACTCGCCCTGCCCGCCGTTGCCGTCTGGATTCTGGTCCTGGTATCGACCGGTTTCGTCGGCCTGGCAACCATGCTGGCCGCGGCTGTCCTCCCGTTATGGGTGGGCTTCAGACGGTTGCCGGCCGATCCGGAGATCTTCTGGTTTCTCGCGGTGCTGGCGGGTTTCATCGCGTATACGCATCGGGAAAACATCCGGAGACTGCGCACGGGCACCGAAGCACGACTCGATAAAGTCATGGTGTTGCGTCGTTGGCGTGAATGATGCCTGCAGCGTCCCTCCCGAAACCGGCCCAGGGGGCGTTGCTGCGCCTGCTTGCTGATGGCCATGCCCGGTCAGGAGTTGCGCTCGGCAACGCCCTGGGGCTCTCCCGCGCCGCCATCTGGAAGCAGGTGCGGAGCCTGCGGGAACTCGGCGTCATGATTCAGGCAGATCGCCGCCGCGGCTACGGGCTCGCCCGGCCCCTCGAGTTGCTAGATGCCGATCAGATTCTGGCGAATCTGTCCCCGCTGGCGGGCGCCGCAGTTTCCCGGCTCGACGTGCTGTTTGCCACAGATTCCACCAATGAACGCCTGGCCCGGCTGGCGATGCCGGCGCCCGGCGAACTGTCAGCCTGTCTCGCCGAGTATCAGTCGGGCGGCAGAGGGCGGCGGGGTCGCAGCTGGCTGTCCCCGCTCGGCCACGGGCTGTGCCTGTCCATCGCGTGGCGGTACGACACTGCTCCCAGGGACCTGCCCGCCCTCAGCCTGGTCGCGGGCGTCGCTGCGGCCGGCGCACTGAGGACCCTGGGTATCGGCGACGTCGGACTCAAATGGCCAAACGATCTGGTCCTGTCAGGTGCGAACCACGCCAGCTACACCGGGGGCAAGCTGGGTGGCATCCTGGTTGAGGTGGCCGGTGAGTCCGGGGGGCCGCTCCGGGTGATCGTTGGCATCGGACTCAATGTGGTCACTGCCGACGACCTCGTGCCGCGCGTCATCGCGACACCAGGCGCAGCGGTGCCGGTTGCACTGGACCAACTCGCCAACGGGGTGTCGCTGTCCCGAAACCGGCTGGCTGCCGCGCTGATCTCGTCGCTGCACGACAGCCTGGTGACCTTCGAAAACGCAGGCTTCCCTGCCTTTCTGGCGGCGTTTCGCGCACTGGATGTTCTAAGTGGCCGGCCCGTAACCGTCTCTGGCAACGGCACCCAGACGACGGGACTGGCCCACGGAATCGCGGCGGATGGCTCGCTCTTGCTGAAGCAGGGAGCCGCCGTAGTGGCCATCCAGTCGGGCGATGTGACGCTCCGGAGTTGCGCGTGAAGCTATTGCTCGACATCGGCAATACACGGGTCAAGTGGGGCGTCCTTGCATCCGGCGAGTTGATCCGGACCGGCGATACACCGCACACCGCCGGTTCACCGGATCAGGGTCTTCAGGCTTTGCTGTCGTTACAGATGAAACCCGATGAGATCCGTATTGCCAATGTGGCTGGGCAAGCCGTGGGGCGGGCCATCGCTGAATGCCTGCATGCCCGCTTTCTGGTCTCGCCCCGGATGGCCCGTTCGGCGGCCGCAGCGGCAGGATTGATCAACGGCTACGCCGACCCCACCCAGCTTGGGGTGGACCGCTGGCTGGCCCTCTGCGCGGCCTGGGAGCGGCAGCCCGGTGCGCTGGCGGTGGTCGACGCCGGGACGGCGACGACGGTGGATATTGTTGCCGCCAATGGGCGACACGCCGGCGGCCTGATCCTCCCGGGTATAGGGATGATGGAGTCTGCACTCCGGCGGGACACTGGCGACCTTGCCCGGCTGGCCCGGCAGGGTGGCCGGCCGCCAGACTCTGGCATTGGCCCGGCAGGCGTCGGCTGCGCACACCTCGCCCGCGACACCGCAGCGGCAATCCAGCTCGGGCCGCTGCAGGCCACCCTCTGTCTGATTGACGCGTGTCTGCGCCGGCTCGACCCGGCCACTCGCAGGTTCTATATCACCGGCGGCGATGCCCCCTTGCTCATGCCGGGACTGACCGCCGCAGGACTGGTCCCCGACTTGCGCCCTCATCTGGTTCTGGAGGGACTGGGCCTTGCGTCTGCGACCTTTCTGCCGCATGACGGCGAAGCCGGGGGGGGTGCGGACCATGCGTAACCTGTTTCTCGGTCTGGTGCTTATTAATCTGTTCCTGCTCGCCTGGTATAGCTGGATCGAGGCCCCGGATCAGCCGCTGGCATCCCGATCTGCCGGCTCGCTGGCCTTGCTGGCAGAAGGAGATCCACCGTCGGCACCGGCACCCTCAACGCCCGGGGCCCGGGCGAATCCTGACCCCGCGCGGGGGAGGCAGGCGGCGGAGCAGCTGCCGGATTCGCCCGGTGCCGCGCCCCTTTGTTTCCGGGTGGGGCCCTGGGCGGACGAAGCTGCTGCGCGGCAAGTCGAGGAGTTGCTGGCCAACCGGGGAATGAACGCCCGACTGATTGCGAGGGAAACCCAGATCTGGCTGGGTCATTGGGTGCAGGTCGGCGGCTTCGGTTCGACGGCCGAGGCGGAAGCAGCGAGGGTCCGCCTGGCCGGCGGCGGTGTGACCGACGCGCTGCTTCTGCAGGAAGGGGACCAGGCACTGATCAGCCTGGGGGTGTTCCGGGATCGTTCCAGGGCCGACCGGGTGGTCGCGCGGGCCCGAGGTCTAGGGTTTGCCGCGTCTGTCCGGGACCGGTTCCGGCCGGGAGTGGAGCGCTGGCTACTCGTTCAGCCCCAGCCAGGGCAGTCGATCCAGCCCGAGGATCTCCGCCTGAGTGAGGCACTGATTCTCCGCGCCGAACCGACTCCCTGTGACAACCCGCCGCCGCCCGGCAACACGCCGGGCCGTGCATAGACCCTATAATGCAGCGGTCGGCCGCCCTGACCTTGCCCTCGGCCGACCCTGGATCTCAGCGTGCCGGAATAGCTCAATTGGCAGAGCAACCGCTTTGTAAGCGGTGGGTTGGGGGTTCAAGTCCCTCTTCCGGCATACCCGCCAAGGTTGACAGCCAACAGCCGCACCCAGACAATACCCTGCTCGGCTCAACGGAGGGGTACCCAAGCGGCCAACGGGGGCAGACTGTAAATCTGCTGGCTTACGCCTTCGTAGGTTCGAATCCTACCCCCTCCACCATGCTGAGGATCGGGAGGCAGCGGGTAGGTCACGGTGAATAGGGCCGTGTTCGGGTCCCCGTTCTGCTGAATCTAAAAAGGCCCATAAACAACCCCCACAGTGCCGGTGGCTACCCGGGCAAATGATCGGTGCCACAGACGCGGCATCTGCGGAATTGAAATCGGAGCTTGAATCCGCGGGTGTAGTTCAATGGTAGAACCTCAGCCTTCCAAGCTGATGACGTGGGTTCGATTCCCATC
>CAYOXI010000063.1:0-11871 GCA_964407855.1 uncultured Chromatiaceae bacterium
TCAGTCGGCGCACGGTGGCAAGGCGTCGGGCGGGTCCTGCCGTGCGCGGCTCCAGGCGCCGCTTCAGCTCGTTGTCCAGCGTCGTGACGCTGATGAGCACGTGCACCAGCTTGTGGGCGGCGAGGTCGGTGAGCAGATCCAGGTCGCGCTCCACGAGCGCGGACTTGGTGATGATCGAGACCGGGTGCCGGCACTCGGCCAGCACTTCGAGGATGGCCCGCGTGATCCGGTGTCCGCGTTCTGCCGGCTGCCAGGCATCCGTGTTACTGCCGAGGGTGATGGGCGCGCACTGGTAGCCGGGCTTCGCCAGTTCCCGGCGCAGCACGGCGGCGGCGTCAGGCTTGAAGTAGATCTTCTGCTCGAAATCGAGCCCCGGCGACAGGTCCATATAGGCGTGGCTCGGCCGCGCATAGCAGTAGACGCAGCCGTGCTCGCAGCCCCGGTAGGGATTGATGGACTGGGCAAAGGGAATGTCCGGCGACTGGTTGCGGGAGATCAGGCTGCGGATGGTCTCGGGCATCAGCACCGTGTCGGGTGCCGGATCGCCAGGCTCATCTGCCGGGTCGTCCCGCTCGACCGCTTCCAGCGTCTGACGGGCGAAGCGACCGGCGGGCTTCTGCGCCACGCCGCGTCCGGGAATTGTCTGAGGAGGTGGGGTTCTGACCATAAAATGCATCTGGCCCCAATATACTGCCATCCATGAATAGTCAGCGATTGAGGCCCTGGCTGATCGCCGGGGGCGTGGTGGTGGTGCTCGCGGTCGGGTCCTGGTTTGGGACGCGGCCGCAGCCAGTGGCGGTGCGGGTAGTCCCGGTGGAGCAGGGGTCGGTGCTGGCCTCGGTGGCCAATACGCGCGCGGGCACGGTGGATGCCTGCAACCGGGCCCGGCTCTCGCCGCCGAGCGGCGGGCAGATCGCCCGGCTGCCCTTCCGCAAGGGCGACGAAGTGCAGGCCGGCGACGTGCTGCTCGAACTCTGGAACGACGATCGCCGTGCCCAGCTGCTGCAGGCCGAACGGGACGCGGCGGCAGCGGCCAGCCGGGCGCGGGAGGCCTGCGTGACTGCCGATGTGGCGAAGCGCCAGGGCGAACGGATCCGCATGGTGCGGGCGGAAGGGCTGGTGTCAGAGGGCGAGGCGGAGCAGGCCATCGGCGAGGCGGATGCCAGGGCCGCCGGCTGTGACGCGGCCCGCGACCAGGCCCGGGTCAGCCAGGCGCGCATTGACGTGGCGAAGGCCGAGCTGGAACGCACGCTGCTGCGCGCGCCGTTCGCAGGCGTCATCGCCGAGATCAACGGCGAGCTGGGGGAGTTTGTCACGCCGTCGCCGGTCGGCATCCCGACGCCACCCACCGTTGACCTGGTGGACGGCAGCTGCTTGTACATCTCGGCCCCCATCGACGAGGTGGATGCGCCGGCCGTCCGGGTGGGGCAGCGCGCCATGATCACGCTGGACGCCTTTCCCGGCCAGCGCTTCCCGGGCTTCGTGCGGCGTGTGGCGCCCTATGTGCTGGATCTCGAGAAGCAGGCCCGCACCGTGGAGATCGAGGCGGAGATCGAGAATCCGAAGCTCTACAACCTGCTGCCCGGCTACAGCGCCGACGTGGAGGTGGAGCTCGAGAACCGGGAAAACGTGCTGCGCATCCCCACCCAGGCGCTGATCGAGGGCCGGCGCGTGCTGGTGCTGGATGCCGCCAGCGGCCTGCTGGTGAGCAGGGAGGTCGAGCGGGGCGTGTCCAACTGGGAATACACCGAGGTGCTGAGCGGACTTGCGGCCGGCGAGCTGGTGGTCACCTCCGTGGACCGGGAAGGTGTGGCCGATGGCGTCGCCGCCGTCCGGGAATAGCGCGCTGATCCGCCTCGCCGGGCTGACCCGTACCTTCCCGGTCGGCGACCAGGTGGTGCGGGCGCTGGACGGGGTCGACCTCGAGATCGGCGCCGGCGAGTACCTGTCGCTGATGGGGCCCTCCGGCTCCGGCAAGTCAACACTGCTCAATATCCTCGGCCTGCTCGACCGGCCCACGGCCGGCGAGTACTGGCTGGGTGAGGTGCAGACCTCCCGCATGTCGGAGGACCGGCTGGCCGACACCCGGCAGACGGAGATCGGCTTTGTGTTCCAGTTCTTCCACCTGGTGTCGCGGATGAGCGCACTGGAGAACGTCGAGTTGCCGATGATGCTGGCCGGCGTCGCACCGGCCGACCGGCACGAGCGGGCCCGGCGCAGCCTTGAGCAGATGGGGCTTGGTATCCGCGCCGGTCACCGGCCGGATCAGCTGTCCGGCGGCGAGCGCCAGCGGGTCGCCATTGCCCGGGCGGTGGTCATGGAGCCCCGCATCCTGCTGGCCGACGAGCCCACCGGCAACCTCGACAGCGCGTCAGGCGGCGAAGTGGTGAAGATCATCGAGGCACTGAACGAGCGGGGACTGACACTGGTGGTGGTCACCCACGACCCGCTGATTGGCGGGCGCGCCGGGCGGCGGCTCAAGATGCGCGACGGCAGGATCGTCGCGGACGAGCGCGCATGAGATTCGCCGACCGCAACCGCGTGGCCCTGGGAGCGCTGTTCCGCTACCCGCTGCGCACGGCGATGATGCTGCTTGCCACCGCCATCGGCGTCGCGGCCGTGGTCGTGCTCACCTCGCTGGGCGAGGCGGCACGGCTCTACGTGACCGGTGAGTTCCGCTCGCTGGGTACCCACCTGCTGATCGTTTTTCCCGGCAAGACCGAGACCTCGGGTTCCGGGCCTGCGTCGGTGTCCGGGGCCACACCCCGGGATCTCACGCTGGCCGATGCCGGGGCCCTTGAGCGCAGTGCCGCCATCGCGCTGGTGGCGCCGGTGATCGTCGGCGAGGGGCCGGTGTCGGCCGGCGGGCTGCAGCGGGACGTCACGATCATGGGCACCACGGCGGCCTTTCAGACCATCCGCGGCTGGCGCCTGTCCGCCGGCGAGTTCCTGCCGGCCGGTGACATGGAGCGGGAGTCGGGGGTCTGCGTGCTGGGTCACACGGTGAGCGCCGAGATCTTCCGGGGTGAGCGGCCGGTGGGCCGCTTCCTGCGCGTCGGCGACCGGCGCTGCCGCGTGGTCGGTGTGCTCGAGCCGCAGGGTGTGTCGGTGATGGTGGATGCGGACCAGCTGGTGCTGGTGCCGGTGGCGCTCGCCCAGAGCCTGTTCGACTCGCCGGGGCTGTTCCGGATCCTGGTGCAGGCCCGCAGCCGGGACGAGATGCCCGCGGCCCAGCGCTACATCATCCAGACGCTCACCGAGCGCCATCGCGGCGAGGAGGATTTCACCGTGATCACGCAGGACGCGGTGCTCAAGACCTTCGACGGCATCCTCGGCACGCTCACCCGGGTGCTGGGCGGCATCGCCGCGGTGAGCCTGCTGGTGGCGGGCGTGCTGATCATGAATGTGATGCTGGTGGCCGTGAGCCAGCGCACCCAGGAGATCGGGCTGCTGAAGGCGCTGGGTGCACGGCGCCGCCAGATCCTCGGGCTCTTCATCGCCGAGGCGCTGTACCTGGCACTGCTGGGCGCACTCGTCGGGATTGCCGTGGGCTTCGCCATCGCAGCGGTGCTCGGCACTTTCTATCCCCAGTTCCAGTTCAGCCCGCCCGCCTGGGCGGTGGCCGGGGCGCTCGTGCTGGCGGTGGCCTGCGGCCTGGTATTCGGCATCCTGCCGGCGCGGCGGGCGGCGGGGCTGGATCCCGTGGCGGCGCTGGCGCGGCGCTGACCGGGAACCCATGCGCACCGGCGAACTGCTTCGCTTCACCACCACCGCTGCGGTGTCCCACCGGCTGCGCAGCGGGCTCACGGGTCTCGGTATTGCGATCGGCGTCGCAGCCGTGGTGCTGCTCACCTCGCTCGGCGAGGGCCTGCGGGTCTACATGCTCACCCAGTTCACCCAGTTCGGCACCAATATCGTCGGCATCAATCCCGGCCGGGCGCAGACGCTGGGCCTGCCTACCGGCGCGCTGAATTCGGTGCGGCCGCTCAGCCTCGACGATGCGCTGGCGCTGGAACGGGTGCCCTGGGTGCGGGCGGTCGTGCCGCTGGTGCAGGGCTCCGCGTCCGTGAAGGGCGGCGGCCGGGAGCGCAAGACTACGGTGAGCGGCACTGGTGCCCAGCTGCCCGTGGTGCTGGCCTTCCGGGTCGGCCTCGGAGAATTCCTGCCGCCGGACGATGTAAAGACCCCCCGGGCCTTCGCCGTGCTCGGCAGCAAGCTCCGCACGGAACTCTTCGGTACCGGCAATCCGCTGGGGGAACGCATCCGGGTGGGCGCGCAACGCTACACCGTGATCGGCGTGATGGAGTCCAAGGGCACGGTCTTCGGCTTCGACGTGGATGACGCGGTCTACATCCCGGTGCAGAAAGCGCTGGAGCTGTTCAACCGGGAGGGCCTCTTCGAGATCGACGTGCTCTACGAGGAGGGGGCGCCGGTGGATGAGGTGGTGGCCAGCATTCGGCGCATCCTCACGGCCCGCCACGGTGGCGAGGACTTCACCATCACCACCCAGCAGCAGATGCTGGACGTGCTCGGCTCGGTGCTGGGCGTGGTCACCTTCGCCGTCGGCGCCCTGGGTGGCATCTCGCTGCTGGTCGGGGGCGTGGGCATCTTCACGATCATGACCATCGCGGTGCGCGAGCGCACCAGCGAGATCGGCCTGCTGCAGGCGCTGGGCGCGCCGCGGCGGCAGATCCGGGACATCTTTCTCGGTGAGTCGCTGCTGCTGGCGGCCTTCGGCGGACTGGCCGGTGTGCTGCTCGGGCTGGCGGTGATTGGCCTGCTGCGGATTTTTGTGCCGGCGCTGCCGGTGACGCCGGCGTGGTCCTATCTGGGGCTGGCGTTGGTGGTGGCGATGATGATTGGCCTTACCGCCGGGGTACTGCCGGCGTGGCGGGCTTCGCGACTGGATCCGGTCGCCTCTCTCCGGGCGGAGTAGCCTCCGGGCGGAATGAGCCGCCGGCGATCAGGCGGCCAACTGTTGCCGGCGCCGGGCGAAGCCCAGCAGCGCGAGGCCCGAACCGAACAGCCAGACGGCCGCCGGTACCGGCACCACGGCGACTTCGAGAATCAGCTTCTTCTGGATCCAGGCCAGTTCACCGGTGTTGCCCGTGAAGGCGGTCAGGGTGTTCTGCACGGTCACTGCCATGTCGTTGGCGAGGCTGGTGAACACGGCGGCGGGGCTCACCGAGGCGCCCAGCGACCACAACTGGGCACCGCCGGAAGGACCGGACGCCGCAAAGTTGTTGAGATCCACCGTGAAGTCGAAGGCATTCACGTTGCTGGCGGCCTGCAGGAAGAGGTCGACATCAACGAAACCGCCGTTGATGATCCGGTAGTCACCGGATTCACTGACCATGACGCTGACGATATCTGCACCGGAGAGGGAATAGACGCGGTTGAACAGGAAGGTGGCCGAGTCCACGTTGAAGCCCGCACCGTTGGCGGACTCCGCCCGGAAATCAACCGGCAGGAACTGCATGGCATCGCCAATCAGATTGGGACTACCAAATTTGCCGATGCCTGGCTGGGCATCGTCGTACTCGTAGCAGATGGTCGGGCCGCAGACCGTGACGAGGGCGGCAGAGGCCGGTGCCGACAGGGCGGCAAGAGCCAGAGCAGTGCTGGCAAGCAGGGCGGACGATTTCATGCTATCCCCTCAGTTTCTTGGTCTTAGGTTGGCGGTGCGATCTAAGGGCCGCACCTGCGTTCGAAACTAGCCTGGGTCAGAATATGACCTAATAACGTTGCAGCGCCATGACAATGTGGCCTCCGGAGCAGACGAATGCAAGCAGTATGTGACATAAGCGGGACGGTGGCGGCATGAATACCGGTGTGCTTCTGTTTGGCGCCAGCCAGCGCACCGGACTGGCCGTGGCGGAGATCCTGACCGCCCGCGGCGAGCATGTGACGGCCCTGATCCGGCCGCGGTCCGACCCCACGGCCCTGAAAGCCCTCGGCGTGCGGCTGTTCACCGGCGACGCCCTGGAACCGGGCGACGTGCACCGGGCCTTTGCCGGCGGTCATATCCGGGCAGTGGTCAGTACCATCGGTGGTAGCCGCGGCGATCCGCGCCGGCCCGACGTCGAGACCACCAAGCACATTGTTTCTGCTGCCCAGCAGCATGGGGTGCGCCGGATGGTGCTGGTCACCGCCATCGGCGCCGGCAACAGCCGGGCGGCACTGTCGGACCATGCCTGGAAGTATCTCGGCCCGGTGATCACGCTGAAGACCCAGGCGGAAGAACTCCTGATGGCCAGTGGCCTCAATGCCACGATCCTGCGACCCGGTGGCATGCAGTCGGGTCCCCCCACGGGCAGCGCGATCCTCACGGCAGATCATGGGGCCATGGGAACCATCAATCGCAGCGACCTTGCGGCCCTGATCGTGGCCTGCCTGGACGACGATGCCACCATCGGCCGGATCTACCACGCCATTGATCCGTCCATCGTCGAGCAGCCGCCGCTCCAGCGGGGCGAGCCACCGAACTTCAGCGGCGAGAAACCCTAGTCCCGACGCACCAGCACTTCGACGCGGCCCCGCGGACCAAAGAACCACGAAGCGATCCAGCTCACCAGGCTGACGATCAGCGCACCGAAGAAGGCGGGCCAGAAGCCGGCCACGTGGAAGCCCGGCAGCAGCCAGGCGGCGAGCGCGAGCATGCCGGCATTCAGCACCAGCAGGAACAGGCCCAGGGTCACGACGGTGATCGGCAGCGTGAGGATGACGGCGAGTGGCCGGACCACGGCGTTGAGCACACCCAGCACCACGGCGGCCACCACCAGCCAGGCGCCGCTGTCGAAGCGCAGGCCGGAGATGAGCCCGTTGGCTACCCAGAGGCCCAGCGCGGCAATGAGCGCACGGATGACGAAACCCTGCATGGTCTTGCTCCTTCAGGCCAGTCTTTCAGGCAAGGCCGGCAATGGCCGTGGCGGGGACGGTGGCCGGCCCGTCGGCCGCAGTATGGGGCAGACGGAGCGCGACGCGGAGGCCGGGCGCGTTATCGCTGAGCACCAGGTTTCCGCCGTGGTGGCGGGCGATGGCATTGACGAGGGACAGGCCGAGTCCGCTGCCGGGCAGGCTGGTGACGCTGGCCGAACGGTAGAAGCGGTCGAGGACGCGGTCGCGCTCGTCAGGCGGGATGCCAGGGCCCTGATCCGCGACCGTGATCGTGACACCGGCAGGATCGGACTCGCCGAGCAGCGTGACCGTCGTGCCGGCCGGGCTGTACTTGATGGCGTTGTCGAGCAGGTTGCACAGCGCCTGGAAGACCAGGTCCCGGTCCCCGCGCAACGACCCGATGGCACCACCTTGCAACACCACGCTGATGTCCTTCTCCTCACCGACGGCCTGGTAAAGCTCATGGGCGTCGGCGAGCAGCGCCGGCAGGTCGATGTCCGTCCACTCCCGGTCGTGGGTGCCGGCCTCGATGCGGGCAATGCGCAGCAGGGCGCGGAAGGTGGCCAGCATGTGATCGGCTTCGCCCAGTGCGGCAGCGAGTTCGTCGCGCAGGGCCGGCGAAACATCGGCGCGCGCAGACAGTGCCTCGAGCCGGCCCCGCAGCCGCGTCAGCGGCGTACGCAGGTCATGGGCGATGTTGTCGGCCACCGACTTGACGCCGTCAATCAGGGTGTCGATCCGGTCGAGCATCGCGTTGAGGTTGCCGGCGAGCTGGTCGAACTCGTCGTTGATGCCGCGCACCGGCATGCGCTTCTGCAGGCGGCCGGCCATGATCTCCCGGGCGGTGCGGTTGATCGAGTCGATCTGGCGCATCACGCTGTAGCTCATCAGGAAGCCGCCCAGCAGGGCGAGCAGGAGGCCGCCGCCGAGGGCCCAGAGGAAGGTGCGGTTGATCAGCTGGCGCGTGGCTTCCAGGCGGCTCTGGTCCTGGGCGACCAGCAGGCGGCGGCCGTCGCTCAGCACAAAAACCTGGCCGAGGGCCGGCACGGTCTTGCCGGACTCCCCGATCCGCAGGAAGCTGTACCAGCCGTTGGCATCCGCCTGGCCAGCAGGCCAGGTCTCCAGGTTGCCCGCCAGGGGCCGGCCGTCGCGCTCGGTAAACAGGTAGAGGGTGGGTGTGCCCGTGCTGGTGGCAACCCGGTCGCGGATCAGGGTCTGGACGGCCCGTACGCCGCCCTTCCGGTACTGCTCGACGAGGCCGGTGATCTCCGCCTCGATGCTCGCGTTGGTCTGCTGCTCCAGGTAGCCGACCGTGTTCCACCAGACCATGCCGATCAGGACCAGCGCGGAGGCCCCGAAAATCCCCATGTACCACCAGGCCAGCTGGAACGTGGAGGTCCGGATCAGCCTAAGCGGATTCACTCAGCTTGTACCCCGCGCCCCGGACGGTATGGATGAGCTGGGGTTCGAAGCCCTTGTCGACCTTCCGGCGCAGCCGGCTGATGTGGACGTCGATGACATTGGTCTGGGGATCGAAGTGATAGTCCCAGACGTTTTCGAGGAGCATGGTCCGGGTGACCACCTGGTCGCGATTGCGCATCAGGTACTCCAGCAGCCGGAACTCGCGGGGCTGGAGGTCCACCACCTGGCCCGCGCGCTTTACTTCGCGGCTGAGCAGGTTGATGTGCAGGTCGGCCACCCGGAACTCGGTGGGCTCGTCGTTGCCCGCCGGGCGCCGGGTGATCGCTTCGAGCCGGGCCATCAGCTCGGCAAAGGCGAAGGGCTTGCCGATATAGTCATCGGCGCCGGCCCGCAGGCCTTTCACCTTGTCGTCCACCTCGCCGAGCGCACTCAGGATCAGCGCGGGGGTAGTGATGTCGGAGGCCCGCAGCGTGCGCACGATCGTGAGCCCGTCCACGTTGGGCAGCATCCGGTCGACGATCAGCACGTCGTAGTCCCCGGTGGTAGCCAGGAACAGCCCGTCCTTGCCATCCGCCGAATGATCCACCGTATGCCCGCTCTCCCGCAGGCCGCCGAGGATGAAGCTCGCCACGCCGGGATCGTCTTCTATTACCAGGATGCGCATGGGGGGGATGATAGCCGGGACTGCGCCAAAAACATGCGGGCCGGGAAACTTGCGTCTTCCGGCCCGCAGAAAGACCCGCCAGTTGCCTTCTCGTCGCTAGCCGGGCCGGGGGGAGACGGCGCGGCTGCAGCCGGGGGTGCGGCCAAGACTAGGCGCCTCCCCCTTGCGATTCGCTGGACAGGCCATTACCGGTCGGTAAGGCGACCGGATTGCCGGCCGGCTTGCCCACCAGCTGTCCGGCCAGCGCCGGCAGGGCGAGGGCGCAGTCAGCCGTCCAGCGCAGGCTGATCAGCGGGTCGGCCCGGGTGCAGCCGAGGTTGATGGCCGCGATCACCTTGCCCGCGGCCGCGGCCTCCCGCACCAGCCGGAAGCCCGAGTACACCATCAGGGATGAGCCGATGATGAGCAGCGCATCGGCCGCCTCCACCGTGGCCCACGCGGTGGCGGTGACCCCGGCCGGGATGGCCTCGCCGTAGAACACCACGTCCGGCTTCAGCAGTCCGCCGCACAACCGGCACGGCGGCACCTGGAAATCCCCGTACTCGTCGACCAGCGGAGCGGCGTCGCCGTCCGGGCCGGCCCGGGCGGGCGTGTCCGCCCAGCCGGGATTGGCGGCCAGCAGCTCGGCCTGCCAGTCGGCCCGCGGCAGACGAGCCTCGCAGCCCAGGCAGCGCACCCGGTCGAGCCGGCCGTGCAGTTCGACGACGCCGCGGTTGCCTGCCTGATGATGCAGCCGGTCGACGTTCTGGGTGATCACGCCGGCAACCAGGCCCGCTTCGGTCAGCGCCGCGAGGGCGGTGTGGGCCGGGTTGGGTCGGGCGGTGGCGAAGCGCGGCCAGCCGAGGCTGCTGCGTGCCCAGTAGCGGCAACGCACCGGGGCGCTGCGCACGAAGTCGGGATAGAGCACGGGATGCGCGTGTTTCCAGCTGCCGTCGGCGTGACGATAGTCGGGAATGCCTGAGGCGGTGCTGCAGCCCGCGCCGGTCAGCGCGACGACACGGCGATGGCCCCGCAGAAAGCCGGCCAGCTGCCCGATGCCGACGCTGTTGTTCAGGCCGCGACCATGCCGGCGGCGAGGAAGGCATCGGCCACCACCTGCCGTGGAACGTGCACCCGGCCCGGCGACAGGGCGCGCACGATGTCGGCCCGCCGGATCGGCTGCCACAGACGCTGTGCGGAGGGCAGCGCGCGGCCCGCACTGTCGCTGACCAGTGCAACCACGGGCCGCACCGGTTCCTCGGCAACCTGGCGCCGCACCACGCCAAGGCGTCCATCGGCCAGCTGGACCCAGGAGCCGGTCGGATACAGGCCGAGCGCGCGACTGAAGCTGCGCACGATGTCGGCATCGAATTTCTGGTGACGCAGCCGGTTGATCAGGCGCATTGCGTCGTTGGCGGAGCGCGCGCCGGCGTAGTGGCGGTCCTGCATCACGGCATCATAGGTGTCCACGACGGCCGCCAGCCGGGCGGCCAGTGGAATCTCCGTGCCCTTGACGCCGCGGGGATAGCCGCTGCCGTCCAGCCGCTCATGATGGCCGAGCAGCGCATCTTCCAGCGGTTCGGGCAGCGTGGCCGTGCCGCGGACGAGATGCAGGCCGCGGCGCACGTGGCGCTCGATAAAGTACCGCTCACCGGTGGACAGCGCGCCGGTCTTGGCGAGGATCGGCACCGGGACCGAGATCTTGCCGATGTCGAGCAGCAGGCCCGCCAGCGCCAGATCGTCCAGCGTGGGCCGCTCAAAGCCGATCCGGTGGCCGGCGATGGCCATGAGTACGGCGCAGCCAATCGCCCGGCGGTGCAGAAAACCGACCCGCAGCTCCGTTGCCATCAGCCAGGGAACGGTGTCGGCATCCTCCAGCAGGCTGGTGACCAGTGGCGTGATGGCACGGCGCAGCGGGGCGAGCGCGAGGTCTTCGGAGCGGCGCGTGCGGCGCACCGCATCGGCAAAGGCATGGGCCAGGTCCCGGAGCTGCAGCCGGCTGCAGTCAACGGGTACAAGGCGGGCGGATGTCAGCACGGTGATGGCTTTTTCTTTTTGTGACGCAGGTCACTCTAGCAGCTGGAGCAGGCCTGAACCGTGACGTGTCGCACGGCCGCGAGTGGCCTGATTATGGCAACCCAGCCGGCAGCGACAGCAGGTAGGACGCAATGGCGCGACGGTCTTCCGGGGAGAGCCGGCTGGTGTTGTCATCGATCACCGAACTCATCGAGGAGCCGGTGAAGTCGCCGTCGGGCAGCATGCCGATCTCGAAGAACATCTCCAGGTCGGCGCTGGTCCACCGGCCGATGCCTGTTTCCCGGTTGGGCCGGATGTCCGGAATCCGCTCGCCATCCGGCCCGGCAGGAGTACCCGCCAGCTCCTGCCGCCGATCCAGCGCACCGAGCCAGGTACGCGGGGTGTGGCATTCCCCGCAGTGACCCAGGTGGCGGACCAGGTAGGCGCCGCGGTTCCATTCGGCATCCCGCGCCTCGTCCGGACTGAAGCGTGCCGGAGAAAAATTGAGCAGGTTCCAGCCGAACATCACGAGCCGGCTGGACAGGTACCAGGGCAGTTCGTGGTCGATTGGTGGCGAAGTGACTGGCGCCAGGCTGCGCAGGTAGGCCGCGATCGCCACCACGTCCTCATCGCTGATGCCGGTGTAGGAGGGATAGGGGAACACCGGATAGTAGAAGCTGCCGTCCGGTGCCCGGCCCTCCCGCAGCGCGCGCCCGAGATCCGCGTCAGTCCAGCCACCGAGGCCCGTCGCCCGGTCCGGCGTCAGGTTGGGCGAATGAAAGGTGCCGAACGGTGTCTCGAGGCGGCGCCCGCCGGCCAGCGGCACCGCATCCGGCCGGTCGGCCGTGTGGCAGGTGATGCAGCCGCCGGCGAAGACCAGGTACTGGCCCCGC
>CAYOXI010000064.1:0-11783 GCA_964407855.1 uncultured Chromatiaceae bacterium
TGCTTAGCTCAGCTGGGAGAGCGTCGCCCTTACAAGGCGAAGGTCGGGGGTTCGAGCCCCTCAGCACCCACCATCCAGTTGGGGCTCATCATGCTGTGACGGCATGAATCGGACGATGTTCCGGTCCAGCGGGTCTGCGTCGACCAGATGGACCGCGGGTATTTAACGCAAGGTACGGAGTGGTAGTTCAGTTGGTTAGAATACCGGCCTGTCACGCCGGGGGTCGCGGGTTCGAGTCCCGTCCACTCCGCCAACATTTCTAAGATATTCAGTTCAGGGCCATGCTGCAAAGTATCCGGGAAAGGCTTCAGGGCTGGGTAGCAGGTGCCGTTCTGGCACTTATTGCGGTCCCGCTGGTCCTGACCTTTTCTGCATCGGATTTCGGTGTTTCGGGCTCGAGCTTCGCCGCTCGTGTGGATGGTGAGGAAATTCCTTCCATCGAGTTTCAGCGGGCCTACCAGAACCGGCTGATTGCCGAGCAGGAGTCATCCGGGCAACTTGCGCCCGGAATGGAACGCCAGCTCAAGGAGCAAACGCTGGAGGAGCTTGTACTTAATCGTGCCGTCACGCGCTACGTGCGTGACGCCGGATACCGGGTCAGCAGTGTCCGGGTTGCGGACTACATTCGCAACCTTCCCGTATTTCAGGTCGGTGGGCAGTTTTCCAAGCCGGCTTACGATGCGACACTGGTAACGCAGGGCCTCTCCCCGATCGCCTTCGAGAACGAACAGCGGGCCCTTCTTGCCGTCCGGCAGCTGCAGCAGGGCCTCGTGGACAGTTCCTTCTTTACCCCTGATGAACTTCGGCGCCTGATCGCGCTCGACCAGGAGCGCCGTGAGGCTGTCTACGTACTGCTGGATGCCAGGCAACTTGGAGCGGAGAGCCCCATCAGCGATGCCGATATCCAGACCTACTACGCGGCCAATCCGGCCCAGTTCCAGACCCCCGAAACCGTCGACCTGGAATACATAGAACTGAGCTTGTCCCAGCTCGAGGCGGCGATCAGTCCCGATGAGGAATCGCTCCGGGCGGCCTATGATGCGGATCCCACGCGCTTCAGGACAGCTGAGGAGAGGCGGGCCCGCCATATTCTGGTGGCCGTCGACGCCAGTCGCGGCGATGCTGACGCAAGGCTGCGCGCCGATGAGGTGACCCGGCGACTCGCTGCGGGTGGTGATTTCGCACTTCTCGCTGCCGAATATTCTGATGATCCTGGTTCTGCCAGTCGGGGCGGCGACCTGGGCTTCGCGGGTCGGGGGACCTACGTTGATGCCTTCGAGGCAGCCCTCTTCTCGTTGCAAACCAGTGAGATTTCGCCGCCGGTCAAGACCGAGTTTGGCTACCACCTTATAGAGCTGCAGGAAGTCCGTGCCGGGTCCGAGCGAACTTTCGCGGAGGCTCGGGGGCAACTGCTGGAGGAGCTCCGGCAGAATGAGGCGCAGGAGCAATTTTTCTCGCTGGCAGAGCGTCTCGATGACCTTGCCCTGGAGAATCCCGACTCCCTGGAGCCTGCTGTCGCGGAGACGGGCTTGTCGCTCCGGCGATATTCGGGGTTTACGCGCACCGGAGGCGGGCCATTTGGCCCCAACCAGGCCCTTGTCTCTGCGGTCTTTTCCAGTCCGGTGCTCGAAGGTGGCGAAAACACTCCGCTGGTCGAGATTGATGAGCGACGCGCGGTGGTGGCCCGGGCTGTCGCCCACAACCGGCCGGCCGCCCGTCCCCTGGCCGAAGTGAGAGGGGAGGTGGAGGAGCGCCTCGGGGCCTTGCGCGGCATGAATGAGGCCACTACCCGTGGTACCGCCCTGCTGGCGCGGTTGCAGGCCGGTGACGATCCGGCTATTGCCCTCCAGGAGACAGGCCTGAGGGCCGTGGAATCCGGGCCAGTCATGCGTCGGTCGCCGGCGTTGCCCGCTGAGCTTCTCGCGGCGGTCTTTCGGGCACCCAGACCCGCCGAAGGGGCGATAAACCCCCAGGGGCTCAATCTCAGTGACGGCAGCTACGCCGTGTTCTGGCTGAAATCAGTGGTACCGGGTGAGCCCGGGTCTGTTCCGCGTGAACTGCGTGACGAGCGCAAGCGTCTGCTTGCCCAGAGTGCCGCAATGGCTGAAGTCGAGGCGCTTGCCCTGCAGCTCAGGGAGGCTGTCAAGGTGAATGTATCGCCAACACTCTTCGAGGCGGACGAACAAATCTAGTCTGGCGCAATCAGCTCTTCAGTTTCGAATTTCCCGTCAGGCTCATTTGGTCAGGGTCATACCGACGTTGTGGTAGCCGCCATCGACGTAGATGACCTCGCCGGTTATCCCGGCGGCTAGATCCGAGCAGAGAAAAGCAGCGGCATTGCCTACGTCCTCGATAGTCACGTTGCGCTGAATTGGCGCCTGGGTGGCCACTGCCTGCAGCATCTGACGAAAACCAGCAACTCCTGCCGCGGCGAGCGTCTTGATCGGACCAGCGGATATCGCGTTGACGCGTGCACCAGCCATGCCCAGCTCGGCTGCCAGGAACCGCACATTGGCCTCAAGGCTCGCCTTGGCCGGCCCCATGACGTTGTAGTTTGGTATTGCACGTACGGCACCGAGGTAGCTCAGGGTGAGAAGGGCAGAGCGATCCGAAAGCAGGCCTCGGCCGTACTTGGCCAGGGCAGCGAAGCTGTAGCTGCTTATATCGTGGGCAATCCGGAATCCTTCCCGCGTCACGGAGTCCAGATAGGTGCCGGCCAGTTGCTCGCGTGGGGCGAAAGCTACGGAGTGAACGACGATGTCGACTGACTGCCACGTACAGCCCAGGGCTGCATACATGCTGATGATTTGCTGGTCTTCGGCGACATCCAGCGGCAGGCACAGATCGGAGTCCACAGTTGCCGCCATTGCCCGCACTCGCTCACCAAGTCGTTCCGACTGGTAAGTGAAGGCGAGGCTTGCGCCCTCCCTGTACATGGCCTGCGCGATGCCCCAGGCGATGGATCGTTCGCTCGCAACCCCGACAATCAGGGCGCGCTTGCCGGCCAGGAATCCCATTGTCAGGTTTCTCCATGAGGATGGAAGCGGCGCATTGTAAGCCTTGCAAGGAAGGTGGGCTAATATACAGGCCATGGCAGTCCACTGGCTTGATTCCGGTACAGGCGTGTCGCTTCTTCGTGAAGAAGCCGGGCAGGTGGCCGCAGCCTTCGAGAGCATTTTTGGTGACCAGCTCTTGCAGGTCGGAACCTGGGGTGATTCTGCACGGTTTCGCCAGTTTGCACGCACACGTCGCTACGCTGTTGCCGCGCCCCAACCCGGGGCCGGTGTGGATTTCGTCAGCCTGCCCGAGGAACTGGCCGTCAGTACGGACTGCATAGATGCAGTCTTCCTGCCGCATACCCTTGAAACGACCGCGGACCCCCACGCCCTGCTCCGTGAAGTGGATCGGGTATTGCGACCCGACGGGTGTGTGGTGATTGCAGGCTTCAATGCCTGGGGCTGGTGGGGCCTTCGTCACTACCTGACCAGGCGACGGTTTCCGGAAGGTGGGCTCAGAATGATTTCCGAGGCACGGGTGAGAGACTGGCTCACCCTGCTTGACTACCGCGTTGGCCCGTCATCTTTCCACCATATTGCAGCGCCGGTCTACCGGTCACCTGGTCCAGATCAAGGCAACCAACCCGACATCAAGAGCGAGATCGAGGGAGCCGACTGGCCGAGTGTGCCGAACGGCCGATGGAACCCGCTTGCGAGTTCCTATCTGGTAGTTGCGCGTAAGGAGGTCTTTACCCTCACTCCGGTCCGACCGGCATTTCGACGTCGCACCCGCCTGGTCGGTGGACTCGTGAATCCGCACCCGGGCATGCAGCGTGACTGACGTTGAGCTCTATACCGATGGCGCGTGCCGCGGCAATCCAGGACCTGGTGGCTGGGGTGTCCTGCTCCGGTGGGGTGACAAGGTGCGGGAGCTGAGTGGTGGTGAGCTGTATACGACCAATAACCGCATGGAGATGACGGCGGCCATAGAGGGATTGTCTGCGCTCCGTCGCCCCTGTACGGTCGCGCTCTACACAGATTCCACTTATGTGCGCAGTGGGGTGGTTGAATGGCTACCTCGCTGGAAGGCAACGGGCTGGAAGACATCATCCCGTAAGCCGGTCAAGAACGATGACCTGTGGCGGCGCCTGGATGAGCTGGCTGCCCTGCATCGAATCGAATGGTATTGGGTCAAGGGACACGCCGGCCACCCCGGAAACGAGCGGGCAGATGCCCTCGCGAACCACGGGCTGGATGCAGTCCTGGCGGGACGTGCGTCCAGCCAGCCGGGTCGCGATGACGACCTCACGCTGTAGCACCATGCGCCAGGTTGTTCTCGATACAGAAACCACCGGTCTCGAAGTGTCCCAGGGGCACCGGATCATCGAGATCGGTTGCGTGGAGCTCGTCAACCGCCGCCGCACTCACCACACCCTGCACCACTTCATCCAGCCCGACAGGGACATTGATCCAGGTGCCACGGAGGTCCATGGGATTTCAACGGCCATGCTTCGCGGTAAACCCCGCTTTGCCGACATCGCCGAGGAGTTTCTCGCCTTTGTCCATGGGGCTGAACTGGTTATCCACAATGCGCCGTTTGATCTCGGCTTTCTGACGGCAGAGATCGGCTATGTTGGCGGTGACGTGTCGGCCTCGCGGCTGCCGGGGGATATCATTGATACGCTTGCTCTCGCAAGGCGACTGCATCCGGGGCAGCGAAACAGCCTTGATGCCCTCTGCAAGCGTTATGCGATAGACAATTCCGGCCGGGAGTATCACGGCGCGTTACTCGACGCACAGCTGCTGACGGACGTCTATCTGGCCATGACAGGTGGCCAGGCCGCACTCCAGCTGGACGAGCTGAAGCCCGAAGGGTCGCAGGAGTCGAAGGCCTGCCGGCCGGTCGCCCGTGATGGGCTGGCCCTGGTTGTCGTAGCTCCCACGACCGGGGAGTCTGCCGAGCATGAGCGTCAGCTGGATCTGATTGACGCACAGTGCGCGCAGGGGTCTGTATGGCGGCGGCCGCGCAGCGGCGCCGACCACTAGCATTGCCAATCGGTAAGCACATTTTCGGCTGGATTACTGGCTGGCCCCGCCGGGCGTCGTTACCATGAACCGAGTGGCCGCTTGCCCCGGGGTGGGCCCTTGGTCCAGCAGTTGGGGGCGCGTGCAGTGTGCGTGGAATGTGACCGGCGTTTAGGCTGCCTAACGGGTTCAGGGCGACAATTTCCCGGGCAGGATCCCAGACTTCCCTAGCAAGAAGAAACATGAGTAATTTCAAATCTGTCAGGACAACCAAGGTTGCGGTCGTTGGCCTCGGCTATGTCGGCTTGCCTCTGGCTGTCGAGTTCGGCAGGCAGCTCGATACCATCGGGTTCGACATCGACCCTGAACGCATTTCCGAGCTCACCGCCGGGCGGGATGCGACTCTCGAGACCGATTCGGCCGAGCTTGCTGCAGCAAAGAACCTCAGGTTTACCACGGATAGTGAAGTACTGCGGGGTCGCGATGTCTATATCGTGACTGTGCCTACACCCATTGATGCAGCCAAACGACCCGACATAAGTGCGTTGCGCGCAGCCAGTCGTATCGTAGGCGGGGTCCTCGGGAAAGGGTCCGTGGTCGTTTATGAATCAACGGTATATCCGGGCTGTACCGAGGAAGACTGTGCGCCGATTCTGGAGCAGGTTTCCGGGCTGCGACTGAACGAGGATTTCTTCGTCGGTTATAGCCCCGAGCGAATCAATCCCGGAGACAAGGAGCACAGGCTCACCACCATCCGCAAGATCACGGCCGGATCCACTAGTGACGCCGCACGCTGCGTGGACGCGCTCTATGCAAGCATCATTACGGCCGGCACCTTCCCGGCATCAAGCATCCGTGTGGCGGAGGCGGCGAAGGTCATCGAGAATACCCAGCGAGACGTCAACATCGCGCTGATCAACGAGCTGGCCCTGATATTCAACCGGATGGGACTGGATACGGTTGAGGTCCTGGAGGCGGCGGGCACCAAGTGGAATTTTCTGCCCTTCCGGCCAGGCCTCGTAGGTGGTCACTGCATTGGTGTAGATCCCTACTACCTGACACACAAGTCGCAGGAAATGGGTTACCACCCGGAGATGATTCTGGCCGGCAGGCGAATCAATGACAACATGGGGCTTTACGTGGCAACGCAGGTGATCCGGTTGATGGTTCGCCGCGGGATGAGCCTACCCAGATCCCGCATCCTGATACTGGGCTTCACGTTCAAGGAGAATTGCCCGGATGTCCGTAATACCCGGGTGATCGATGTCGTGCAGGAGCTCAGGGGATACGGAGCACACGTCGACGTCTATGACCCCTGGGCGGACCAGGCTCAGGTCAGGCACGAGTACGGCATAGACATACTCACGTCGGCGCCGGCGAGAGGGCAGTACGACGGCATCGTGCTGGCCGTTGCCCACGCGCAGTTCAGGGACATGGGTCCGGACGCTATCCATGCCTGGGGCAAGACAGATCATGTGCTTTACGACATCAAGAGCCTGCTGCCCCCGGATCGGGTCGACGCGAGGCTGTAGGGCCACTTTCCTATGAAGATTCTGGTCACTGGTGCAGCCGGCTTCATTGGTTCCGCAACGTCTCAACATCTCCTGGCGCGCGGAGATGAGGTGGTGGGGATCGACAATCTCAACGACTACTACGACGTGAACCTCAAGCGCGCGAGGTTGGCGCGACTAGCAGGATTCAGTAACTTCCGATTCGTGCTCCTCGACCTGGCTAACCGGACGGGGATGGATGCGCTCTTCGCCAGCGAAGGCTTTGATCGGGTGGTACATCTTGGCGCCCAGGCGGGTGTGCGCTATTCAATCGAGAATCCTCATATCTACGTGGACAGCAATATCGTGGGCACTCTCAATGTGCTCGAAGGCTGTCGCCATCAGCGCGTGGAGCACCTCGTCTATGCCTCGACGAGCTCGGTTTACGGCGCGAACACCAATATGCCGTTCTCCGTGCACCAGAATGTCGACCATCCTCTCTCCCTCTACGCCGCCACGAAGAAGGCCAACGAACTGATGGCGCACACCTACGCCAGTCTCTATGGCGTTGCGGTCACCGGCTTAAGGTTCTTTACCGTCTACGGACCCTGGGGTAGGCCGGATATGGCCCTGTTCCTGTTCACCCGGAATATTCTCGAAGGCAGGCCAATCGACGTGTTCAATTATGGCAAGCACCGCCGCGACTTCACCTACATCGACGACATTGTGGGTGGCGTTGTAGCGGCACTGGATCGGGTGGCATCACCCAACCATCAGTGGAACCCGACAGTTCCGGATCCGGCCACGAGCCGCGCTCCGTACCGCCTCTACAACATCGGCAATTCCCAGCCTGTGGATCTTCTGCGCTACATCGAAGTGCTGGAGCAGCGTCTCGGTCGCAAGGCCGAAAGGAACCTGTTGCCACTTCAACCGGGTGATGTTCCGGATACCTGGGCAGATGTTGAGGACCTCGTTTCTGAAGTTGGATATCGGCCCTCAACTCCCGTCGAAACCGGAGTGGGCCGCTTCGTTGACTGGTACCTGGACTACCACAAAATCAGTCTTGAGAGATGAAGCAAGTGGCATCTAATGGCTGAGCCTGGCAAGTTGACGACGTGGGTTGCGCTGCAGACAGAGGCTGCGCGAATGCAGGGCGAGCACGTTCGCAACCTGCTTGATCAGCCGGGACGCTTCACGCAGTTTTCCCGGCAGGTAGGCGACTTTCTTCTGGATTTTTCCAGGAACCGTGTGACGACGAAGACGCTTGGCCTGCTCACGGACCTGGCGAGGCAGCGGGACGTTCCGGGCAGGATTGAAGCCCTGTTTTCTGGTGAGGTGGTGAATGTCACCGAAAACCGTTCCGCCCAGCACATGGCACTCAGGAATCCCGCGGGTCCGCCATTGGACATTGGCGGCAAGGACATTCGCGGCGAGATCACCGCGGAAATGGCGAGAATGCTCGAGATGGCAGAAGCGATCCGGAGTGGACGCTTCCGCGGCGCTGGCGGGGCGCGGATCCGGCATGTCGTCAATATCGGCATCGGAGGATCCGACCTCGGGATAGTGATGGTGAACGAGGCTCTCCGCAGCTATGTCGAACCGGAGCTCAGCTTCCACTATGTGTCGAACGTTGATGGCAGCCAGTTGGCGGACGTCACAGGTACAGTGGAGGCGGGCGAGACGCTGTTCGTCGTCTGTTCAAAGACCTTCCTGACGTGGGAGACGGCGCTCAACGCTGCAGCGGCCAGACGCTGGATTGTCGCGCAACTCGGTGAGGCAGCGACCCGTCAGCACTTCCTCGCGGTGTCTGTGAATGGTCCGGCAATGGACAGCTTCGGCATTGCACCGGAGCACCGCTTTGGGATGTGGGACTGGGTCGGCGGGCGTTACTCCCTCTGGTCACCGATCGGACTGGCAATTGCAATCGCCATCGGAGCCGACAATTTTCGGGCGATGCTGTCCGGCGCACACCAGCTTGATGAACATTTTCGTGTCACTCCGCTCGAGGACAATCTGCCGGTGCTGCTGGCACTGATCGCGGTCTGGAACCAGAATTTCCAGGGGACGACGAGCCAGGTCATCCTGCCGTATGCCGCCCGGCTGAACCGTTTTCCTGCTTACCTCCAGCAGCTCGAGATGGAGAGCAACGGCAAAGGGGTGGGGGCCGACGGCGAACGGGTTCATTGGGGTACCGGGACCGTCATCTGGGGCGAGTCCGGCAACAATGCCCAGCATTCCTTCTTTCAGCTGCTTCACCAGGGCACGACAAGCTTCGCGGCGGACTTCATTGCGCCGGTAGAGGCTCCTGGCGGACCCGCCGACCAGCATCTTGTCGGGCTGGCCAACATGCTCGCCCAGGCCGAGGCATTTGCCCGCGGGCATCCGGCGCAATCAGTCCGGGCCGAGCTCGAGGCCAGGGGCCTGCCACCGGACGAGGTTAACCGCCTGCTACCGCACAAGGTCCATCCGGGTAATCGCCCAGTCAACATCCTGCTGTTGCGTCGTCTGGATCCCCATTCACTGGGCTTCCTGATCGCCCTGTATGAACACAAGGTTTTCGTTCAGGCCTGCATATGGGGAATCAATCCCTTCGACCAGTGGGGCGTGGAACTGGGCAAGTCGCTGGCCAGCGGCATGCATGCGGCGCTACTCGACATGGACGGCGGGCATCCACTTCCCGGGATCGGCCAGACGATCCGCAACTGGGGGTTGTGACGCCCTGCGTTGCGCGGAATCCCCTGATCGCTAAGCTCATTCGCTCGTTTTCGCCCAACTGAGAGTGACAGCATGAAGATTACGGTCCACGGTACAGGGTACGTGGGTCTCGTGACGGGGGCCTGTATTGCACAGGCTGGAAATCACGTGGTCTGTGTCGATATTGATGACGCGAAGGTGGCATCCCTGCGCGAAGGGGACGTCCCGATCTACGAACCCGGACTCTCGGAGATCGTGAAGCGCAACCATGCGGCGGGTCGCCTGACTTTCACGACGGATGTCGTGGCCGGAGTCCTGCATGGTGACCTCCAGTTCATTGCTGTTGGCACACCCAAGAACGAAGATGGATCGGCCGATCTCCGGCATGTTCTGACTGTGGCAGAGACCATCGGCCGTCACATGACTGAATACCGCGTGATCGTGGACAAATCCACTGTGCCGGTTGGTACCGCAGACCGGGTCCGCGAGATCATTGGACAGGCCCTGACGGGGCGTGGCCGGTCGGTGGACTTCGACGTGGTGTCCAATCCGGAGTTTCTGAAGGAGGGGGCCGCTGTCGCCGATTTCATGAAGCCGGACCGGATCATCGTGGGTACGGACAGTCAGAGAGCGGCAGACCTGCTCCGTCAGTTGTACGAGCCATTTAGTCGTAGTCACGACAAAGTGATCGTTATGGATGTGCGGGCCGCCGAACTCACCAAGTATGCTGCCAACGTGATGCTGGCGACCAAGATCAGCCTCATGAACGAGCTGGCCAACATCGCCGAGCGCTTCGGTGCAGACATCGAACAGGTGCGGCTGGGTATCGGCTCTGATCCCCGAATTGGTTATTCCTTCATCTATCCCGGTTGCGGTTACGGCGGTTCCTGCTTCCCCAAGGATGTACATGCACTGATCCGGTCCGCGGAGGAGACTGGCTATGACGCCGAACTGGTAAAGGCAGTCGACAGCGTCAACAACCGCCAGAAGGGCGCGCTCTTCCGCAAGATCGAACGCCATTTCACCGGCCAGCTGAAGGGACGGACGATTGCCCTGTGGGGTCTGGCGTTCAAGCCGAACACGGATGACATGCGTGAAGCGCCGAGCCGGGTGCTGATGGAGGCGCTCTGGGCTGCCGGTGCGCACGTCCGGGCCTACGATCCCCAGGCGATGGCGGAAACGGCACGAATCTATGGCGAGCGCGCCGACCTTCGCTTGTGTGCTACTGCCGATGATGCCCTCGTTGGCGCGGATGCGCTGGTAGTGGCGACGGAATGGCAGGAGTTTCGCAGCCCTGACTTTGACAGGATCCGGGCAGCCCTCACGGCGCCACTGATCTTTGATGGGCGAAACATCTACGATCCGAGAATCCTGGCCCGGGCCGGCTTCAGCTACTACGCAATTGGCCGGGGCCAGGGACTTCCGGTTTAGCGCAGGCGAGGTCGAGTGCCCGCTGGGGCTGCGGAGCGCGCTCCCTGCCCCCCCCTGGCCTCGGAGCCGGAACTCCTCCCAGGCAGGCTCAGGGTCGCCCTGGCCGCATTTCCCGACCGTGCCCTGATCCGTCACCGGGTGGGCGTCAGCTCGCGGCCCTGCTCCCCAGTTCCTGGATGCCCGTTCGCTGACCGGTGTCTTCCAGGACATCAGCGGGTGGCTGTTGCTCTCGCTCAGCCTGCTGGTTTCGCTTCTTGGCGTTGTCCTGCTGGTCCACGTAGAACACCACGTCCACCTGTCCGAACGAGATGATGTCGCCGGACCGCAGCAGGGCCCGCGTCCGTCGCTTCTGGTTGACGAGAATCCCGTTGCGGCTGTTCAGGTCCTCGACCACGTAGATCCCGCCAATGCAGTCAATCAGCGCGTGCCGTCGGCTGACTTCCTTGTCGATGATCACCAGGTCATTGGCGTTGCTGCGGCCGATGACGAAGGGAAAGGTGCACGCCTGGGTCTGTTCCAGCAACTGGCCACTCCGGTAGGCCATCAAGCTGACTTCACCTTCAGGAACCTGGGCCGACGCTGCCTGATTCTGACCGTCCTGCAGGCGCGGTGACTTCTCTTCAAACCACTGCCAGCGCAGTTCGTGGACCACGTTGTCGATGGTTTCCAGATCCACGTGTGGGCGTTCGTCGACCATGCACGCGATGAGTGCGGTGTCACAAAGCGTGTTGATCAGCCTGGGGATGCCGTAGGTAAGGCGGTGTATTTCGCGCAGTGTCTCAGGTTCGAAAATCTCATCGGCATTGCCGCCGGCCACTTCGAGTCGGTGTCGGATGTAGTCGATGGTTTCTGACTCCAGCATGGCATCAAGCCGCTGCCGGAGTCGGGCCCGCTGTCGCAGCTGGGTAAGGCCCGGTGCATCCAGGAGGTCATCCAGGGACGGCTGCCCGGTGAGGATGATGGATACGATGCGCCGGTCGCTCGTATCTATGCAGGATAGCAGGCGCAGTTCCTCAAGGGCTGCCGTGCTGAGATTCTGGGCCTCATCGACGACGATGACAACATGCTTTCCGGCGCGGTGCTGCTCGAGGAAGAAGCCGCGCAGGGTGTCCAGGAGCATTACTTTCTTCTTCGTGTAGTTCGGCAT
>CAYOXI010000065.1:0-11742 GCA_964407855.1 uncultured Chromatiaceae bacterium
CAAAAGATTAAGAAGGGTAACATGAGTAGGGAATTGGCGAGAGAGATGGCCTAATATTTTGGGTAAACGGGAGAGGGAGAGGAACGTGGTAATTCCGAAGTTAGAGTATGAGCCGGTGAGTCGGAACGTGCGAGTAGCTGGGTATGAAGTTGGGAGAGAGGAAGGGGGTCGGATATATAGTAGTGAGAATTTGTTGTTTGCAGGAGAGATGGGAGTGTTGATCGAGGCCGCGTATCGGCAGATATATTTTCATGCCTTTGCGTCGGATTGGGAGACGACCTTAGAGTCGCAGCTGCGGAACGGCCAGATTAGCGTGCGGGACTTCATCCGAGGGTTGATGTTATCGGATCGGTTCAAGCGGAGCTTTTACGATCTCAACAGCAACTATCGATTTGTAGAGCAATGCGTGCAGCGAGCATTAGGTCGGGATGTTTATAGCGAGCGCGAGAAGATAGCGTGGTCGATCGTCGTAGCGACCAAAGGGATCAGAGGGTTTATTGACGAGCTGCTCAACAGCGACGAATACCTAGAGAACTTTGGGGACAGCATCGTACCGTACCAGCGGCGCCGGGTATTGCCAGGGCGGAGCAGCGGGGAACTGCCCTTCAACATCAAATCACCGCGATACGACGCCTACTACCGAGCGAAACTAGGATTTCCGAAAGTAGTGTGGCAGAGCGTCGTACGGAGCTACCGGACTCCCGACAGCCAGCCGCGCGTAGGAGATCCAGCGAACTTCCTGGCCATGGCGCAAAGCATCGCCCCGAGCGGCTCGACCCCGCCGAACCTATCTGCGAGCAACATCGACTACCGGCAGAAAGTACCGTACCGGAAAGTCAGCTAAGGCAACCGCCATCGCATCAAAGCCGCCCGATATTTATCGAATTGGGCGGTTTTGATGCGAGTGTGTTGAACGCCCTAAAGTTGAACGCGCCAAAAGCCTAGAAGCGTGGATCAAAGCGAGAAAAGAAACTGCCGTACTTAATCCAGTATTGCTTAAGAGAATGGCAAGGCGTATGGAGACTGGCCCGAGCGCGGTAGAGGACCACCTGACGGTGGTTGCCAATCCAGACCATGCCGACCGACTGCACCGAAATGAGAGAGCCGCCCAGGGTATGAATACAGGACGAGAAACGCTCAATTGCGCCCTGGTCGACCGACTCAAAGACAAAGAAATTGCCATCACAGATGAGATGACGACTGCAGATCCAGCCTTGGAGCCTTTTTTGAGCCAGCGGCGGCAGCAGCGACGGCCCCTCTCCATTGTACGCGAGCAAGCGTGACGACTCAGGGGTCTGGGAATTCGAGGGCAAAGGCCCGTTGTTTTTGGAATTGGAGTGGACCATATAGAGAGCCCCAGACAACCTCATGGGAATCGACATCAAGGCCCTGGTCAAGACTGATCCAGGCCGAATGCGTCAGAACGACCTGACTGACGAGATAAGTTAAGCGATCTTGTTTAGGGATACAGCAACATTTGCCCTCGACCTGACCGAGGAAGCGATCGCCGTAGTCATGGAAGACCATCGAGCAGTGCCAGCGGCGGAGCAGATCAGCCCGGGTCAGAGACTTGAGCAGATTGGGTTCGCGGCCCGCCCCGGCAAAGCGGAGTGCATCCTGGAGGGCATAATTTTCGACATAGACCATTTCATCCTGGGGTAGCAGACGATGGATCGCCTGACGATAAGGATTCCAGAGGTCATAGTCATAGACCTGCTCCGAATAGAACCCAACGCCCCCGAAGAAATGCCAAGGCAGTGGGCGAAAAAAGATACGGATATGTGCAAACTGTCGGGGCGCCGCCGCCGCCTGCGCCTGATTGCTAAACTCCCCCGCCAACCAACCCGCCAGTCGCCCCAGCCGTGCCGCGCGCGGATCTGAGCTATCAGGCAAAGCCTGCCCATCTTGAACCGTCATCCCAGGCCCCGCATCGTAGAATTAAAATTGCCATTGCCCCCAGGCTCAGAGACCCTGATTATTGAGCATCTAAGCCGCGCGCACCTCCGACGCAAACGCAGCCGTCACCACCCCCGTCCCCTCGCTGGTTTTAATCAGCGAGACGCGAAAGCGAAGATTCGGCGTTGCGAACCAGATTTTTTCTTCTGCAGCGGCGCGGTCATAGGGCGTCACCAGTACAAACGTGCCATCCGGCTCAAACCGATAATCGCCAATTGCCGGCATCGTCTCCGCATAGCCCTGGTCACGCAAAAGGCGACCCCGGAGAGGATCCGCCGCATCCGGGAGCGGCACCAGCAGCGCGCGCCCCTCAATCACCAGATCCGCCTCCCAATCCGACTCACCCCGCCAGGCCATGCGAAAGGGAGCCACCGCCGCCGCTGGGTCCGCGCCATGCAGCTCACAGAGCGCCAGCACCGCCGCATCCGCCAGCGGCACCGCCTCAATTACAATGCGCGACTCCACCGTCTCAAAATGGCGAAACGCCAGATGGTGGGCACTGCGCTGCGATCGCCAAACGCCGAGGGACTGCTCGACAAAGCGTGAGATCGGCTCAGATTGCGTCGACGCCATAGCCTGCTGCATGGATCAAACCCGTGGATTAAAGCACATCAGTCCAGCCTCCGAGACTCATTCACTGCGCCCAGAGCCACCCGCTTAGGGCCAGAGCTAGACCTCCGTGATGCTGACAATTTTGCCACAGGTGCGATTAATGCGCTGAATTTGGGGCGACATCTTAGTAGCCGGCACAATGTAAGTCGTGGTACTGACGCGCCGAGGGCTATCAAACGCCGCCCCCTTGACCAAAATTTTAAAGCGTCTTTCCGTCCCCGACCCGATCACCGTCGCCGTCGGGGCCTTAATCACATTGGCCTGATTTGCCGCCACCGCCGCGACCAGCTGTGACGCCTTCGTGGCGCTACTGACCTGAGCCGGGCCGCGGTCGATCAAAAACATGCGATTAAACGTAACCTGCTTGAGGCCCATCTCCGTCTGAGTGCCGCGATTATAGGGCACAATATTTTCGCCAAACGTAGCCTGATACTCCTCACTATCGAGGTACGAATCAATCTCCGCGTCATAGCCCTGCGCCACACAGCGGACAATATGGGCTGCCATCTCAGCTTGAGACTGCGGCGGGCGACCCAGGAAATGCATAAAATTGAGTTCTACAAAACGGTAGGGAGAGCAGCGCTCAAAATAGCGCGCCCGATAAAACGCCGACTTTCCAATGGCCCGGACAAACTCTCGCACCGAGAGCCCCCCATCCACCAGCTGCGACTCCGCCGTCACCAGCCGCTCACTCTCCATCACATGGGGATTGCCCAGCACCTGCCGATAGGCAGCCCGGATAATCGTTTGAACCTCTTCCGTCGTGCGACTTAACAGCTCTAGCCCAGCCATAAACTTTCAAATGCTCCAAAAATAACGATAAAAAAAAGGTGTTTTGATGTAGCCCACAAAACAGCCCAGCCGCGTCCTAAACACCGACTGAGCCGTCGCATTGAATTAAATTGCCGTGATACTGGCGATCACCCCACCATCCTTATGGATGCGCTGATAGGTTTGAGAGAGCTGAGCATAGGGCACCAGGTAGACCTTATTGCTGCGGCGGAACTTCGAGATACTATTGACCACCTTGGCGCGGTAGCCCGTCACCTCAATGCGGTAGACCTTGCCATCCTCCGTTGCACCGACTCCCAAGCGCGTGCGGGCATTGCCATCCGGATTACGGAACGTACTGCCCGGAGGCGTCACCGGCGTTGCCGTCGCATTAATGACCAGCCCATTGAGGCGGGGGGACTTGCCTGCGAGATCCGCCTTTAGGGAACTCGTTGACGCCCCGCGCACCAGCTGGAACATATGGGTAAAGCCCACCATATGGCTGAGGGCCTCCGTCTTATAGCCCCGAATATAGGGCACAATATTTTCGCCGAAAGTATTTTGATACTCATCCCCATCGAGATAGGAATCAATATCCGCCTCAAACCCCGCCGTATCGAGGATGGCACTGTGGGCCTTCATCTCATCGTAGCGATTGGGTGCCCGCCCCAGCAGATGGCGGAAATTGAGTTCAATCGCGCGATAGCGGGGCACCGTTTCCGCGAACCGAGCGCGATAGAGCGCCGACTTCGCGATCGCGCGGACAAACTCGCGCACCGTCAGCTCACCGCGCTTGAACTGAGACTCTGGCACCGTCAGCCGCTCACTCTCCATCACATAGGCATTGCCCAGCACCTGGCGATAAACCGCCTGAATCAGCGTCTCTAGATCCTCAGAATTCATGCCCGGAACCCGCTCAATTGGCGGCGTTTCCTCAAACAAGCTAACCCCTAAGCGAGAAGCAGGTCCAAATACCATGAACGATATCTCCTGGTAACTGTAAAAAAGCCGGACGCGAAAAACCCTTATCTAATCCCTTATCTAAAAAGATCCGCAGAGATCATCGTCTGCTCGAAACCCCTGCCCCCTCGGGGCCGGAACCTCCATCGACGATCGTAAAATCAAGGTGCAGCGAGTCTTGCACGCTTTTTGCACGTTCTTATCTTCTTATACCCCTGGCCTGCAGCTGAGAAAGGATTACAAATTTTAACGATGACCTAGATAAGTGGCGTGGGGCAGAAATGTTCAAGAGCGATCTTGGGAAGCCCGCGCTCTCCCGTTAGGGGAGCGTCGGGAGGATGTCACTCTTCGCAAAATCTGGGGACAGACCGGGAGTCATTGGGCTTAGATTAGGGAGAGAGCTTCTAGGGGCGCAGCAGATCGTGGATCTTGTGGACATTGAGCGTGACTTGCACCATGCCGACTTTCAGTATCGCCTCAAGGCAGTCGCGGCCTTGCGAGAGCAGCCTGCGGCCATTGCGGTGCCGCTGCTGCGCACGCAGGTTGAGGATCCAGAATTTTTAGTGCGCACCTTCGTGGCGCGGGCGCTCGGCCACCATCAAAACGCGGACACCTTTGCCGCCCTCTTGTCGCTGCTGAAATGGGATAACACCCCCAACGTGCGGGCCGAGGCCGCCAATTCTCTATCATTGTTTGGGGCGATCGCCGTTTCCCATCTGACCAGCGCCTTTCGCCGAGACGAACATTGGCTGGTGCGCCAGAGTATTTTGGGTGCCTTACTAGAGATGGATTGTCCCGCAGCGGTTCTAGAGATTTGCACGACAGCTCTAGAGGGGGACGATGCAACCGTGCAAGAAGCGGCGGTCAGCGCCCTATCGAGCTTAGCGGCCACCGATGTTGCAGCCGACGCCCTGGCCCTCTTGCTGTCCCTGGTGCAGTCAGACGCCTGGCGGATACGCCACCGGGTAGCGTTAGCCCTGAAACACTTTTCAGGGCCGCGGACGCAGGCGGCTCTCACCTTTCTCCGTCAAGATGTTGAACCCCGTGTCATTGCTGCCACTTGGCCGAACCCTCTGGGAGCCTCACCGGAGGATAAGCGCTAAACCCCTGCCACACCTTACAGATTCAAGAGCTGACGCAGCGAAGGTTCGAGGTCTTGATTGAGAGAGCGATCGCCCGTTTCGATTTTGGCAATCAAACTTTGGTGGACATGGAGCGCGGCGGCGAGCTGGGCCTGGGTGAGACGCCGGGCCTTGCGGGCCGCGCGGATATCGCGACCCGTGAGACGGTCTAACGGGAATGCTGACCCCGTGCCGCGGTAGGGGCGCCGGAGGGATGGCGCGGACAGGGGGGATGGCTGGGGCGGCACCAGGCTCAGAGAGAGGGCCAGCCATTGCCCCAGCCAGTCTGAGGGCCGTTGGGCAGCTGCCTCCGGGTGGAGCCAAGGGGGTGAGGATGGCGCCGCGGATGGCCCATAGAAGGTGAGCCAGGGGGGTGTCCCCGCTGGGGTCGGCACTGGGGCCGGGTCAGGTTGCGGCGCGGCACTGCGCCAGCCCAGATCAAACAGAGCGGTTAAAGCCGTTGGCCACCAGTGCCAGAGATCCTCATAAACTTGGGGAGTGGCTTGGGGGCTGATCGCTTGGGGCCGGATGGCATGGATCAGCTCCTGAACCGTGACCTGTAGAGATGGGTGAGGCAGAGATGGCCGAGAGGTAGCGGGGTTTGGGACAGCGGGGTTTGGGACAGTTCGACCGGGTGTTTCTGGCTGCCCCATGAGATAGACCAGCAGCCGCACCAGATCAGGGTCGCGGTAGGCCTGGGACTGGACAAATCGAGTAGCAAATTCTCCGAACTGCTGGAGCTGCGTCTGGACTCTGGGACTGACCCGAGCCCACAAGTGCTGGAGCCACAGTCCAGGGCGGACCAAAAGCTCCAGCCGTTGCGGTTGAGCTGGGGCCGGCTGGAAAGAGGTCGAGGGCTCCCAGACACAGTCCCAAAGGCGACCGGTGAAGCGGGTGAGCGGAGCCCCTGCAAATTGGGTTTGGATGGCAAGCTGGCTGACAATGCTCAGCCAGCCTTGACGAACGCTGACTGCAGGCGTGGACAGTGGCGGTGGCTGGTAAATCTGCGTCAGAACTTCAGTGTCAGAGAGGGTGAAGGTTTGGCTGAGCGGGTCGGAGTGGCTCATCATCTTGGCCACCAACAGCAGCTGAATTTGTACCATTTCGACGCCCCAGTGCTGCAGAAACTGCTGGGCGAGATCCCAGGGCAGGCGGTGCCAATCTGCCGGGTGCGCCAGGGTCAGGGTCAGAGGTGGCTCCGTCCAGGGAACTGTGCCGCTCCCCTGCGCCCCCGGATGCTGCGGCAGCACAATATCGTCCGTCAGATCCAGAATGGGAGTCCAGGGGGTGTGCCACTGTGTCCAATGGAGGGTTAGTAAAGGCAGGGTTTGGGGTTTCAGGCCGAGCAATGCTTCGAGGGCGGGCAATGGCTGCTGCGGCAGGGCCAGTGCCTGAACCAGGCGATCGCTGAGCTGCTGTGCAAAGGCTGTGCACAGGTAAGGCAGGATTTGGTGTTGCTCTGCCGCCTTGATCAGGGCCTGCCAGGTTTCAGGATTGAAGGGTGCTTGGTCTAGCGTGTGCAGCACCGACGCCCCGATAGAGGGTTCTAGATCCTGGACAGACCAGGCCAGAACATTGGCCCAAACATCATCGCTGAGCTGGGGCCAAAGCTGGTTAAACTCAAAAACCTGTGCCAGGTAGTCCTGCACCGCCGTGAGCACCGCTTGGTGGTCTGCCGGGTTCCGAAAGACGAGCACCTGCTCCCCCGCATCTACCGTGAGGGTAAAGCGATCCAGCTCCAGGGCGATCGCCTCCTGTCGCGCGAGCTGGATGTGTTGGAGGAGTCCTTGGCCGTAGTGCTGAAGTATCTGGCGGGTCAGCGTCAGCCCCACCTGGTCAAAGAGATCCGATTGTGCCTGGAGGTATTGACCCATTGCCGCAGGGTACGCTGCATTCTGGCACTGGAATGCCCTGTTGAGAAGTGCACGTAACTTCGCGCGTGAAGCAACGGACTGAACGGTCAAGGGAGAGCGATAGGGCACAGTAGCGGAGGAACAGCGGCACTGATCTCAAAACAGCAAACTCTCAAAACAGCAAACGTGCCAAGTTCGCCATCACAGGCGATCGCAGGCAAGCCATTTTATCCTTCAGCCTATCGCACGCTGCCAGAGAATGGGCAAGTTCCCGAACCAAAGCCATGCCAGCGTTAGTTCGGGACGTTACTTGGATGCTGGGGTGAACCTTAAAAAGTTGCTGGGAAATCCGTTGTCTTGGCCTGTGTGCACGAGAATTTTAGAAGATTGGGCGATCGCAGATGTGTTGGCCGTGGTGTTGACCGTGGTGTTGACCGTGGTGTTGACTGTTGGGCGATCGCGCTCCTGAATGAACAAAAGGTTGGTGTGTGATGAACTTAAATCGTAAGACCTCTGTCGGTCTGCTTCAGAAATCAGTTTCCCTGGGTTTGGGTGCTGTTGTGCTGTTGGCCTTAGGCGAATTCAAGTTTAAGCCTGTCATGGCCCAGAATATTCAAGACTCTTTTACAGATTCCTTTATCGGCGATAACTCCAACGACAACAACGTTAACCAAAATACATTGCAGAACCAGAATGTTGTCAGCTTCCCAGACCGGGTGATTCGGCCCTTAGATCAACCCATTTACACGCCGCCCAATACCGAAAATGACCTAGGTTTTAACTTCTCGGCTGGCGTGAATACCCTAGATGCCACCAATGTCACCCTGTACTTTGGGCTCATTTTCCAGCCGGGTCGCACTGCATCTCATAAGGCCAGAATGGCCCACTTGCGCGAGCAGACCGCACTGCTAGAACTCGAGAAAAAGACAATGGAAGGAAAACTCAGGCTGCTGGAAACCCAAATTGAGGAAGCAGAGTTGCGCCTACAGAGTCTAAGGGATGCACCTTAGGTTAGTCTCCTGTATTAATTGATATCTAGAGTAATGATTTGATGGATCTGGCCGCTCCCGCTCATCGCCTGGGAAATTTCACTGGAGTCGCTGGCAAGGGAAATTTCTACACCAGCATTGCTGGGGGTGTAGTTGCCCAAGACTTCAATCTTGTGTTTACCTCGGCTGAGATGTTTGGCGAGATCGACCTCAGTCTTGTCTTTGCTCAGAGACCAGAGTGTTTTGCCATTGAGTTTAATGCTGCCGCTGAGGGAGCCACCGGCAGCCGTAGACTTCACCGTTAACAGTAAAGGCGCTTGGAGTTCAGAAGCGTCTAGGTTAAAGGATGTAGACTGAACCTGAACTGAACGAGCCAGTAAGGTTGAGTCAGAATGTCGTTGTAGTCTTGCCGCAGCCGACTGCTGCTGGCGAACCTGTCGCCATGGGTCGCGGCTGGTCGTTGATTGCGAAACGGTACGATTTTTGTGGATGGCTTGCACCGTTTGATTGGTTTGGGTTTGGGTAACGTGCTGACCATCGACTGGGAGTTTGGCGACAGCAACCGCACCGGATAAAGCTAGGGCGAACAGCATAAATTTCATCATTTGAATTGGAATCCTCTCCTGCTGGACAGTTGAGTGCTGAGATGTAGGCCATCTACGGGATGCCCTGAAAGATGAGATCAATGGCTATTTATTAAAGCCTTTGGGGGTTTGAACATCCACATCTACAACAACGCTATTGCTAACCGTTGGTCCATTGATGCCAGTCGGGTTGCCTTTTCCACCTCTGATCTGTTGGTCAACTTCTTGATGCTGACGACCGCCCCCCCGCTGGGTCTGGACACTGGTGCTGGATTGCGTCACGCCTGTACAGGGGCCTTCACTGGTTTGTCGAACGTTATTGGTTTGGCGGGCGGGTTTACCCATGTTTAGCTGAATCCCAACGTGGGACTGAACACATTGTGCAGTTGCTGGAGAGCGGAAAATCATCGGTAGGCTGAAAAGGCTAGTGAGGCAGACAAAAGCCAGAAGAGACGGATTGAGTTTCATGGTTACAACCTGATGAGGGATGGAGTGTCTTAGAAGCAGGATAGAGCCAAGATGCTTGAAGCCATCGAAAATCTTGGCTCTGCTTGTTGGAGGTTGTCTGGCAGCAGGATGTTGCCAGATTTATGCTGTTAGCGACGGCTACGGTTGCGGATGGACTGCTTGTTTTCCTGGTCAACGCGAGTCCCGCGGCTATCGAGGACGAGGCTGTCATTGAGAGCATCCTGGACATTGGCCGTATCATTGCGATCGCGGGAGCGGCTGTTGATAGATTGCTTGTTGTCTTGGTTGACGCGAGTCCCACGGCTATTTTCGACGGTACTGACATTGGTGGAGGTTTGCGAGTTGCCGGTATCCGCGAACGCGGGGGCGATGGCATGGCTGAAGGTAAACAGAGCGAGGCCAGCGATGATGAACTTTTTCATGGTTGTATTTCCTTGTCCTGGTTGTTGAAGTAAGTTGTGTGAGTTGAATGGTGTAAGCTCTCTTGCTTACAGATACATAATCCCTTGATTCTTCTGGGTTTCCAGTGATCTGTATAGGGAAGTGTCGTGATCTTGCTCACATTTGTATATTCAAGGTTTTGACTGAGGTGATCGTCACTAAAACGTCCAGCCACCCGAACCTACAGCTAGGGCTGGGGTTCAGGGTGGCTGGACGATTAAGCGTGCTGATTTAGACAAATTGGCAGCAGGATGTTGCCAGATTTATGCTGTTAGCGACGGCTGCGGTTGCGGATGGACTGCTTGTTTTCCTGGTCAACGCGAGTCCCGCGGCTATCGAGGACGAGGCTGTCATTGAGAGCATCCTGGACATTGGCCGTATCATTGCGATCGCGGGAGCGGCTGTTGATAGATTGCTTGTTGTCTTGGTTGACGCGAGTCCCACGGCTATTTTCGACGGTACTGACATTGGTGGAGGTTTGCGAGTTGCCGGTATCCGCGAACGCGGGGGCGATGGCATGGCTGAAGGTAAACAGAGCGAGGCCAGCGATGATGAACTTTTTCATGGTTGTATTTCCTTGTCCTGGTTGTTGAAGTGAGTTGGAATTGGGAAGCGATTTGCTTACAGATTCATACTCTCTTGAATTGAGTAGGAATCCAGTGATCTGTATAGGGGTGTCTCGTGATTTTCCTCACAGGTCTTGAGGGAGATGGCAGTCGGCAAACGAAATGGCCCAGAACGCCACCTGTGGTCGGGAGTTCTGGGCCGGATTGTGTCAAAGAGAGCTGGAAATACGCTAGATGCAGAGACTAGCGACGGCTACGGTTGCGGATGGACTGCTTGTTTTCCTGGTCAACGCGAGTCCCGCGGCTATCGAGGACGAGGCTGTCATTGAGAGCATCCTGGACATTGGCCGTATCATTGCGATCGCGGGAGCGGCTGTTGATAGATTGCTTGTTGTCTTGGTTGACGCGAGTCCCACGGCTATTTTCGACGGTACTGACATTGGTGGAGGTTTGCGAGTTGCCGGTATCCGCGAACGCGGGGGCGATGGCATGGCTGAAGGTAAACAGAGCGAGGCCAGCGATGATGAACTTTTTCATGGTTGTATTTCCTTGTCCTGGTTGTTGAAGTAAGTTGTGTGAGTTGAATGGTGTAAGCTCTCTTGCTTACAGATACATAATCCCTTGATTCTTCTGGGTTTCCAGTGATCTGTATAGGGAAGTGTCGTGATCTTGCTCACATTTGTATATTCAAGGTTTTGACTGAGGTGATCGTCACTAAAACGTCCAGCCACCCGAACCTACAGCTAGGGCTGGGGTTCAGGGTGGCTGGACGATTAAGCGTGCTGATTTAGACAAATTGGCAGCAGGATGTTGCCAGATTTATGCTGTTAGCGACGGCTGCGGTTGCGGATGGACTGCTTGTTTTCCTGGTCAACGCGAGTCCCGCGGCTATCGAGGACGAGGCTGTCATTGAGAGCATCCTGGACATTGGCCGTATCATTGCGATCGCGGGAGCGGCTGTTGATAGATTGCTTGTTGTCTTGGTTGACGCGAGTCCCACGGCTATTTTCGACGGTACTGACATTGGTGGAGGTTTGCGAGTTGCCGGTATCCGCGAACGCGGGGGCGATGGCATGGCTGAAGGTAAACAGAGCGAGGCCAGCGATGATGAACTTTTTCATGGTTGTATTTCCTTGTCCTGGTTGTTGAAGTGAGTTGGAATTGGGAAGCGATTTGCTTACAGATTCATACTCTCTTGAATTGAGTAGGAATCCAGTGATCTGTATAGGGGTGTCTCGTGATTTTCCTCACAGGTCTTGAGGGAGATGGCAGTCGGCAAACGAAATGGCCCAGAACGCCACCTGTGGTCGGGAGTTCTGGGCCGGATTGTGTCAAAGAGAGCTGGAAATACGCTAGATGCAGAGACTAGCGACGGCTACGGTTGCGGATGGACTGCTTGTTTTCCTGGTCAACGCGAGTCC
>CAYOXI010000066.1:0-2547 GCA_964407855.1 uncultured Chromatiaceae bacterium
ACCGGGCGACCGTTGCCGAGCTGGGCAACCCGGGGGGTGACCTGGGCAAGGATCGCTACATGGCCCGCATGGCGCCGCTGCGCGCGATGCAGCCCGCCTATGCGAAGCACGACGAGGCGCTGGCGCTGGCCCGCAAGGGCGACCTGGCCGGGGCGAAAAAGCTCGCGGCGGAGGCGGTGCGACTGGGCCCCAGGGAGCCGCGCTTCCACCAGCTGCAGGGCGATATCGCGCTGGCGCAGAAAGACCCCCAGGGCGCGCTGAAGTTCTACCAGCAGTCCATCGCGCTGGATGACGGCTACTTCGCGTCGCATCTGGGCGCCGGGACCGCCCGCTACCAGCTCCGGACCGGCGACCGGGGCGAGGCGGACCTGACCCGTAGCGCACAGCTGCTGCCCACCGCGCCGGCGCTCTACTACCTCGGTTCGATTGCGAAGGACGCCGGCAACCGGCCGAAGGCAATGGAGTACTTCAAGGCCGCCGCCGGCTCGAAGAGTGACCTCGGCTCGAAGGCCGCCACCGAGTACGCCCGCCTGAACTTCGCCGAGAACGGCCCGAAATACATCGCCAGCGGCCTGCAGCAGGACAGCCGGGGCCAGATCCTGGCCGTGGTGGAGAACCGGGCGCCGTTCGCTGTCAGCCAGATCGTGCTCACGCCAGTGCTGCTCGACGCCAATGGTCGCGTTGCCCAGGAAGGGCGGCAGATCCGCATCAACAAGACGCTGCAGGCCGGTGAGCGGGCCTCGGTAAACGCGGGCGTCGGCGCCGTGACTGACGAGGCGCGGTCACGGCTGCGGATCCGCGTGGACTCGGTCCGCGCCGAGTAGGTCCCCGGGAAGTCTCCGCCCTCCGCCCTCAGGCGCGAATGACGCGGCGCTGCCAGCGGCGGGCAGCCAGACCCGCCACCGCTGTGCCGAGCAGCCAGAGCGCCGGCGGTGCGGGTACTGGCGAGAACTCGACCTGGCTC
Source organism: uncultured Chromatiaceae bacterium (assembly GCA_964407855.1). Classification (GTDB taxonomy): domain Bacteria; phylum Pseudomonadota; class Gammaproteobacteria; order Steroidobacterales; genus SHZI01. The sequence goes on from CAYOXI010000066.1 coordinate 965, forward strand.
AGCCGGAACAGGCCCGCAACCTGACCGCTGGCATTGCTGAAATCGAAGGATCCGAAGGACAGCGATGTGGAGCCACTGAACAACAGCGGGCTGCCGGCGATACTGGCCAGCAACTCGAGCGCATCGCCGGTGAACGCCCCTGGCATCATCACCACATTGGGCGTGGCCGTGAAGGTCACGGTGCCGCCTGCATTGGCGCCGACCATGCCGAACTGCACCCGGTCCCGCACACCGAAGGGGCCGGTGTTGAGGTCATCGTCGAGATCAACCGTGTGATTGACGCTGGCCTCGACGGGCAGCGTGAAGACCCGGCCGTTGATCGTGGCCGTGGCGGCGAGAAAGCCCGGCGGGATGGGCTTGCTGTACTGGCCGAGGTCGGCGGCTGCATTGCTGTCCGCCGGTGCCTCGTCCGTATTGATCTGGATGCTGATCTGCATGGCCTGGCCATTGCAGGCGCCAACGCCGAGGCCCGTGCCGCAGGGGTCGCCGCTGACGACGTCGGTGTTCTCCGTCAGCCCGGTGAGTGTCACCTGGATCAGGGCGGCCTGGCTGGGTGCCGCCAGCAGCAGGGCCAGGGCAGCGATCGGGAGGTGGGTCCGGCGCATCTGGATGAGTTCCTTATTCTTTTTTTTTGCGTGGCGGCGTACCAGAGTCTTAATAAACCTGAAAGGCCTGACCACGCGGGTCTTTTGACATAAGCGGGAACCTGCCCTCGGGGGTCAGCGGGGCTGCTCAGCCGATGGGCGGAAACACCTGCCGGTAGTCCCCAATCTGCTGGTCGAGGATGATGTCCTCCTGACGCACCGCCGCTGACAGCGCAAGCCCGGCGAGGCTCCGGCAGCGGGAGAGCGCCACGTAGGTCTGGCCGTGCGTGAAGGCACCCCGGCCGAGGTCGATGTAGACCCGGTCGAAGGTCTGGCCCTGGCTCTTGTGGATGGTGATCGCCCAGCCGAGGCGCAGTGGCAGCTGTTTGTAGGCACCCACCACTTCCCGGGTGATCTGCTTCGCCGACCGGTCGTACTGGTAGGCGAGGTTCTCCCAGGCGGTCCGGCGGATCTCGTGCTCGGTGCCATTCTCCGGACCATCCTCAATGCGTACCCGGGGCCCGTCGTCGCCGAGCGCGGTGACTGTGCCCCAGGAGCCATTGATCCACCGCCGGTCCGGATCGTTCTTGAGGAACATCACCCGGGCGCCCACCTTCAGCGTCAGCGCGGAGTCGGTGGGAAAGGCACCCGCGTCGAACCTGCCACTCACCTGGGCCTCGTAGGTCACGGCCTTGCCGGGCAGGGCGCTGAGCCGGCGGTGATTCTCCCGCAGGGCGGCCTGGTTGGTGGCGGTGAGCACGATATGGCTGTCGGGATCCGGCAGTGCCGAACGGGGGCACACGCGCTCGTTCAAAGCGCCGAGGATGTGCTCATCCGGTTCGCCATCCCGGATGTGCTGGAGGATGTTGCGGAAGGCCGGATCGTCCTGCTGCCGGTAGATTTTCGCCAGGTCCACCGAGCGCCCGGCCGTCTGGCGCCAGACCAGGGCCTGGAAAAAATACGGGCCGCCACAGGTTTCCGCGAAGTACTCCTGCAGGT
>CAYOXI010000066.1:2647-11596 GCA_964407855.1 uncultured Chromatiaceae bacterium
AGGGCCTGGAAAAAATACGGGCCGCCACAGGTTTCCGCGAAGTACTCCTGCAGGTCCGGCTCCCGGACCACCGGCGGCAGCTGCCACAGGTCACCGAACATCGCTAGCTGGACGCCGCCGAAGGGCGCATCGTTGCGCCGGTTGAGGCGGAGCGCGGTGTCGATGCCGTCCATCAGGTCGGCACGCACCATCGACACCTCGTCGATGATCAGCAGGTCCAGCGCCTTCATCACGCCGGTGTGCCGGAGCGCGCGCAGCTCGCGCGTGTCCACGAAGCGGGGCGGCAGCCGGAAGAAGGAGTGGATGGTCTGTCCACCGACGTGAATCGCGGCGAGTCCGGTCGGGGCGACCACCGCCACGTTGCGGGGTGTCTCGTCCCGCAGCAGGTGCAGGAGTGTGGTCTTGCCGGTACCTGCGCGGCCGGTGACGAAGACGTGCTCGTCACCGGCCTCGATCAGCGCGAGGGCCCGCTCGAAATCCGCGCTGGGCTCAAGACCGTCGCGGGCGAGGCACGGCGGGTCGAGCGGCGCAGCACTCAAAACCGGCTGCCGATCTCCAGCCGGAAGGCGCCGACATCGTTGCTGCCGGAAACCCGGTCGAGGTCGAGCCAGCTCTGCTCGTAGCCGCCCCGGAAGAACAGGGCGGTATTCACATCCCAGCGCAGGCCGACGCCGAGCCTGTAGGTGAGGAAGTCCTCGGTCGCGGTGTTCTGGAAGAAGCCGCAGATCCGGCCGAACCAGGGATCCCACCAGCAGCCCAGCTGCGGCGGACCCTGGGCGATGTTGGTGTCCACCCAGGTCCAGCCGATGCCGGCGCTGGCATAGGGCGTCAGCGGGCCGGTCAGGAAATGCCAGGTGCCAACCGCCCCGATCGCGGCGGTATCGAACTGTCCGCGGAGCTGGAGCGGGTCCTCGGGCGGATCCTCGGAGGACAGGAGCGTGCCGCGGTAATCAACGCTGCCAAAGGAGACGTCACCGTTGACGAGCAGCTGTTCGCTGAAGTTGTAGCCGAAGGTGAAGCCAAAGGCGGTTTCGTCCTCGAGCGTCAGCGAGCTGCCGCCCTGGAAGCGGAGGTTCTCGGACTGCAGGAAGCGCAGCTGGGCGCTGGCCTCCCAGCGGCCGGCGCGTCCGTCCTGTCCCACGCCGGGGATCCACTGGGCGACGGCCACGGTGGCCGGCAGCGCAATCAGCAGTGCAGCAATGGCCGCACAGGTAGTCATCTGAAATCCGGGTTTGATCGCCATGCGCTTCACTTCCTGCCCCTGACGGGGAACTGTGCTGCGGAGGATTCTATCGCCAACCCCGGTCGGATTCAGGGCTGGATGACGAGTCAGTTAACTCAATAGCGGATGCCAATAACGAGGTAGCGCTGCCGTCCGCTGGCCAGCACCAGCTCGATGTCGTCGTCGACGGTCTTCTTCAGCAGGGCGCGGGCCATGGGCGAGTCGATGCTGATATAGCCCAGCGGCCCATCCGTCTCGTCGGCGCCGACGATCCGGTATTCCACCTCGGTGCCGTCCTCCGCTTCGAGCCGCACCCACGCGCCGAAGAACACCTGCCTGCCGGCGGGAATGTCCCGCACCACTTTCAGGTCCGGAAGCCGCTTCTGCAGGTAGCGGATACGGCGGTCGATGCCCGCCAGTTCCTTCTTGCGGTAGATGTACTCGGCATTTTCCGAGCGGTCACCTTCGGCGGCGGCTGCGGACAGGGCCTGAACCACGCCGGTCCGGCGTTGCCACAGCGCCTTGAGTTCGGCCTCGAGGGACTGAAAACCAGCGGGCGTGATGTAGGGGGACGAGCGGGGTTGCGGGGGGCGCCAGCGGGACATGCGGCGATGTTAAGCCCGGGACGAGACGAACGCGCCCCGCGAGCGACGGAAGCGGGCCGTCAGGTATTCCCCCCGTAGCTGCCAGCGCCACTCCCGCTCGTCGCTTTCACCGACGGCCACCACGCGCAGCAGTGCACTCAGGCCTTCACACTCCAGCTTGAGCAGCTTGCCCGGCGGCACGGCTGCCTGGGTCATGAAGCGCAGGCCATACAGCGAGAGATCCCGGCTCTCGCCGGGTTGTCCCTTTCCCGGCCAGCCCGGATACCAGGTCAGGGCGAGACGGCGCGGTACCCGGCTGACGCTCCGCTGGCCGCGTTCCAGCCGCTCCCGGCTGACCGGTGCCAGCGGCGTGTTGCAGGTGGGGCAGCTGGCCGTGGCGGGTATGCGTCCGCTGATGCCGTGCGCCCGCCCGCAGAACAGGCAGGTGTCCGGCGCCGGGGCAGAATCCGGATGCGGATGCGGATGCGGATTCTGCCCCGGCGCCGGCCTGGGGTTGGCAATGCTCTTCCAGGCCTCGTCATAGGCGGCCCGCCGGACCGGATCGCCGAGCACGGACCAGGCCTCGTTGATGACCGTTGCCGTCCAGTGGTCGCCACCCAGGTCCGGGTGGCGGCGCAGCTTGGTCATCAGGGTGCGGTAACTGGAGCGGATGATCTCCGTGGGTGCATCTGGCTGCACATGGAGGATCCGATAGTAGTTTCGCCGGTTGTCCATGGTGCTGAAAAGGTTAAATCCGCTGCGCAATCCCGTCTGTGCCGCTCATCAAGAATACGTCTCCGCCGGTCCCCAGCTGCTGTTTTACAGGGATTTCTGTCGTCTGCCGGCCTGCAGAATCGCCAAGGTAGCCAAACTGGCGTATCGTGCGCCATGGCTCCTGCAAGCTCCACCGCCCCCAAGGGCAATCCGCTCGACGACGACCCCTTTGCCCTGAAGTCGCTGGCCAAGTCCTCGCCGCCCGATGGCGTGGACACCAGCAACTGGCATCGTTACGTCATCACCCAGGGCCGCAACACCATCGTCGGCCTGCTCCAGGGCAGCCACGCCAGCGCCGAGCGCTCGGTGCTCGAGATCATCGACCGGCTCAATGAACGTCGCCGCGGCAAGACCGGTCGCGTGCAGCTGAGCCCCGGCCGCAAGAAGAAGGGCGCGACACCGCCACCGGCGGAAGATCTCTAGCCGGTCCATCCGGCGCTGCTGCCCTGCTCAGGCTGGCTGGGCCTCGTCCGCCAGCTTCCCTGCCTCGCTGTTCTTCTGCCTCGCATTCTGGTCAGCAACCGTGCTCTTCAGGGCGTAGCGGAACCAGAGCACGCCGATGCCACCCGCAATGAAGTTGGCGCTGGCAGCAGCGATGAAAATCCCGATCACACCGAAGAACTGGGACAGCACCCAGGCCAGCGGCGCATAGACGGCCACGGTGCGGGACAGCGATACCCACATCGCGGCCATTGGCCGGCCGAGCGCGTTCAGCGCACCATTCACGGTCATCGCACAGCCGATTGCAATGTAGCTGAGAGGCACGATGTGCATGTGCAGGAGTGCGGTGTCGCGTGCCTGGCCCGTCACACCGAACAGGCCGGCGATGAAGTCGCCAAAGACCTGCAGGAGCACGGCGACCGCAATGCCGTAGATGAGCGCAAAGCGATAGGCAAAATTGACCCCCTCGCGCACCCTGTCGAGCCGGCCGGCACCATAGTTCTGGCCCACGAACGGCGTCATTGCCGCTGACAGGGACATCAGGGCCAGCAGGAACAGGCCCTCGAGCCGGGAGGCCATGCCGAAACCTGCGACAGATTCGGCGCCATAGGTGGCGATCTGGTGGGTGATGAAGGCCGTGGTGATGGGCGCCACCAGGCTGCTGGTCAGCGACGGCAGACCTACATGCAGGATGCGCCGCCAGGAGTCGCCTATCAGCCGGGGCGCGAGGTTGGCGAAATCCACGAGCTTCTCGCGCCAGATCACGAAGTAGGCCGAGGCAAGCATGGTGACCGCATTGGCGAGCACGCCACCCAGGGCAGCGCCCTCCAGTTCCATCCGCGGAAAACCGAAGAGACCAAAAACCAGCACCGCGTCGAAAATGATGTTGAGCACGGCGGCCGTGGTCATGATCAGCGCGGGCCGCTTGGCGTCGCCGGAGGCGCGCAGTACCGAATTGGCGATCATCGGTGCTACCAGGAAGATGCCACCCCAGTAGTAGATGCGCATGTAGCGGTGGATCAGCGGCAGGGTCTCGTCGTCGGCACCCAGCAGCCGGAACAGCGGATCGATGGTGGCGAGGCCGATGAATACCACCACGGTGCCGCACAGCACACCAAGCAGCATCGCATGGCCGCTGATGCGCCTGATCTCGTCGCGGTCGCCCGCACCGAACAGCCGGGACACCACGGCGGAGGTGCCGATGCCGAGCGACATCGCCAGCGCGCCGACGATGAAGCTTACGGGGAAGGTGAAGCTGATGGCTGCCAGCTGCTCCGTGCTGATGCGTGCCACGAAAAAGGCACCCGCCAGGTTGTTCACCACGATGGCCAGCATGCCCAGCATCATCGGCAGCATCAGGGAGAAGATGGCCCTGCTGACTGGCCCCTCTGTGAGTCGGGCACCCTTGCCCGGTGGCGGCTTCATGCGGTTGGCCGCGGCTCGTCCACACCGGCAATGCAGAGGTACTTGATCTCCAGGTAATCGGCGATGCCATACCGGGAGCCTTCGCGCCCGGAACCGGACTCCTTCATGCCCCCGAAGGGTGCCACCTCCGTGGAGATGAGCCCGGTGTTGAGTCCCACGATCCCGTACTCGAGCGCTTCCGGCACCCGCCAGCTGCGGCCCAGGTCGCGCGTGTACACATAGGCGGCCAGCCCCAGCTCGGTGTCGTTGGCCAGGTGGATCGCCTCAGCCTCGGTGCTGAACCGGAAGACTGGTGCCAGCGGCCCGAAGGTTTCTTCCCGGGCCACCTTCATCGTCGGCGTCACGTCCGCCAGTACGGTGGGTTCGAAGAAGGTCCCGCCCAGCGCGTGAAGCCCGCCACCGGTGAGCAGCCGGGCGCCCTTGGCCAGCGCATCGGCGATGTGGTCGGCTACCTTGGTCACCGCCGCCTGATCGATCAGCGGCCCCTGGTCCGTCTCGCCCTTGAGGCCATCCCCGACGCGCAGCTTTTCGACGGCAACGGTGAGCTTCCGGCAGAATTCGGCATAGATGCCGGACTGCACGAGCAGCCGGTTGGCGCAGACGCAGGTCTGCCCCGAGTTCCGGTACTTGCTGAGCATGGCGCCGGCCACCGCCGCATCGAGGTCGGCGTCGTCGAAGACGATGAACGGGGCGTTGCCACCCAGTTCCATCGACACCCGCTTCACCGTGGCGGCGCACTGGGCAAGCAGCAGCTTGCCGGTACTCGTCGAGCCGGTGAAGGTCAGCTTGCGCACCAGGGGATTGCCGGTCATCTCGCCGCCGATGGCGCGCGCATCCCCGGTCACCACGTTGATCACGCCGGCCGGGATGCCCGCCCGGCTGGCCAGCTCGGCCAGTGCCAGTGCGGAGAACGGCGTCTGCAGGGCCGGCTTGATCACGATGGTGCAGCCGGCGGCCAGCGCCGGCGCGAGTTTGCGGGCGATCATCGCCGCCGGAAAGTTCCACGGCGTGATCGCCGCCACCACGCCGACTGGCTGCTTGAGCACAAGGATGCGCCGGTCGGGCGCATGGCCCGGGATCACGTCGCCGTAGACGCGCTTCGCCTCTTCCCCGAACCACTCCAGGAAGCCGGCCGCATAGGCAATTTCGCCCCGCGACTCGCTGAGCGGCTTGCCCTGCTCGGCGGTCATGATCCGGGCCAGGTCTTCCTGGTGGCTCATGACGAGGTCCCGGAAACTGCGCAGCAGGGTGGCCCGGTCCCGCGCAGTGCGGGCGGACCAGGCCGGCAGCGCAGCGGCCGCGGCCTGGATGGCGGCGCGGGTCTCGGCAGCCCCGCAGTTCGGGACGGTACCCAGTTCGGCGCCGGTCGCCGGGTTGGTGACGGGCACCGTCGCGTTGCCGGCCGCGGCCACCCAGTCCCCGGCAATGAAGGCCCGGAAGCGGAGGAGTGCGGAGTCGGCGAGGTTCAGCATGGCGGCATGCGATGATACGTCAATGCGGCTGGCAAGTTTCCGGGACGGTGAGCGGGCAACCTGGGGGATGGTGTCCCCGGCCGGCGTGCAGCTCGCGCCGCCGGCACTGCAATCGCGCTACCCCGGCCTCCGGGACGCGCTGGCGGCCGGCGCCCCGCCGAAGCTGGCCGCGGTGCTGACCCCGGAATTCGCCGGGGCGCCGCTGCGGGATCCCGCCAGCCTCAGTTTTGCGCCGCTGATCCCGGACCCGGCCCACATCATCTGCGTGGGCATCAATTATCTGGACCATATCCGCGAGATGGGACGGGAACCCCCGGCGAAGCCGACGCTGTTCACGCGCTTCAGCGACAGCCTCGTGGGTCATGGCGAGCCACTGCGCCGCCCCCGGATATCCGCCGAGTACGACTTCGAGGGGGAACTCGCCATCGTGATCGGACGGGATGCGCGCTATGTCAGCGCCGACCGGGCGCTGGACTGCGTGGCCGGCTACACCATCTTCTTTGATGGCTCCGTTCGGGACTGGCAGTACCACACGAGCCAGTTCGCCCCCGGCAAGAACTTCCCGGCCACCGGCAGTGTCGGCCCCTGGCTGGTTACCGCCGACGAGATTCCCGATCCGTCGCGCCTGCACCTGACCACCCGGATAAACGGCGAGGTGATGCAGTCGGCACCCACGGCGGACCTGTGCTTCAACGTGTCCCGCATCATCGAATACGTTTCCGGCTTCTGCCAGCTCCGCCCCGGCGATCTCATCGCCACGGGTACGCCGAGTGGCGTGGGCTACGCCCGGACGCCGCCTCGCTGGCTTGTGGCCGGCGACCGGGTCGAAGTGGAGATCAGCGGCATCGGTATCCTCAGCAATCAGGTCGTCGACGAGGACTGAGTCATGAATGACAGTCAAAGCCCGCTCGCCGCCAGTTCCGGCAACGCGCTGGCGGCGCTCGTGCTGGCGCTCGGCATTGCCCTCGCCGGCTACCTGGTCGGCGACGCGCTGCGCCAGAGCCGCAGTGCCGAACGCCAGGTGACCGTGCGCGGCTTCGCGGAGCGCGAGGTCCCTGCCAACCTGGTGCTCTGGCCCGTTGTCTTCTCGGTGACGTCGAACGACCTCGTATCACTCCAGCAGCGGGCAGACGAGGGCGTGGCCCGCGTGCTCGGTTTTCTCGGCGACGATTTTCCCCGGGAGCAGGTCAGCGTCTCGGCACCCCGCGTCCAGGACCGCGAGGTCCAGGGGATGATGAACGACGGCCGTCGCATGGATCGCTATGCAGCCGAGGTCACGGTCACGGTGCGCTCCGACCGCATCGACGCTACCCGACAGGCCATCCAGCGTAGCGGTGAACTCGTCAAGCAGGGCGTCGCCATCATCCGCAGCTACGAGTACAACACCCAGTTCCTTTACACGGACCTGGACAAGGTCAAGCCCGGGATGATCGCCGAGGCGACAAAGGACGCACGCCGCGCTGCCGAGCAGTTTGCCCAGGACTCCGGCAGCACCGTGGGCAGCATCCGCCGCGCCCAGCAGGGCCTGTTCTCGGTCGAAGACCGGGACCAGTTCTCGCCGGAGATCAAGAAGGTGCGGGTCGTGACGACGGTGGATTACTACCTCGAGTAGTCGTCAGGCGTTGCGCTTCCAGCCCTTCAGGTAGCGGTCCCAGTTCTTTGCCACGATCTCGAAGGACTCAGGCGCCATGGTCTCCAGCAGGTCCCGGTTGCGCTGCGGGTAGACCGCAGGCCCGCCTTCTTCCGGCAGCTGCTTGGTCGCATCAATCACGATCTTGCTGCTCATCGGCCGCTTTGGTGAGCTGGGGTCGAGTGCCATGCCCCGGGCCTCCTTGATCACCTCCGATGCCGGGTACGGCTGCCAGCGGGCACCGACCGCCTGCATCACCTCGTTGCGGTTCAATACGTCCACGTCCTTGTCGACCACGATGCACGCCTTGGTGATCGGCACCAGATTGGCGAGCTTCCGGCCCGCTTCCAGGCCCTGGCCGGCACCAGTCTTGTCGATGGACAGGATGCCGATGCCGGTCCACTCCACGGGTGAATGGAATGCCACCGCGTTCGGGATTGCCTGGCTGATCCGGTAGAAGGAAAAGGCCTCCAGCGGTGCGGTGCAGAAGCCGCGCGTAACGCCCGTGAACTGGTTCAGCAGCCAGGGCTGCTTGCGGTGTGAGATGCAGGTGACCCGCATGACGAAGTTCTTTTCCTTCTTCAGTCCGAGGTACCCGTACATCTCGCCAAAGGGCCCTTCCGGCTCCAGCTGGTCCAGCAGCACGTCGCCCTCGATCACGAGTTCGGCCGTGGCCGGGATCAGCATGTCATTGGTTTCGCACTTGACCACGTCAATGGCCTTGCCACGGAAGCCGCCGGCAATCGCCAGTTCGTCGGCGCCGCCCTTGGAAATGACCGATGAGCTGATGAAATACGCAATCGGGTCGTTGCCCATGAGGATCGCGCAGGGCGTGGTCTTCTCCCCCCGCTCGATCTTCTTCATGAACATGCGCCAGCCGGTCTGGCCATCCTCCGGATTGATACCGATCATCCGGGGGCTCTTGATCTCGCACCGGTAGGTGCCGAAATTCATGCCCAGCTCCTCGTCTTCGGTGAACACGGAGCCGGTATTCACGTAGCGGGCCGAGTCAGCCGGGTTGGACTTGATGAAGGCAAAATCCAGCAGGTTGATGTCATCGCCCCGGAGAATGACTTCCTTGATTGGTGCGGTAGCAGCCGGCACCGGGTTGGTGGGGATGTTCGGCGCCCGCCCCCGGCGCTCCCTGATGCCATCAGAGAGAAACTTCATCACCTCGCGGTAGGTGGCGGGTCCGTCGCCGGGTATGGGCTCCATACCCCAGAGAATCGCCTCCGTATCCCAGTGTCCCTGGTGGTTGGCGATTACCGGACCCTTCATCCACCGCCCATCCTGTTTGATTTCCTCCACGATGATGGTGGGGGCGCCGTACCAGCCGAACTCGTCGATCAGCCGGTAGGTGAGAGCCGTCATCTCGTACTGGTCCTGGTCCAGACGGGGAAT
>CAYOXI010000067.1:0-11399 GCA_964407855.1 uncultured Chromatiaceae bacterium
TTTTCATGCCAAAAACTTGCATCTGGGCCTTCTTTTTGGTCATCAAACCAGTTCTCTGCAATTGCCATTCTTCTCTCTATAAGATTTTTATTCTGAAGCTCTTTAAAAGCGCTTTTTTGAAATAATTCTTTTTCAAATATGGCTAATTGGGCTGTCTTTTGTAGTGTTACTTTAAATGCTTCTGATTCTTCTAAAGCAATTGTAGAGTACCCTGATGATGGTAAATAATCAAAACTTAAATAAGAAGTCTGTTCATTAATTCCTAAATAATTTTTCAATACACAAATGCGTGGTCCTGAGGCATACGTAAAACTTTTTGAGGTAACTCCCTTTTGAATTGGCTGCATTAGACTTGTAATCATTGTATTGTATTTATATCCTCCGTTTTCAAATACCTTTTTAGCCTCTTCTTGTTTGTTTTGCAAAAGTGCTTCGCCCCACTCCCTGGTAGATAGTTTATATTTTAGAATGTCTGCAAGTGCATTTGAAAGCGTGGGACCTTCTCCTTCAATACTTAGTAATACCCCTCCAAGAATTGTATTTTTAACAGCAATAAAATCTGAATATTGGGGTTTTCTCCTTCTATCTAATTCTGGATCCCATCCTGCAAGCACCCTTTTTATTGTATTTCTACCAGATTGCACAGTTAAATAGAGTCCTGCCAGTTGCGAGCCAAGTAATTGTTCTTGTGACGGGAAAACATCAAATATATATGAGGTATCTGCTTGTATTCTATTTTTATCCATGCTAACCTTAACCCTATGAACCATTTCTTCATCGCAGGCATAATAAGTAAATACATAAGGTGAGATTTCTATTTGTTCTAGAAAACTTATTATATTTTTAAGCGTTTCTTGTTGATCTTTTGCTTCTAAAACTATCCCTGAGGTAGCATTTGCCATGTTTAAAAATGATTCTTTCCTGTGGCTGTCTTCTGAATTATCCACATTTAAAACTATTGCCGGAGCTCCTGCATTAAAAATGGGTTCCCATTTTGGGTCATACGTATCATTATTATCTCCATCTGTAGCATAAATTATCAAATCACAACTAGTCTGTGATGCCCTAAGCAGTCCGGTGTAAAGATCAGATCCTGTTATCCATTTTTCAATATTTGCATCAGGATATTTTTCTAGTATTTTTAATTCCAGATTTGCTATAAATTTGTCCATATTTTCACCGAAGTACTCTTTTGGCATGCTTAAGGATGTGTCATAAAGAATATTTACTCTTGGGGTTCTTTGGTTGTTTTCTAAAATGGCTATTGCTGTATTTTCATTATCTGTTATTAAAAAATCTGATGCGGAAAGCCCTTCTATTAGCTCTTCATTTTCATCTGTTGGGCTTATATGAAGTTGCACCATAGGGTAAGTTCCTGCAATTGCTTCAACCTTTAAATTCTTGACTTTTTTTTGTAAACTTTCATCTGGTTTGTTTAAAAGTTTTGTGTCACCAATTGTTATAGAGTTTTCGTCCTGTGAAATAATCTTTCCCTCTAGAGTGAAAGTTTTTCCAATAAAACTGCGATCACTATTATATTCTAAATCTTCATCAAAAGATTGAAATGTAATCATTGGTGTAAACTTTCTAAGGTTTCCGATAGGGGTATAAAATTGTTGGTTAAAAGTGAGACCGTTTGCAAATTCTATGAGCAACTGGTTACCTGCTACTTCATGCAAAGGCCAGGTGCCGGTGACCAATTCTTTTTCTTCTAAATAATTTACACCTCCTCTATAAGAAAGGGTTACTGTGATTTCTTCTTTAGAATATTGGGCATCTTTGGCTTTGGAAACACTTCCTCCATTGTCATTTTTTAAATTTCCGAAAGGAATTTTAGGATCAAATAAATGTGCATATTTTTTTTCACCTTTCCATTCAAAAGCTACAGTAGGTGTAGTGTAATTATCCCATCGTAAATCAAACTTTTGAGATTTGATCTTTTCTTTTTCCGGGATTATATTCCAAAGTTGGTCTGCGAGTTTTTTACTTTCTGCTTGGTCTAAATCCATTTTAATAATGACATCTTCATTCTCTTCGGAGTTCATTTCTTTTTGCCATCTCTTAAGGATTTTGTTATTAATTTTTGGCTTGAACTCTCGCTCAAAAGGACGAAAGAAAAATGCAGGTATTTCTTCTAACTTTATGTCTGTTCTTTCATAAACTACTTCTGAAGTTATACCGGCCTGTTGATACATTTTATGAAGCAATTCTGCTTTTTCCCTTGGAGTTGCAAAACCGTAGCGTAAAACCCCTTTTAGACCATAACGCATAGTTTCTCCCATTTTGTCCAATGAAGTTACAGAAGAGGGCATTAAAAATATTTCGTCTTTTACAAAATGAAACATGGCCTCAGGATTGCCTTCCTCAATAAGCTGCTGCATCCTGCCTTCCAAAAAATCAGGGCTTGTTTTAATAGCCATCAACATTTCTTCCCAGACTTTGTATGGAGCAAGACCAGTTCCTTGATAATCTATATCTGGTGCGTCTTTGCCACAGCTAAAAAATGACAACGGAATAAATGAAGCCATTCCTAATAGGGACATTTGTTCTATAAACTCGCGTCTTGTGGTGCCGTTGTCAATTTTTGGTTTCATTTTTTTGTTAATTTTATTTGTATTGATTAAAATTAGTGGCTTGGAAAATAATGTAACAAACTCAAAACGCCCTTTTTATCATCACTAAAAATGTAGGTTCCTAAAATATATACTTTCTATCCATCGATTTTGGCCTTTAGAAAAGATTTTACTGTAAGTTGTTTATTATTGTCTATTTTCTCAACAGTGTAACTACAAGTGAAAATCAAAATGGGAAAAAGTGTTAGTAGAAAGTATTTTAATCTTGATTTCATTGCTAACAGCGATTAAACGTTTTTAAACCATTCGGTAAATTTTTCGCCGATAAAGGGCACCGGAATTTGTTTTTTATTGATGGCATTCATCAATCCCATAATCCACAAATACAAGAGCGCTATGATACCAACGATGTATATAATCCAGCCTAAAATGGGAATTATACTAAGTATTCCAACGGCTAATCCAGTTAGAGCTAACCCTAAGGATTGCCTAATGTGAAAGCTTGCAAAGGCTTCCTTTTTATCTTTGTTCATCACATAAGCAATGATGAGACCTATAAATGTTAGATAGGCTATTGTTGCAATACTCAGTGAGTTTTCTGTAGACTGTGAAGTTTCAGGGGTTTTTGTATGGGAGTTTTCCATTTCTTTTTATTTTTTAATTATCATTTAGTATAAATACCTGAGCATCTTCCGAAAAAAATTGACTGGTTGTAACGGTCATTTTTGTGAGAAATACTCGGCCTGAAAGACTCTCAAAAACTTCGTCGATGGAATAAACAAGCATATTCCAGCCCGCTTCAAAGTTTAAATCATAAGATGTAGTGACTATCATTTCTTCATCTTCGTAACCTGTCATTGTCAGCATGCTACAACTTCCTTTTACAGATGCTTCTTTTTCTATATAAATCCATTCTATGTAGAAACCGGTGGCGGCATTTTCCATTTGATATGAGTCCAGCCAAGATGCTATCTCAAGACTTGAGGCGATATACATTGTACCATAACTAGTTTCGGTTGCCTCTTTACCAACAAAAAAGGGAGGAAGACCAAACATTCGGGCATCCGGGTTTTCAATTTCAATGGTGTTTTCATAACCGTATTTATTGCACTCGTGTTTTGAACCCACGGTATGAAAAGACAAAGTCCAGCCTTCTGGCGCGTCTTTTTGTTGTTGTTCTGCTTCTATGAGTATTTTATCCATAAAATCGTAGTCTAGACTAAATGACGTATTTCCGTTTTCATCGATGGCTCCCCACTTCGTTATTTCACCTGTCATAAAATCTGCAGAAAGAATGTCTGCTGCCGGAAGTTCTTGTTTTTGATAGTTTTCAATAGTAATTGTCAACTGTGCCTGCATTGAAGTTACAATGAATAAGCCCCCCAACAGTAAAAAGTGTTTCATTTTTGTTTTCATAATGGGATTGAAGTATTAAATAGTTGACAGATTATTTTGGGTTACATAAAAATGTATCCTGTTGTATTAAAATTAAAATTGGTTTTTTCAAGAAGAGTACACTCCATAGTTCCTGAGGTGTTTTTCTTTCCTTTATTTTTTTTGTCTTTCATATCCATAAACATCATTGTGGCACCTTCATATTGTTGTAATTGATTTCTTAAGGCCGGGGGAAATTGATCTGAGTTTGAGGGAAACACATCATTAAAACTCACTGGGCCGTCTGGGGTGAAATACATGATGAAAGTGTAGTCATCGTTTTCCATTTTTTTCCCAATACAGTCATATCCTAAAAAGGTTTTATTGGGAAGGTCTGTTATTGTAAAACTGCTCATATCAAATTCATTATCTTCGGGAATATCACTTAAATCAATCAAAGTAGCTGTAGCTATTTTATTTCCTCCAGATTCCATAAACATATAGGTAATATTACTGTGACCGTCCAGGACCATAAACATTTCAGGGCCTGCACTCACTTTTGAACCCATATAAGTGGCTCCCGGTTTTAGAAAATAATCAATGTCTAAATTGCCTTCTTTTGTGGTCATTGTTAATCTGTATTGATAATCAAACTCAAATGTTGAAGGGACGTTTTGAGGGGTCACTTTTTTTCCTTTTTTTCCTCCTCCAAGTTGAGGGTCAAAAACCTTATCCATGGTTTTACTTGTCTTTTGAGCTGCTTTGTCTGCAGTTTTGTTAATGACTGTTTGCTCAACTCTTTTTTCTACTTTATTTTTAAGTTTTTCTAAAAATTGAGCTTGTCCAGTAGTACTAAAAACAAAAAAACATACTGTGATGAACAATTTGAATGGTGTTTTCATTTTTTAAAAGTTTTTATTGATACCCAAATTTTTAAATATTTAATTACAATGACACCGAAAAATGTGTGTGGTAAGTGAAATTGTGTATAGTGTGTCAATAATATATAGTATCAGGTTTTATTTAAAACAAAGGTGTTTTAATTTCATTTGTTTTATCCATACTGTTATTTAGACCTTTTACACAATGATTTTATATGTTTATACAATTATTATTTTACATTTATAGATAAGATTTAGCTTTATTTGCTTAAACAATAAACCATGTTAAAAATCATTTTAATAGATGATGAGTCTAAGTCTCTCACAAGTTTGGAATGGGAGCTTACAAACTTTTGTAATGATATTGAGGTTATTGGAAAGTTTACAAACCCTGTTGAGGCTTTATCTTTTTTAAAAACAAATGCGGTTGACTGTATTTTTTTGGATATTGAAATGCCTCAAATGGATGGATTTCAATTTCTTGATAAAATTAATGAGAAAGACTTTGCTGTTGTTTTTACGACAGCTTATGACCAATATGCTATTAAAGCAATCAAAGAGAGAGCTTTAGACTACTTACTAAAACCTATTGACTCTGACGATTTAAAAATTACCCTAGACAGGGTTTATGAATTTAAAAAATCCAATCAATTAAATAAGACCCTTGAAGATAGCTTGCTTAAAATTTCAAAATCTAATGATGGTTTGTCCAGAAAAGTTTCCATTCCTATTGATGGAAAACTAATATTTTTGAGAACACAAGAAATTATTTATTGTAAAAGTGATGGAAACTACTGTACCATTTTTCTTGAAAATAAAGAAAAACTTTTTCTCACCAAGAAGTTAAAAGAAGTGGAAGACCTTTTAAGTTTTGATTGCTTTTTTAGAGTTCACAATTCCTATCTGATAAACCTTGAAAAGGTAAAAGAGTATTTTAAAACAGATGGTTATGTGGTCCTAACCAATAATAAAAAAATACCGGTATCCAGAAACCGTAAAAATAATTTTTTAGACCGTGTTTAATTTTCTCCTCATATGTTCAATTCCTTTGATTTAATTCACATTCTTGAAAATTCAAATTTCAATGGAGTTGCCTGGGGTGTTGTCTGCATTTTATTCTATTTATCTGTTTATTTTTTAATCATCTTTTTTAGAGCAAAAGAGATATTTTATTTATTTTATAGTATCTATGCATTTGTTAATGCTATAAATATTTTAAAGTATCTCAAAAATATATTTGTTGAAGAAATCATTTCCAACTACCTCACCTTTTTTCATCACCTTCATTTTCCGCTCCAATATCTTAGTTATATTTTTTTCGCGTTGTTTCTATTAGAAATTTTACAATTTAAAATAAGACACCCACTCTTCTATGAAAGAGTATATCAAGTGGTTTATTTACTTTCAGCTGTGTTTTTAGTTTTAGTTATAGGAAGATATGTGTTCGATGGATACTTTCTTTTAAGGGGCTTTTATTTTTATTTTGTAATGCCGTTGGGATTTTTTATTACTGTTTATTCATTTTTTCTAATTTTAAAAATGAAGGATAGTGTGAAGCTATATATCCTTTTGGGAATGTTTATTATTTCCATTGCTGCATTTACAACGGCCATATTAACCATTGGAAAAGGGATTGAAGCAATAAACAAATACTTCTTCATTTTTTATATTTCATTACTAATTGAAAACCTCCTCTTTACCTATGCTCTCTCAATCAAACAAAGGGAGGCTTACAGAGAAAAAGTACAAATACAAAAACAATTTTTAAATCAACTTGAAGAAAATGAACGCATAAAGACAGAACAAAATATTAAATTAGAAAAGGAGCTTGTCAAAAAAGAAAATGAATTGAACCTTGTCGCCAAGAAAGCGGAAGAAGAGCGAGTTGCCAAACTAAAATCTGAATTTGAAAATGAGCTGCAAATACTTCATCTCGCTTCATTACAAAGCCAAATGAACCCTCATTTTATCTTCAATGCGCTCAATTCTATAAAAGTTTTCTTAATAGAAAATAACAAAGAAAAAGCCGTTTATTACCTCAATAAATTTTCAAAATTAATTAGAAAAATACTAGAAAGTTCACGAGTAGAAAGTCATAGTCTTGAAGAGGAATTAGAGATTATTACGCTTTATCACAGCATAGAAAACATTCGGTTTGATGAGTGTATTCAGTTCACAATTCAAAAAGACCCAAAGCTATTGATTTCTTCAATAAAAGTACCTCCATTGTTGCTTCAACCCTTTGTAGAAAATGCCATTTGGCACGGACTTATGCTTAGCGAAAAAGAAAAAAAAATCATTATTAAGGTCTATGAAGAAAACAGTATTGTCAAGCTATCTCTTATTGATAACGGTATTGGAAGAGAAAAATCGATGGAATTGAAAAATAAAAAATCATTTAAAAAAGAATCTGTGGGATTGAAAATGACCTCAGAACGACTATCATTCTTTAACCAAAAGCAACACCTTAACTATTCTTTTGAGTTTATAGACATGAAAGACAATGCCGCAAACCCCTCAGGAACTGAGGTCTGTTTTACTTTCGCATAATCAAACCCATTAATTAAAAACCCAAACTTCATAACTGCTTTAAAGAAATTAATACTCTTGTTGTAACCCAAAATAAATAGTTTATCTATAAATATAGTAGTGCTATTTCTTAAAAGGCATTTAATCTTTAGCTTTTATGTGACTTTGAAACAGACTCCAATTCCTTGTACCACTTTTCTCCAAATTTCCTAATCAACGCATCCCTCACAAATATATAAACCGGTATCTGAAGTTCTTTGCCCAAGGCACAGGCATCATCACAAATGGGCCATTTATGGTAGTTTACAGCCGCAAAAGAACTATAATTTTGAACTCTAACGGGGTATAAATGACAGGAAATGGGCTTTCTGAAATTAGTTTTTCCGGCATTGTAAGCATCTTCTATACCACAGCTGGCAATGCCCTTATCAGTAAAAGTAACATAGGCACATTCAGCCCCTTCAACTAAGGGGGTTTCCAAATCGCCTTTATCGGTTTTAATAAAAGTGCCTTGTTTTTCTATAGCATTAATTCCTTCGGGACGAAGAAAAGGTTTTATGTCCTCATAAATTTTTTCTAAAATCTGAACTTCCTCTACCTCTAATGGTGCACCTGCCTCACCGGCAATACAACATTCGCCTTTGCAAGCACTGAGATTGCAAACAAAATCTTTCTCGATGAGGTCTTCAGATACAATTGTCTTTCCAATTTGAAACATTCCGCAAAGATAGTAATTCTACTCCCCTTTTTTCTGCTAAAAATAGTGCCCCCGCTTTTTGTGAAAATACTAACTATTTTATGCCTTTTGAAGTTGTTTTTGTTTGTACTTTTGCAGCCTTAAATTTAAAAAAAGATAGCTATGTTTTTAGGATTTGACTGGAGAGAAATGCTTACTGCAACTATGGTGCTTTTTGCTGTGATAGACATAATTGGTAGCATTCCTATTATCGTTGATTTACGAAAAAAAGTGGGACACATTCAGAGTGAAAAAGCCTCTATTGTTGCTGCTGTATTGATGGTGGTTTTTCTCTTTGTGGGAAAAGAATTGCTAAACCTCATAGGTATTGATGTAAACTCTTTTGCCGTAGCCGGTTCATTGATTATTTTCTTCCTTGCGATAGAAATGATTCTGGGCATAAAGCTATATCGGGACGACACACCTGAGACGGCCTCTATTGTACCCATTGCCTTTCCGTTAATTGCCGGCGCAGGCACTTTAACTACTATTTTATCTTTTAGAGCAGAATTTGAAGTTATCAATATTATTATTGCCATCATTTTAAATACTATCTTTGTATATGGCGTTTTAAAATCTTCCGGGAAAATTGAGCGACTGTTTGGTAAAAACGGAATCAACGTGATAAGAAAGATTTTTGGAGTGATTTTGCTTGCTATCGCTGTTAAATTATTTGCCTCAAATGTTATGGGACTCTTTCAACAAAATCTATAAAAATGAACATTTTTAAAAGTATTCTGGCAGTTGTCGCTTTGGGACTTCTTATTTTTAACCTAACCATTATAGACTTTTCCAATGTTACCGGAAAAGAAAGCATCGTCGCCCTTATTGGAGTTGCGGCTTGTATTTGTGCTTTGCTGTTATTGGCAATCTTGTTTACTTCAAAAAAGATAGACAAGAAAATGAAAGAAAAAAGCAGTTAACTCACTATCTGTTATAATTTTTTGGTCCTCACTAAATAGTCAAAAAAATAAGTGTAACTTCATTTTCCTATTGTAGAAAATAGTTGATAACACTAACTTTGCCGCTCATGAGCAAAGCCATTATCGATTCGCTTTTTGCACAGTCTTCGGAAACCCGAAAACTGGGGGAATCTATTACCCGTTCTGAAAAAGAAATTCCCGTTCAAGGGCTTGTGGGTGCTGCCACATCACTGGTTATTTCCCAAACATTCAAACAAACTGAACTTCCTTACTTACTCATTTTTAACGACAAAGAAGAAGCAGCTTATCATCTCAATGACCTAGAAGCCATTCTGGGAGATAAAGACGTACTCTTTTATCCCGGAAGTTACCGCCGTCCTTATCAAATTGAGGAAACAGACAATGCCAATGTATTGCAGCGCTCAGAAGTATTAAACCGTATCAACTCCCGAAAAAAACCCGCAGTAATAGTCACCTACCCCGATGCACTTTTTGAAAAAGTAGTGACCAAAAAAGAACTGGAAAAGAACACCCTGAAAATAAGCGTGGGTGACGCCCTTTCCATCGATTTTGTCAACGAAGTGCTGTTTGAATACCAGTTTCACCGCACCGATTTTGTCACTGAACCCGGCGAATTTTCAGTGAGAGGTGGCATTTTGGATGTGTTCTCATTTTCTAACGATGAGCCCTTTCGCATTGAGTTTTTTGGCGATGAGGTGGAGAGCATCCGCACCTTTGATGTGGAAACTCAGCTTTCTTTGGAACAGGTAAAAAAAATCAGTGTGATTCCCAATGTGGATGCTTCCACTTCACAAAGAAACCGAATTGGTTTTTTAAAGTATATCAACGATAAAACGGTCGTTTTTCTCAAAAATCCCGAGCTGCTTTTCAGCAGGATTGATTCGCTTTTCGCGAAAGCGCAAGAAACTTTTTCGGCCATGAACGAAGGCATCAAACAACTGGAGCCCGAAACCCTGTTTTGTAACTCGGCTTTATTGAAAGATGACATTTCGCCGTTTACTACTGTGGTGATGCAGAAAAGCCTTTCGGCGAAAGCCATTGATTTTAAAACAAAACCGCAACCATCCTTCAACAAACAGTTTGATTTGCTCATAGAAAACCTCAATGACAACTCAGAAAAAGGGTATCAAAATTATATTTTCTGCTCCTCTGAACAGCAGGCAAAACGCTTTCACGATATTTTTGAAGACGCCCAACTCAACGTAAAACAGTTTGAAACCATTGTTTTTCCAATACATCAGGGATTTATTGATGACGACCAAAAACGGGTGTGCTATACAGACCATCAAATTTTTGAACGTTATCACAAATTCCAGCTTAAAAACGGCTATGCAAAAAAACAAGCCATCACGCTGAAGGAGCTTACCAATCTTGAGATTGGGGATTATGTCACCCACATTGACCACGGAATTGGGAAGTTTGGCGGATTGCAAAAAATTGATGTTGAGGGTAAAAAACAAGAAGCCATCAAACTCATTTATGGCGAGCGGGACATCCTCTACCTGAGCATCCACTCGCTTCACAAAATTTCAAAATACAACGGCAAAGACGGTAAACCTCCCAAGATTTACAAATTGGGTTCCAATGCCTGGAAAGCTTTAAAACAAAAAACAAAAACACGGGTTAAGGAAATCGCCTTCAACCTGATCGAATTGTATGCCAAGCGAAAACTTCAAAAAGGCTTTGCCTTTGACCCCGACTCCTATTTGCAACATGAGCTGGAATCTTCCTTTATCTATGAAGACACCCCAGACCAAATGACAGCTACTGAAGATGTAAAAAGAGATATGGAAAGCGAGCAACCCATGGATCGACTCGTATGTGGTGATGTGGGTTTCGGTAAGACTGAAGTCGCCATTCGTGCTGCCTTTAAAGCAGTAGATAACGGCAAGCAGGTCGCTGTACTAGTGCCCACGACCATTCTCGCCTTTCAGCATTTTAAAACCTTTACAGAGCGTTTGAAGGATATGCCGGTGAATGTTGATTACCTCAACCGTTTCAGAACCGCTAAGGAACGAAAAACGACGTTGGAAAACCTGGCCTCCGGGAAGCTGGACATTGTCATCGGTACACATCAATTGGTAAACAAAGCCGTAAAATTCAATGATCTTGGTTTATTGATTATTGATGAAGAACAGAAATTTGGTGTAGCCGTAAAAGACAAATTGAAGCTCATTAAGGAAAATGTGGACACGCTCACGCTTACAGCAACACCCATTCCGCGAACGCTGCAATTTAGTTTGATGGCGGCCCGGGATTTATCAGTGATTACCACGCCGCCGCCCAACAGGTATCCCATTGAAACCAATGTCATTCGGTTTGGGGAAGAATTGATACGCGATGCAATCAGATATGAAATCTC
>CAYOXI010000068.1:0-11260 GCA_964407855.1 uncultured Chromatiaceae bacterium
CCATCGAGTTCGTCCACAAGCGCAGGCGCTGCCTGATCAGCCAGCGGGAGATCGGGGTCCATTGCCCGAGCTTCGCTGCCGCCCTGCACTCGGCCCTGCGCGAGGATCCCGACGTCATCCTGGTCGGCGAAATGCGTGACCTGGAGACGGTGAGCATCGCGGTGACCGCCGCGGAAATGGGCATCCTGGTGATGGGCACCCTGCATACCAATGGCGCGGCCCAGACGGTCGACCGCATCGTCAATGCCTTTCCCACCGACAAGCAGTCGCATGTACGGACGATGCTGTCCACGTCGCTGCGCGGTGTGATCTCCCAGCAGCTCGTACCCAAGAAGGGCGAGCCGGGCCTGCTGGCCGCCCTCGAGATCCTCGTCAATACCCCGGCCGTCTCCAACCTGATCCGCCAGGGCAAGCTGGATCAGCTGGAGAACGCGATGCAGGGTGGCGCGCGCCTCGGCATGCGGACCATGGACTCCGCCCTGAAGGACCTGATGGACAAGGGCCGCATCACCGGCAAGGCGGCCTACGAGGCGGCGCTGGAGAAGCGCAAGTTCGAGGAGTTCAAGGAGCAGGCCTGAGTCCGATGACCCCCGTCTGACACGACACCATGCGCGAATTAAAGCCGGAAACGCCGACTCAGGCTCCCAAAGCGGGTTCTGCGCCATTGGCGGCAACGGGGTTTCTGGCTACAAGTGCCCCGATTGTGCGTGGCCCCGCCCTGGCGGAAGACCTACTGTCGTTGGGTGAAAACCACGCGCTACTTTGCCGTGATCCGGCTCCGGCCTGACCGGGTTATGATCCGCGACGAGTGGTTGATGCGAGCAATCGCTGACCCATTTCGTGAGGTGATCCAGGCAGACGGCCGGGTACGCCTCTGGGCCCGCGTTCCCGAGTGGGGTGGCCGGTTCCTCCGGGTCATCCTGCTTCCTGACCGCGAGACGGTACACAACGCGTTTTTCGATCGAAGGTTCGTGCCATGAAGATCCGCTACTTCGAGGACACCGATACCCTGCATATCGAGTTCAGGCAGGTTCCGGTGGTCGAGACCCGGGATCTCGACGAGGACACGATCCTGGACCTGGACGAGAAAGGTGAGATCTGCGCCATGACGATCGAGCACGCGTCGCGGCGGGCGGGAGCGCCGCAGGTGATTTACGAGAAGATTGCAGCCTGACGGCGGCCGCCGGCCGCCGCCCATCACCGGCTGCTGTGGATTCACCCGTTCGTCGATGGGAACGGCCGTGTTGCCCGCCTCATGTCCCACGCGACGATGCTGGAGTCTCTGGATACCGGCGCCGTCTGGTCCGTGGCCCGCGGCCTTGCCCGCAACGTGCAGGCCTACAAGTCGCACCTCGCCGCCTGCGACCTCCCCCGCCGGAACGACCTCGACGGGCGCGGCCCATTGAGCGAGGAAAGCCTCGTGGAGTTCACGCGCTTCTTCCTGACGACCTGCCTCGACCAGGTCGCGTTCATGGAGAACTTGATCCGGCCGGATGAGTTACGGACCCGCATCCAGCTCTGGGCTGAGGAAGAAATCCGCCTCGATCGCCTGCCACCGAAGTCCGGCACCGTTCTCGAAGCGGTCCTCTACCGTGGGGAGCTTCCCCGAGGTGATGCGGCGGCTGTGGTGGGTACCGGCGATCGGCAGGCGCGTCGGGTGGTATCCGCCCTCGTCAACCGGGGCGTTCTGGTCTCGGCCAGCACGCGGGCACCACTGCGGCTGGCCTTCCCTGCCGCGCTGGCGTCCCGCTGGATGCCGGGGCTGTTCCCGGAGCAAGCGTGAGGCGCACATGACCGGTACGAAAGAAGCATTTTCGAGGGTAAAGATTCGACAGCCAGTTCCGGAATCAGGGCCGGGATATGCATTGTGAAACATTCGCCATGGTTCCCAGTTCCATCTTCGGTCCGATCTGGCGTAGCCCAAACACAGGGCTATTCAAATTTACCAAAGTCATCATTACGGATGTAGGGTCGCAGCCGCTGCGCGAGACCGGGCCCCGGCTGCGGAACGACGGCAAGGCCGTCTGAGAGCAGCCAGAGACAGGAGTATTGTGATCAGCCACCCGTCCGCAGCGCCCATGCCACCACCACCGCTGCTGCCCTCCCGCCAAGTGACTGCCGCAAGCTTCGGCTCGTCCTTCAGGCGCTGCTCGAAGCGGTCGAGTTCGCTGCTGAGGTTGCTGGCCATCTGGTCGGTTGCAGCCACGAAACTGTTGTTGCTTATGTCCCTGAGTTTTCCACTGCTTTCGACTGCCGTGGAGGATCTCTGACGCTGATCCATGCCCGGCGCGCGGAACAGCAGCTTGCGGGTACCCATGTCGAACACCGCCGTGTCCACGAAGGTGTTCACCTCGTTTTCCGTTCCCTTGATGAGGTAGGCACCGACGATCGTCCAGTAGGTAAGCGACAGCTTGTTATCGCCAATGGCGGATACCTGGTCGTAGGACACTAGCGCCATAACGTCCACGCCATAGAGCCGCGCGACTTGGCCGACGCCGTCAAAGCCCTTGGTGGACCGCAGGTAGGTCTCGGGGATGACCTCAATACTGCTGATGTACTCGCGGTCGGTGAACTTGGCCCTGACCCGATCGAGCAACGCGGCCCGGTCCGCTTCGCTGAGTACGCTCTGGGCGCCCGGGGACCGTGCTGGCGGCACGAAGGCGAGGCCGACTCGCAGCGGCAGGCGCAGTTGCGGCACCTTCTCGTCGAAGGCTGGCGGCACGGTGCCTTCCGGATACAGGTAATCGACCAGGCTGCTGGACGCCCCGCTTCGGGTCGTTTCTGCCTGCCAGTACTGGCTGCAACCGGCCACTGTGGCCAGGCCGGCGACCAGCAGTATCCGCGTCGAGATGTGCATGGAATTCCCCCTCATTGGCAAAGCCGACTGGCTGCCGCGCATCTTAACGCCAGGCGGCCGCGCCAGGGATCCAGACCTCGGGCCAGGACAACTCACCCGTGCGCCAGCCGCGAGCTATCTGAAGCAGGTCTCGACCGGAGGATCGCCTTATCCCCCTGACCACACCCCGGCGCCCACCCTATAATGCCCCGTGCCCTCCGCCCCCCGAAAACTCCTCGTCACCAGCGCCCTGCCCTACGCCAACGGGCCGATCCATATCGGGCATCTGGTGGAATACATCCAGACGGACATCTGGGTGCGGTACCAGCGCCTGGCCGGCAATGAAGTCACCTATGTGTGTGCCAGCGACGCCCATGGCACCCCGATCATGCTCAAAGCCCGGGATGCCGGCATCACGCCGGAAGTGCTGGTCGAGCGCTACCGCGACGAGCACCAGCGGGACTTTGCCGGTTTCCGGGTCGGCTTTGACAACTACTACACCACCCATTCGCCCGAGAACGAGGCGCTGGTCGGCGAGATCTGGCAGCGGCTGTCGGCCGCCGGCCTGATCAGCCAGCGGGTGATCCAGCAGGCCTACGATGCGGAGCAAGGCATGTTCCTGCCGGACCGCTTCGTCCGCGGGGACTGCCCGGTCTGTGGTGCACCGGATCAGTACGGGGACAGCTGCGAAAGCTGCGGCGCCACCTACTCGCCGGCAGAACTCGGCAACCCCCGGTCGGTACTGTCCGGCACGACGCCGGTCCAGAAGGATTCGCTGCATTTTTTCTTCCGGCTCGGCGCCTTCACCGACAGCCTCCGGGCGTGGCTGGCCGGCGGCCATGTCCACGCCAGCGTCGCCCGCAAGCTCCAGGAATGGTTTGAGGCCGGCCTGAATGACTGGGACATCTCCCGCGACGAGCCCTACTTCGGCTTTGCCATACCAGGCGTGCCCGGCAAGTATTTCTATGTCTGGCTGGATGCACCGGTCGGCTACATGGCGAGTTGCGCCAACCTGCTGGCGCGTACCGGGCGGCCCGCGTCTGAGCTCGGGGCCTGGTGGGGCCCGGACAGCAGCGCCGAGCTGCACCACTTCATCGGCAAGGACATCCTGTATTTTCATACGCTGTTCTGGCCGGCCGTACTGGAGGGGGCGGGTTACCGCAAGCCGACGGCGGTGCACGTGCATGGCTTTCTCACGGTCAATGGCCAGAAGATGTCGAAGTCCCGGGGCACCTTCATTGCGGCGGCGACCTATCTCCGGCACCTGGATCCGGAGTACCTGCGCTACTACTACGCGTTCAAGCTCGGGCCGGGGCTCGACGATCTGGACCTGAACCTCGACGACTTCGTCGCGCGGGTCAATGCCGACCTGGTCGGCAAGTTCGTCAATCTCGCCAGCCGCTGTGCAGGCTTCATCAGCCGGCAGTTCGACGGGCAGCTCGCCGACCGGCTCGAGGCGCCCGACCTGCAGCAACAGCTGGTGGCTGCCGGTGACGGCATCGCGCAGGCCTACGAGAACCGGGATTTCGGCCGTGCGATGCGCGAGATCATGGCCCTGGCGGACCTCGCGAACCGCTACATCGATGAACGCAAGCCGTGGGTGCTGGCGAAGGATCCGGCCAGCCTGCCGGCGGTGCAGGCCGTCTGCACCCAGGGCCTCAACCTGTTCCGGATCCTGATGATCTACCTCAGTCCGGTACTGCCCCGGGTCGCGGCGGACGCAGCCCAGTTCCTCAATGCCGGCGCGCTCACCTTCGAGGCCCGTCACCGGCCCCTGGTCGGCAGCCGTATCAACCCTTATGCGCCGCTGCTGGTGCGCGTCGACCCGGTCGCTGTGGCCCGGATGGTCGAAGATTCCATGGACAAGGTTGCAACAATGAATGACAAGCCGGCCACCACCGCAACAGTCGCTACTGCCCCGCCGGAGATCGAACTCGCGGACCTGCAGAAGGTCGACCTCCGGATCGCAACCGTGCTCCAGGCGGAAACCATCGACGGCGCCGACAAGCTGCTGCGCCTGACGCTCGATCTCGGCACCGAGCAGCGGACCGTGCTGTCCGGCATCCGCTCCGCC
The DNA here is from genome assembly GCA_964407855.1 of uncultured Chromatiaceae bacterium. Lineage (GTDB taxonomy): Bacteria > Pseudomonadota > Gammaproteobacteria > Steroidobacterales > SHZI01. Next base: position 4,911 of record CAYOXI010000068.1, read on the forward strand.
TACAACCCCGCGGACCTCGTCGGCCGGCAGGTGATCCTGGTGGCCAATCTCAAGCCCCGCAAGATGCGCTTCGGGGTTTCCCAGGGCATGGTGCTGGCCGCAGGGGGCGAGGACGGCGGCCCCTTCCTCGTTGGCCCCGACCCGGGCGCCCGGGCAGGGATGTCCGTCACCTGATGGGCGACCTGCTGCTCATCGCCATTGCGGCGGCGACCGTCAACAATTTCGTCCTGGTCCGCTTCCTCGGCCTGTGTCCGGTGCTGGGCGTCAGCTCGCGGCTGGACAGCGCCGTCGGCATGGCACTCGCCACCACGGGCGTGCTGACGCTGACCTCCGGCGTGACCCACCTGCTGGACCGCTGGGTGCTGGTGCCCTTCGAACTCACGTGGCTGCGGATCATCGTCTTCATCCTGGTCATTGCCGGCGTCGTCCAGCTCGCCGAACTGGTCATCCGGCGCAGCAGCGCCATACTTCACCGGCTGCTCGGCGTCTACCTGCCGCTGATCACGACCAACTGCGCGGTGCTGGGCGTCGCGCTGATCAATGCCGGCACGGCGGCGCACCTGGGCGAGGCGCTGGCCCTGGGACTGGGTGCCGGGCTCGGCTTCTGCCTGGTGCTGGTCGTGTTCGCCGGGCTGCGCGAGCGCCTGGAAACTGGCGAGGTTCCCGCGCCGTTCCGGGGTTCCGGAATCGCCCTGATCACGATTGGCATGATGTCGCTGGCTTTTCTCGGCCTCGCCGGCATCGTCCGGCTCTGAGGCGCAGCCCGCCCCGGCGCGTATCATTCCCCCATGCTTGTGGGTACCAGCCTGCTTGTCGCCATCGCCGTCACCATCGGGCTGCTGCCACCCGGGCCCCGGTTGAGTGGCACCGGGAGGCAGCAGGCACCCGGATCAATCGCACGCTTTCCACACCGCGGTGCCACGTCCGAAACGCCCTGCTCGACCGCAGCAATTTCGCCTAGACTGACCGCTCAACTGAGCGGTCCACCATCCGGGAGCGAACCGTGGGACTTTTGTCAGCAGCTTTTCTCCTCATCGCCGTCGCCGACTTCGCCGTGCTGGTCTGGGCGATGCGCCTGTACCGTCAGTACCCGAGCACTGCGCTGTGGCTGGCCACTGTGCCCTTCGGCCTGTTGTGGTATGACAACGTGGTCATCGGGCTGGGCAGTACCCTGGGTGAAGGCCAGTTGCTCATCGACCTGAATACCGTGCGTTTTCTCGGGCACTACACCTTCCTGCCCTTCGCTATCGTCGCAATCGGGTCCATGGCCCGGCAGGCGGGGTTTCGCTGGGCGCAGCCGTGGTTTGTGCTGGCGGGCTTCGGTGCACTGGCCACCTATTTCATGCTCCACGATCTGTTCCTGTTCAAGAACGCGGAATTTTTCCCGTCCTGCTTTGCCGATACCCTGCGCTACACCACGTCTGTCCGGGACTTCACGGTCTGCGGTCCGGATGCGGTGATTGGTGCCGGACAGTCCATCCCGCCGGTGCCCGCGCTGACCCTCAGTAACCTGCAGATCCTGTTTGGCGCTTACCTGTGGTGGAAGGTGGGCTTCAAGTGGCTGTTTGTGCTGTCGGTGGCTGTGCTGGCGCTGTTTGCCATCCCCTACAGCAGCACGGGCGGTATCTTCAGCAACCTCGGTGAACCCATCATTAGCGGTGTGCTGATATACACGGCTGCGTACATCACGAAACACCGGGATAGCTGGCAGCAGAAGCTCTAGCGCGTCGCGCGCTGTTCGAGGGCGTGATGCTCGATAAGCGGGGCGATGACCGGAAGACCCTCGTGCCGTCGGGCTTCCGGCAGGGGCTTTGAATGACCTAATTCTCTCCGGCTTTGAGGCGCAGCCCGCCCCGGCGCGTATCATTCCCCCATGCTTTTGGGTACCAGCCTGCTCGTCGCCCTGGCCGTCATTATCGGGCTGCTGCTGGCCCGGGCGGCCCGTAGCCTGGCCCCGGACGACAACCCGGAAGTGGAACGGGTGAATGCGCTGCTGCCCCAGACCCAGTGCGCCCAGTGCGGCTTTCCGGGCTGCCGGCCCTATGCGGCGGCACTGGTGGCCGGCGAGGCCCCGGTGGACCGCTGCCCACCCGGCGGCGAGATCACGCGGCAAGCGCTGGCTGACCTGCTGGGCGAGCGGCCGGCTGATGGCGCAACTGCCCGGCAGGTGCAGGGCCTGGCCAGCGCGCCGCGCCCGCCGCTGGCGGTTATCCGCGAGGACGACTGCGTGGGCTGCGTCCGCTGCATCGAGGTCTGCCCGGTGGACGCCATCATCGGCGCCGCCCGCTTTTCCCATACCGTCATTGCCGCCGACTGCACCGGCTGCGAGCTCTGCATCCCCGCCTGTCCGGTGGACTGCATCGACCTCGTCGCCAGGACCAGCCCGTGACCACCCCCGCACCGCCGCCCGTAGCCTGGAACCCCCAGCCCCGGCGACCGGCCTGGGGTGTCCGCACACCCCGCCGCAAATCCCTGGCCACGGGACAACCGATCCTCGTGGCACCGGTACCGGACCGGGTCACACTGAGCCTCGCCACCGGGCCAGGCCATGCCGGGCTGCCAGCGCGTCCCGTCGTTGCGCTCGGGCAGCGTGTGCTGCGCGGCGAGCCGATCGCCACACCTGGTCAGGCGGGCGGTCCCGTCGTCCATGCGAGCATCAGCGGCCTGGTCAGCGGAATCGGGCTGCACCCCGTCGCCGGCCGCGCGGAACCCCTGCCCTGTATCGTCATCGACAGTGACGGCCGGGACGAGGCCTGGGCCGGTTACCGGCCCATGGACGACCCGGAGCAGCGGCCGGCCGGCGAACTGCTGGCGGGTTTCGCCGCCGCCGGGCTGGTCGGCCTTGGAGGCGCCCTGTATCCCACCGCGTGGAAGGTGGCAACTTCCCGACCCGCCATCCCCGGCGCGGGTATCGGCCCGCCTCCCGTGCTGCTGCTGAACGGTGCGGAGTGCGAACCCTACATCAGCTGCGATGACCTCCTGATCCGTGAGCGGGCGGACCGGCTGGTGCGGGGTGGACAGATTCTGCTCGGAGCGCTCGGCGCGCCCCTGTGCATCATCGCGGTGAAGACGGACATGCCGGAGGCCCGGGTCGCGCTTTACGACGCCCTGGCCGCCGCCGGCGATCCACGCGTCGTGGTGTCCGTCGTCACCGCCCGGTATCCGGCTGGCGGCGAACGGCAGCTGATCGAACTGGTACTCGGGCGGGAGGTGCCAGCCGGCGGCCTGCCGGCCGACGTGGGCGTGGTCTGCCAGAATGTCGCGACCGCGGTGGCCGCCGCGGATTTCTTTCTGGACGGACGGCCCCTGATCTCCCGGGTGGTCACCGTCAGTGGCGGCGGAGTGGCCGCGCCCCGCAATATCGAGGCGCGCCTCGGTACGGCCGCAGCGGAGCTGATTGCGCTGGCGGGCGGCTACCAGAACGACCCGGTGCGGCTGGTGATGGGCGGGCCGATGATGGGCATCGCGCTGCCAACGGATGCGCTGCCGATCACGGCAGCCACCAACTGCCTGCTGGTGGCCACGGCCGGCGAGCTGGGCCAGGCCGTAGTCGGGACCGGGGCCGGGGCCGGGACAGTGGACGAGATGCCCTGCATCCGCTGTGGCGCCTGCCTGGAGGTGTGCCCGGCCGGGCTCGCACCGCAGGACCTGCTCGTAGCGTCCCGGCGGGGTACCGTCGGCCAGCTCGAGAACCTCGGCGTCAGCGAATGCATTGAGTGCGGCGCCTGTGACTACGTCTGCCCCAGTCAGCTGCCGCTGACCCGGGAGTTCCTCGCCGGCAAGGCGCTGGTCGCCGATGCGCGCTGGTCCCGGGAACAGGCACACCTCGCCCGGGAACGTTTTGAGGCGCGCGAAGCGCGGCTCGCCCTCGAAAGCCGGGCACGGAACGCCGAACTGGACAGCCTGCTGGCTAACGAGGCAGGCCGCGACCGTCAGCGCCAAGACTGATGGAATTCGGGACGACAGCAGCACCCCAGTGGCGGGCACCGGCAACCGTCAGCGGGATGATGCGGACGGTCATCTACGCGCTCGTGCCGGCGGTACTGGGCCACCTGTGGTTCTACGGCATTGGCATTCTCCTCAACCTGGGCACTGCCCTTGTGGCCGCGCTGCTCACCGAAGCCCTGGCCCTGCGCCTGCAGGACAAGCCGCTGCGACCCTTTCTGAGCGACGGCAGTGCGCTGGTCACGGCCGTGTTGTTCGCGTTCTGCCTGCCACCGTTGTGTCCCTGGTGGGTCACGGTCATTGGCATGGTCTTCGGTATCGGCTGCGCCAAGCACCTGTACGGCGGCCTGGGCTACAACCTGTTCAATCCGGCGATGGCCGGCTACGCACTGGTCTTCCTCTCCTTTCCGGAGGCGATGACCGTCTGGCCCGGACCCGACATCGGCGCACTCGACATGCTGCGCCCGGATGCCGCAGCCACGCTGATGTACTGGCTGACAGGCAGCCTGCCCGGCGGTATCACGGTCGATGCCATCACCCAGGCCACAACCCTGGACCTCGCCAGCGAAGGGCTTGGGCAGATGCGCACCATGGAGGAGATTCGCAGCAGTCCCCTCTTCGGCGACTTCGGTGGCGCAGGCTGGGAATGGATCAGCAACTTCGTGGCGCTGGGTGGTCTCGCGCTGCTGATGCTGGGCGTCATCCGCTGGCATACGCCGGTGGCGGTACTCGCCGGACTGCTCGGCATGGCGACGATCGCGTGGTTGATGGACACCAGCACCCATGCCTCACCGGCCTTCCACCTGTTCAGCGGCGGCGCGATGCTGGCGGCCTTCTTCGTCGCGACCGACCCGGTATCCTCGCCGGTCACGCCGCGGGGCCGGCTGATCTTCGGCGCCGGCATCGGGGTCCTGATCTTCGTCATCCGCGAGTGGGGCAGCTACCCGGACGGTGTCGCCTTTGCGGTATTGCTGATGAACATGACGGTGCCGCTGATCGACCGCTACACCCGGCCCCGGATCTACGGGCGGCCGGCGTGAACCAGGCGCCCGGCAGCGAAGTGGTCCTGACCCGCAGCGGGCCAGCCTGGCGGGCGGTGGTCAGCCTGGCCGCCTTCGCCGCGGTCGCCGGCCTCGTGGTCGGCCTCACCTGGGACGCAACCCGCGACCGGATCGCCGCCAATGAGGCGGAGCGGGTGCTGGCCGAACTCACGGCCGTGCTGCCGCCCGCGCTCTACGACAACGAACCCCACCGCGATACCAGATTGATGGTAATCGGCACGGGACCGGCGCAGCCCGTCTACCGGGCCCGGCGGCAGGGCCGGCCCACCGCCGCTGTCATCAGTGTCGAGGCAAGCGATGGCTATGTGGGCCCCATCCGGCTGCTGGTGGGCATTGATGTCGAGGGCCGTGTGCTCGGCGTGCGCGTTACCAGTCATACTGAAACCCCCGGCATTGGCGATGCCATCGACAGCCGGCGCTCGGACTGGATCCGGCAGTTCGACGGCCGTTCGCTGGATGCCCCGGCCGGGGAGCAATGGCAGCTCAGCCGCGACGGCGGCAACTTCGACGCCATTACCGGCGCGACGGTGAGCAGCCGGGCCGTCGTCGGGGCCACCCGCCGGGCATTAGAATTGATGCGTACTCAGCGCGACGAGATCTTTGCACCCTGATGGCTGCCAGCGGCATCAGCACCCGGAGCATCCTGGCGGACGGCCTGTGGTTCAACAACCCGGGCCTCGCCCAGCTGCTCGGCCTGTGTCCACTGCTCGCGGTGAGCCGCACGCTGGTCACCGGTCTCGCGCTCGGCATCGCCTCGGTGCTGGTGCTCTGCGCCAGCAACCTGCTGATCTCGCTGCTGCGTCGCTACCTCGACCCACGCGTCCGGCTGCCAGCCATGGTGCTGATCATCGCGGGCCTGGTAACGGCCGTGGACCTGGTGTTCAGGGCGCACTGGTTTGATCTCTATGCGCAGGTGGGGCTGTTTGTTGCGCTGATCGTCACCAACTGCGTGATACTGGCCAGGGCAGAGGGCTTTGCCAGCCGCCACGGTCCGGGGTACGCGCTGGTGGATGGCCTCGCCCACGGACTCGGATTCCTGCTGGTGCTCGGCGGCCTCGGCGCCGTCCGCGAGGTTCTCGGCTACGGCACGCTCTTCAGCGGTGCCGAACAGCTCTTCGGACCGGCGGCCGTCGGTTTCGAGCTGGTCATCCTGCCGGAGCGCCACGGCCTGCTGATCGCCACGCTGCCGCCCGGGGCCTTCCTGCTGCTGGGCTGCCTCGTCGCGTTCCGGCAGTACTGGCTGGGGCGCAGGCGGTCTTGAAGACTGCGCCGACATGACGGCGCCATCATGACTCCGGCAACGCGGGCCGCGTTCTACCGGGCCCTGGCCCGGGCCAATCCCCG
>CAYOXI010000069.1:0-11121 GCA_964407855.1 uncultured Chromatiaceae bacterium
TGTTGTAGGCAAAGGCCCAGAACAGGTTCTGGCGGATATTGCGCAGCGTGGCCCGGGAAAGTCCGATCGCATTCGGGACATTGCGCAGGTCGCCCGACATCAGCACCACGCCCGCACTGTCAATCGCGATGTCGGTGCCGGTGCCGATCGCAATGCCCACGTCAGCCCCGGCCAGCGCCGGGGCGTCATTGATGCCGTCACCGACGAAGGCCACGTGCTGGCCGCCGGCACGAAGCTCGCGGATGGCTGCCACCTTTTCATCGGGCATCAGGCCGGCCCGGACCTCATCGATACCCAGTTCCGCGCCGATCGCAGCGGCCGTGGCCTGATGGTCACCGGTCAGCATGACCACGCGCAGGCCGAGCCGGTGCAGGGCCTGGATCGCGGCCGGTGTGCCGGTCTTGATGGGGTCCGCGACGGCGAGTACCGCGGTGAGCCGGCCGTTGACCGCAAGCAGCAACGGCGTCCGGGCGGCGGCCGCGAGCTTTGCCAGGTGGGCGGTGGCAGGTTCCGTACTGATGCCGAGTTGCTCCATGTACCGGCCGTTGCCGATCTGCACATGCCGGCCCTCCACCCGGGCCTCGATGCCGAGCCCGGTATGGGAAGCAAAGCCGGCAGTACGGGGCAGGGCCAGGCCGCGCTCCCTGGCGCTGGCGACAATCGCGGCGCCAACGGGATGCTCCGAGTCCTGCTCGGCGGCTGCGGCGAGCCCAAGGACCTGGCCTTCGTCGAGGTGGTCGGCGGTATCCGGGCCTGGCAGCAGGATCAGGTCCGTCAGCGTGGGCTGTCCGGCGGTGAGCGTCCCGGTCTTGTCGAGGGCCACGACATCCACGTCGTGCAGCGACTGGAGCGCATCACCGGCCCGGAACAGGATGCCCTGGTCAGCGCCGCGCCCCGTGCCGACCATGATTGAGGTTGGCGTGGCGAGGCCCATCGCGCAGGGACAGGCAATGATCAGCACGGCAACGGCACTTACCAGCGCCAGCGGCAGGGCTGGCGCCGGGCCCAGAATCAGCCAGACCACCGCGGTCAGCAAGGCGATGACGAGCACCACGGGCACGAACCAGGCCGTGACCTTGTCCACGAGTGCCTGGATAGGCAGCTTGCTGCCCTGGGCGTCCTGGACCAGCCGGACGATCCGGGCCAGAAAGGCGTCCTCACCGAGGTGGGTGGCCCGCACCGCAAGGCTGCCCTTCTGGTTGACCGTGCCACCGACCACCTGATCGCCCGGGCCGCGTGACACGGGAATCGGCTCGCCGGTGACCATGGCCTCATCCACGAAGGAATTGCCTTCCACCACCTCGCCGTCCACCGGAATGCTTTCCCCCGGCCGCACCCGGACGATATCGCCCGCGACCACCTGGTCGATCGGAATCTCCACCAGTTCACCAGCCCGTTCTATGCGGGCGGTGCGGGGCTGCAGTCCGACCAGGCGCCGGATCGCGGCGCCGGTGCGGCCGCGGGCCCGCGCTTCGAGCAGGCGCCCGAGGAGAATCAGCGTGACGATCACGGCGGCCGGTTCGTAGTAGAGCTGGGCAGTGCCGGCCGGCATCACGCCCGGCAGAAAGCCGGCAACCACGGAGTACAGCCACGCGGCGCCACTCCCCAGTGCCACCAGGGAGTTCATCTCGGGAGCACCCCGCAGGAGTGCGGGAATGCCGAGGCGGAAGAACACGCGGCCCGGTCCGAAGAGCACGGCCGTCGTGAGCACGAAGAGCACCAGGTTAAGGGTCTGGTGGCCCAGCGCGCCATGGATGAAGTGATGCACGGCCGGTACCAGGTGGCCCCCCATTTCGAGCGCGACAACGGGCAGGCTGAGGACCGCCGCGGTCAGGAAGCGTCGCCAGGCAGCCCGGATCTCGTCGTCGGACTGACGATCAGCCCGGTCGAGAGAGGCGCTGGCGTCCTTCCCTGTGGTCCCTCCGGCGGGGGCTGGCGGTGTGTCGTAGCCGCCGCCGCGGAGCGTGCTGCGCAGGACGTCCATGTCCAGCGGACCGGCCAGGTGCAGGGTCGCCTCCCGGGTGGCGAGGTTGACCGTCGCCGAGGCAACGCCGGGCACGGTTCCCAGGATTCTTTCGACCCGCGCCACGCAGGCGGCACAACTCATGCCCTCCACGGGGACCCGGCGGCTGGTAAGGGTAGCTTCGACTGGCATGGTTTCGGCCTGGTGAGGGGCTTGGGAAAAGGATGCCAATCATGCACCCTCCCATGATTGGAAGGTCAAGTGGCGACGGTCTTTCCCGCGACGCGGGCGCTGCCCACGGATCCCCGCGATCGCGCCGAACTGGACCCCTGGCTCCACTGGCAGAGCTGTCACCTGATGCCCGCGATGGGTGTGCTCCGGGGCTTCGCTGAAACCCATGTGAAAGCACTAATCGCTACGGTCTGAGACACCCGACCGCGACCGCTGCACGGCGCACGCACAGCGTGTGCCGGTTGTTGACCGTTTATTGACGGAACGAGCTCTGGCCTCCACTGGTCTTATCTGCGGTGCCGGTGCATCGTGACAGGCATGGTCCGGCTGTCAGCCCGGACCAGAGAATAAACAGCTTCTTCACGGAGAGAACCCAATGACGTCTACTGCAATCCTCGTCGCCGCACGTCGCGGCCTGCTCCTGTCCCTGTCCGTCGGCGCGCTTGCCCTGAGTTCCGGCCTGGTGGCTGGCGGACACGACGCCACCAGCGAGGCCAGCACGCCGGCCGCCGCTCCGGCCGCAGCTCCCGCGGCGGCCGAGATGGACCACAGCAAGATGGACCACAGCACGATGGATCACAGTGGTCACGCCGGGCACCAGATGGATACCAGCCGCGATGCGCTCGGGCGCCGCCTGTTTGGCCAGCCCCACGAGATGCCGCCGGAACTCTACGACGAACTGCGGGAGAAGGTCCCGCTGTTCAAGGACGCCACCAAGGCCGTCATTGACATGAGCATGGTGCAGATGGGCCCCGAGTATCAGTGGTACATCAGTCCGGATTCACTGAAGAACGATGCCGGCATCCTCGTCATTACGCATGGCTTCCGGGAGCAGGGCGACGCAATGTTCAAGGACCAGCTCGCGCCGCTGGCCACCGCCATCCCGACCTCGCTGTCCATGGGTATGGCCATGATGATGTCCGACCACGTCCAGCTGTCGATTGACGATCTGGAGGCGGCGGGCGCCGACAAGATTGTGGTGGTGCCGCTGGTCTCCACCAGGCACAACGAGCTGATGCGCCAGTGGGAGTACATCCTCGGCGAGCGCGAACAGCCCGAGTTCGCGACGGTTCCCCAGGTGACCCACAACGCGAAGCTGCTGATGGCAGACCCGCCGGGCGATGATCCGATGATCGCCGAGATCCTCGTGGACTTTGCCGGGGAGATCAGCACCAACCCCAGCAAGGAACTGGTGATCATCGTCGCTCACGGTGCCAGTGGTACCGACGCGGCGAAGGACGCCGTCAACGAGATGAAGGTGCTGGAGACCCTGGCACGCTACGTCAAGGAGGATGGCGGCTTTGCCGACGTGCAGGCCGCACTGCTGCAGGACGATGCCCAGCCTGCGGTCCGCGAGGCCAACGTCGAGCGTCTGCGGGGCATGGTCGAGAAAGCCAACAAGCAGGGGCACTCCGTGCTCATCGTCACCAACCTGCTGGGCGCGCGAACGATCCAGCCGAAGCTCCGGTCTGACCTGAAGGGCCTGGACTACAAGTTCAACACCAAGGGCATCACCCAGCACCCGAATTTTGTGGAGTGGCTCGGTGAGTCAGTCCGGATGGCGCTGGAAAAAAGCTGAGGATCACCCTTCCGGGGGCGCCGGCTGACGCAGGCGCTCCCGGAGGCCGCTCGCTGCCAGCCACGCGAGGGTCGCGCAGGCCACTTTCTGGGTCAGCAGCCAGCGCAGGTCTTCCGGCGTATCAATATCCCGCGTAAAGCCCGGCAGGCTGGCGGTCCTTGCTGGCACACCGGCCGACCGCGCCTCGGCGAGGTGGGCTGCGGCGCTGCCGGGGCCAAAGCGGAACCGAATGACATCCGGCGGGGACAGCAGAACGGCATTAGTGCCGCCGTCTGCGGCCGCGCACACGGTAACCCCACCCACATCGTCCGCCAGCAGCTGCTCAAGGTCCCGGGACGACAGCGTCGGCAGGTCGGCATGCAGTACCAGCAGCCTGCGCACCCCCCGGACCCTGAGGTCGGTGGCGATCCGGCTGAGCCCCGCGCGGTAATCCTCGCCGGGTACCTCGCGGCGCAGCTCGGCGCCGGCTGATTCGGCCAGTGCGTCCAGGCGGTCTTCGTCGGACAGCAGCGTGATGCCGGCAATATCCCTGGCAGCGGTCAGCGCGCGCAGCACATCGCGCGTCATTTCTTCGGCCAGCCGGGCGCATTCCTCCCGCGTGAGCAGGGGTGCGAGCCGGCTCTTGGCCAGCGCGAAGCACTTGATCGGCAGCAGGGCCCAGGCGCTCGGCATGGGTCAGCGGGCCGCTGCGAAGTCGAGGGCGAATTCAGCGAGACTGACCCGGTCCGCGACGGACTTCATTACGGTGCGGGTGGCCGCCACGGCGAGACCACCGGCGACCAGCTCATCGGCCTCTGCCCGGTCAAGCTCGTCGAGTACATAACCGTCGAGCAGCTCGCCGTAGTGCCGGGCGACGGCGGCTGCGCTCACGGGCAGGCCAAGCTCGGCCATCAGCTTGGCGGTCGGGCCCTTCAAGGCCTTGCCGCCCACGATCGGCGAGATCGCGATCACCGGCGCGGGCGTGGAACGCAGCGCCGCCGCCAGGGACGGAATGGCCAGGATCGGATCAATGCTGAGGAAGGGATTGGACGGCGCAATGAACACGGCCGCCAGGTCGGGGTGGGTCAGCAGGTTGGCGAGCGCCGCATCCGGCGGGGCCAGTGTGGCGCCTTCGTAGCGGATGGCCGTGACCCGGGGTTCGGCCTGCCGGCGCACGAAATAGTCCTGGAAGGCGAGGGGACCCTCATCCGTGTCGAGTACCGTGCGAACGATCGCGTCTGACATCGGTCGCAGATCGACGCTGACGCCCAGTTGCCGGCATAGGTGTGCCGTGACCGTGCCCAGCGGCTTGCCAGCCGCCAGGAGGCGGGTGCGTTCCAGGTGGGTGGCCAAATCACGGTCACCCAGCCGGAACCACGTTTCGCCGCCCAGCGACTCCAGCGCGGCCAGGCAGTTCCAGCTTTCGTCCGCACACCCCCAGCCGGTGGCTTCGTTCACGCGGCCCGCCAGCGTGTACATCAGGGTGTCCAGGTCCGGACAGATGGCGAGGCCCAGATGCCGGAAGTCGTCGCCGGTGTTGGCGATGATTGTCAGCTGCCCGGGGTCGAGTACCCGGGACAGGCCGAGGGCAAGCTTCGCCCCGCCGACGCCGCCGGAGAGCAGCACATAGCGCGACTTCGCCGTCCGCGTCACCGGAACAGATCCTCGTGCCCGGGCCGCAGGCCGGTGCGTGCCGTCTGGCCCGCATCGCTGCCGCCGGCTGCCCCCCGGATCAGCACCAGGGGCGTGCCTTCGGCGCCTTCGCCCATGGCCAGCACGGCCGCGGCAGCCAGGCTGTCGGCCACGGCCACCTCGCTGGTCTGCATGGGCCGGCCGAAGAGATCCGGCTGGCCGCGCAGATCATCCAGCACGGTGACGCCGGAACAGCCGATCGCATGACCGATGGTACCGAGTCGCCACGCGCGGCCGATGCTGTCGGTGATGAGCACGCCGAGTGGCACGCCGAAGGCCTGCTCAAGATGTGCCCGGAGGTCGGTGGCCGAGGCGTCCGGGTCGACGGGCAGCAGCAGTGCGGAGCCGGCGCTGTCCTCGAGGTTCGACCGGTCAATGCCGGCATTGGCCAGCACGATGCCAAGCCGGTGCTCGGTGATGATCACTCCCCGGGTCACCCGGATGACCGCCGTGGATTCGCGGAGGATCAACTCGGCGAGGCGGGGGTCCTTGTCCGCGCGGGCAGCCAGGTCGATGGCCGCCGGGGAAGGCGTGATGGTGTCGAGCAGAATCCGTCGGCCCTCGGCCTTGGAAACGACTTTCTGGGCGATGGCTACCACGTCGCCGGCTCGCGGTGCCGCGTCGGCGTTGACCAGTGCGGCGGCAACGAGTGCGGGCAGGTCGTCACCTGCGCGGATCAGTGGCAGGCCCGGAATTGCCAGGAACTGGAGTGGACGCACGGCCGGTCAGGTGGCGTCGTCGGGAATGCCGGTGATCCGCAGGCCGGTATGCAGGCCGCCATAGCGCTTGTTCATGAAGATCAGTACCGAGGTCAGGGCCTCCGCCGCGACGGAGTTCTCCAGCGAGCCCGCATGCCAGGCGCGGAAGCCGGCGGCCCTGGCCAGCCCGATCACCACGTCGCGGGCTTCGGCCTTGTTGCCCGTGACGAGCACGTCGCAATCCAGCGGGCCGTCGCCCTGCAGGGAGTCGGCCGCGACACTCTGGAAGGCCGAGACCACGGTGGCTGCGTCGCCGGCTAGCCGCTGCGCAATAAGCCCGGCCGAGCCTTCGGCGGGCAACTGCACGCGCGCCACGCGCGGCGGGACCAGTGGGACCGTGGTGTCCACCAGGATTTTTCCGTTCAGTCCCGGCCGGATCTCCTCCAGCGTGGGTTGCTGATGGGCGAATGGCACGGTCAGGATCACCACATCCCCGGCCTGCGCCGCGGCGAGATTCTGCAGTCCGCGGATGTCGGCACCCGGGACGGCCTTGCGCAGTGCCTCTGCGGCTTCAACAGCCCTGTCGGCCGTCCGCGAGCCGATGATGACGGGCAGGCCGGCGCGGGCCCAGCGCAGGGCGAGGCCGCCGCCCAGCGCGCCGGTGCCACCCACGATGCTGATCACGCCGAATCTATTGTCGCCCGCCATGCTGCAGAACTCCGCGTCGCGTCAGGAAAACGGGCGGATGGTACTGGCCGCCTGTCAGCGGCACAAATCGGCGGTCACGGTGTTCCGGTTCCACAAGCGGTCAGCAGGCCGGCAAGCACTGGCCCCGGACCGGCGGGGTAGGGCAGAATGCCCGCCTTTCCGGACGCCACAAGAAATCGAAAAGAGCAAGCCCCCGGACCCCTCCCTGGTCGTCGGCGCACACATATATATGGAGATCTTCAAGGAGTTCATTTTCGAGGCGGCCCACCGGCTGCCCAACGTTCCCCCCGGCCACAAGTGCAGCCGGCTGCATGGCCACTCCTGGCGTGGGGCCATCTATGTGAGCGGCCCGGTGGACGCCAGGACCGGCTGGATCATGGACTTTGCCGAGATCAAGGCGAAGTTCCAGCCCATCTATGCCCAGCTGGACCACAACTACCTGAACGATCTTCCGGGCCTCGAGAACCCCACCAGCGAACTGGTGGCCCGCTGGATCTGGCAGCAACTGAAGCCTGACCTGCCCCAGCTGTCGAAAGTAATCGTGCACGAGACCTGCACCTGCGGCGCGATCTACCAGGGTGAACAAGAGCCCCGGGGCTGAACCCAGCGGGGCTGACCCGCTCCGGGCGGCGTGGATGCGGGAAGCGCTCGCGGCTGCGCGGCGCGCGCTGGCCGCCGGGGAACCCCCCGTTGGTGCCTGTGTGGTCCAGGATGGCGAACTCATTGCCGTGGCACATACCACGGTCATTGGCGGACCCGATGCCACTGCGCATGCCGAGATCCTGGCGCTGCGCGTTGCCTGTCAGGCCTGCCGCACGCCGGTGCTCCGCGGCAGTGAACTCTATGTGACCGTGGAGCCCTGCCCCATGTGCCTCGCCGCCTGCCACTACGCCGGCCTCGAGCGCGTCTGGTTTGGCGCGCCGCTGGCCGCGATGCAGGCGGTGACGGGCCGGGAGCTGGTCTTGCCGCCGCCACCGTCGCTGCTGGTCACCGGTGGCCTGCTGCTGGCGGAATGCAGTGCCTTGCTCGGAGAATGGGCTGCGCTGCGCACGACGCGTTCACCGGCTGCGCTGCGGGAGACGCTCCGCTGATGGCCCCGGCGGCCTACGACGCCATCGCCCTGGACTACCAGCGCACCAGGGCCTCGCCGGTCAGGGCTGCCGTCGAGACCTGGACGCTCGACCAGCTGCTGGGCCCGGTGGCGGGTCTGGCCATCCTCGATGCCGGCTGCGGCGAGGGCTTCCATGCGCGACGCCTGGCGGACCGGGGCGCGGCGCGCCTCGCCGGCATCGATGTGTCGTCGGCCATGATCGACCTCGCCCGGGCCGAGGAACAGCGGCAGCCGCGCGGCATCCAGTACGCCTGTGTGGCCATCGAGGATCTGCCGGATCTCTATTGCGGGGCGGGATTCCAGCTCGTCCTGGCCGCATACCTGCTCCACTACGCGCAGGACCTGCCAACGCTGGAACGCATGTGCCGGCGGCTGGCCGGTGCCCTCGGACCCGGCGGCCGGCTCGTGGCGCTCACCGAGAACCCGGATCACGGCCCCGCGGACTATGCCGGTTACGCCGCCTACGGCTTTGACAAGCAGGCGCTCGAGCCGCGCGCCGAGGGTAGCCGGATTGCCTACGACCTGCTGGCCGGACGGCGCCTGATTCGACTGGAGACCTGCTGGTACAGCCGGAATTCGTATGCCCGGGCGCTGAGTGCGGCAGGCTTCGGCGAGATCCGCTGGCATCCGCTGCAGCTCGATCCCGCCGCGGCCGCACCGGAGTTCTACACCGAGTATCTGGCCAACCCGCCGGTCCTCGGCCTCACCGCCCGCTTGCCCGGCGTCCGCAGCCATGCGCCGTCCAGCGCGGCGGGAACGCCGTGACCGACGCTTCGGTTTCCCGGCGCGCCAGCGCCGCGCAAGGCGGCCTGCTGCTGTACCGGCATTTTGAGGCGCTCGCCGTCCGGCAGCCGGATGCGCCGGCCATCGTCTACGGCGGCTGGCGGCTCAGCTACCGCGATGTGAATGGCGCCGCCAACCGGCTCGCCCATCGGCTGCTGGCACTGGGCGCCGGCGCCAATGTACCGGTAGCCCTGTGCCTGCACCGGGGTCCCGACCTGCTGGTCGCGATGCTCGCCGTGATGAAAGCGGGCGCGGCGTATCTGCCGCTGGATCCGGACTGGCCGCGGGCGCGCCTGCAGGCCATGCACGCCGCCGCGCAGCCGCCGCTGCTGGTCACCCGGGCGACGCTCCGGGACGTCGTGCCCGGGCACGATTCGGCAGGGGTTGTCGATCTCGACCGGGACCGGCCGCTGATCGACGCCGGCAGTGCGGCAAATCCGGAGCTCGCGATATCACCGGAGAGCTGGTGCTACCTGCTCTTCACCTCGGGTTCCACCGGGGTGCCCAAGGGCGTGCCGGTTTCCCACGCGAACCTGCTGGAACTTTTCCCGCCGCTGGTCGCGCGCCTGGATCTCGGCGCCGGGGATGTCTGGTCCTGGCTGCACTCACCGGCCTTCGGCTTTTCCATCTGGGAAATCTGGGGCGCCCTGCGTCACGGCGGGTGCCTGGTTGTGGTGCCGGAGCATGTCCGGCAGGATCCCATCGCGCTGGGTGAACTGCTCGTGGAAGAGGGGGTCACGGTCCTGAGCCAGACGCCCTCCGGCTACCGGCGCCTGGCTGCGATCACCGATTTTCACCGCTGCGTGGACCGCAGTCCGCTGCGCTGGCTCGCCCTCAGCGGCGAGGCGCTGCGGCGCGATGACATCGCCGCGTGGACGGACCGGCAGCATGCCGCCCGGCTGATCAGTACCTACGCACTGACCGAGACCGCCGGTCAGGTGACGCTCCGGATCTACGACCCGGACGATGCCACCGAAGCCGGTGGCCGGAATCTGGGCGCACCGCTGCCCGGCCGGCATGTCCTCGTCCTTGATCCGCAAGGCTGTGCCGTTCCGGTGGGCGAGGCCGGTGAGCTGTGGGTGGGCGGCGACTGCGTGGTCAACGGCTATCTGGCGGCGGAGCAGGATGCCGGGCGCTTTGGCGTGCGGACCGTACCGGGCGCCGGGCCGGTACACGGCTATTGCACCGGTGATCGCGGCCGTCAGCTGCCCGATGGCTCGCTGGAGTATCTCGGCCGCCTGGATGCCCAGCTCAAATACCGGGGCTACCGGATCGAACCCGGTGAGATCGAGACCAGCCTGCGGGAGCACCCGGGCGTGCAGGACGCGGCCATTGCCGTCCGCCCCGACGCCAGTGGCAACCAGCGCCTGACGGCCTGGGTCGTGGCCCGCACCACTGCGGGCGCGCCACCGATTGCCTCCGGCACCGACCTCGAATTCTGGCCGTCACTGGGCGCCTACGGGGTCTACGACCAGTGGCTGTACAGCCTGATGAACGCCGAACCGGTGCGGCTGGCCGCCTACCGCGCTGCCCTCGCCGCCGCCGTGCGTGGCCAGGTCGTGCTCGACATCGGTACCGGCGAAGACGCGGTGCTGGCCAGGCTATGTGCCGAGGCCGGTGCCAAACACGTTTATGCGGTGGAAGTACTCGAGTCGGCGGCGGCGAGGGCCGCGGCCCTGGTCCGCAACCTGGGTCTCGACCAGCGGATCACCGTGCTGCACGGAGATATCCGCACGCTGGCGCTGCCGCAGGCGATCACGGTCTGCACGCAGGGCATCATCGGCAATATCGGCAGTGCGGACGGTATCGTCGGCGTCTGGAATGCGGCGCGCCGGCACTTCGCGCCCGGCTGCCGGGCTGTTCCGGAGCGCTGCGTGACGCGCATTGCCGCGCTGGAGCTGCCCGCCGGGTCCCGGGAGCAGCCCCGCTTCGGACCGCTGGCGGCTGACTACGCCCGGCGGCTGTTTGACCAGGCCGGCCAGGACGTTGATCTGCGCCTCTGCGTGCGCAATGTCCAGCCGTCGGCCCTGCTGACGGCACCGGCCGACTTCGAGGATCTGGATTTCAGCGCTCCGCTGCCCGCAACGCTGGCCGGGAGTGCCGAACTCCTGGTCGAGCGCGATGGTTACTTCGACGGCTGTCTGCTGTGGACCGTCGTGACCGCCGGTCCCGGCCAGATAGTGGACTACCTCGCCGAACAACAGGCCTGGCTGCCGGTCTACCTGCCGCTCGCGGATGAACCGCTCGCGGTAAGGCGCGGTAGCGTGCTGAAGCTCGACTGGGAGCGGCATCACGATTCCGATCCGGATTTTCCCGACTACACGGTGACGGTGCGCCTGCCGGGACCGGATGGCTGGCTCGAACGTCGCCACACGAC
>CAYOXI010000070.1:0-10865 GCA_964407855.1 uncultured Chromatiaceae bacterium
GACGTGCGGCTTCGTCCGCTCAAATTTCGCTTTCGACATGTCCAGCTCTCTCTTCTGACCGTCCTGGGTACCAATCGGGAAGCGACCTGGGCCGCTCCCCGGACTCGTTCTTAGTGGATGCTGCCGGCCGCTACCGCAAGTTCTGCCGGCGCTTCGGCGTAGCGGGCGAACGTCATCGAATATGTGCCCCGTCCCCGGGTCAGTGACCGCAGCGTCGTGGCATAGCCAAACATCCCGGCCAATGGCACGTCCGCGCGAATCAACTGCCCGCCTGCGGAATCTTCGATTCCAAGCAGCACACCACGGCGCCGGGCGAGGTCGCCACTGACGTCACCCACGAACTGCAGGGGCGTCGCAACCCGGACCGTCATGACGGGCTCCAGCAGCGCCGGCTGCGCCCGGGTACATCCCTCGCGAAAGGCGGCGGCCGCGGCGAACTTGAAGGCCATGCCAGTGGGCTCGATATCGCTCCCCGACAGGGCCACAACCGTCACTCTCACGTCGATCACGGGGTAGCCCGCGATCGGGCCGCTTTCCATCTGCTCCCGGACACCACTCTCTGCGGCCGGGAGGCAGCTGTCGGCTGTCGATCCGGCGGCAGGGAGGCTAAGGATTTCGCATCCCCGGCCAGCCTGCAGCGGCTCGATCCTGAGAGTCACCTGCGCCCGGTGGGTGCCGCCAGCGCCCTGGCAGTTGAATTGACCATCCTGCTCCACAAACCGGCGGACCGTCTCACGGTACGCCACCTGAGGGCGCCCAGGAGTTGTCTCGATGCCGAAGTCGCCCCGCAGTCGCTCAACGACAATCTCGAGATGGAGTTCGCCCATCCCCGAAATGATGGTCTGTCCGGACTCGGTGTCCGTCAGGACATGGAATGAGGGGTCTTCGCGTGCCAGCATCTGGAGGGCAGCACCCAGCTTTGCCTGGTCCATACCGGTCTTTGGCTCGAGGGCGAGGAAAATGACCGGCTCCGGGGGCTGGATAGTCTCGAGAATGATGCTGTTCTCTTCGTCAACAAGGCTATCGCCGGTAGTCACATCCTGAAAGCCTGCAGCGGCGGCGATATCGCCCGCCCGCACTGCCGTGACCTGCTCCCGCTCATTGGCGTGCATCTGCAGGAGATTGCCAATCTTCTCCCGCTGCCCCTTGCCCGGATTGAAAACGGTCTCGCCCGACCGCAGGACGCCGGAGTACACCCGGAAAAAGGTCAGGTCACCAGCGACCGGATCTGTGGCCACCTTGAATGCCAGTGCGGCAAAAGGCTCGTCATCGCTCGCCCGGCGACTGGTAGCTTCTCCATTGCGGCCCGTCCCCGGGACAGGCTGTTTGTCGGCGGGCGACGGCAGATAGTCAATCACGGCGTCGAGCATCGACTGTATGCCCTTGTTCCTGAAAGCAGACCCGCAGGTCACCACCACTACCTCGCCTCTCAGCGTGCGGCTCCGGAGCCCGTGGCGAATATCGTCCGCCGGCAGATCCCCGTGATCGAGGTACTTCCTGAGGAGGACCTCATCTCCTTCAGCTGCGGCTTCGACCATTCGCTCGCGCCACACCTGGGAGATGGCTCGCAGCTCTTGTGGTATGCGGGTGAGCTGATAGCGCATTCCCTGGGTACTGTCTTCCCACCGGACCGCCTGCATCCGCACAAGATCGATCAGGCCCGTGAAGCCTTCTTCCGCGCCGATGGGGAGCTGGATGGGCACCGGATTTGCGCCCAGGTGGTCCCTGATCTGGGCTACAACCCCCAGGAAGTTGGCCCCGGCGCGATCCATCTTGTTGACGAACGCGATTCGGGGAACTCCATGACGGTCCGCCTGGCGCCAGACAGTCTCCGACTGGGGCTCCACACCGCCGACCGCGCAGAACAGGCTGACGCCGCCGTCAAGGACACGCAGCGAGCGCTCCACCTCAATGGTGAAATCCACGTGTCCTGGTGTGTCGATGATATTGATCCGGTGCCGGGGGTACTGCTGCTGCATCCCCGACCAGAAGCATGTAGTCGCTGCAGATGTGATCGTGATCCCGCGCTCCTGCTCCTGTTGCATCCAGTCCATCACGGCTGCGCCATCATGGACTTCGCCCATTCGCTGGGACACGCCGGTGTAGAACAGGATCCGTTCGGTCGTCGTGGTCTTGCCCGCATCAATGTGTGCGGAGATCCCGATGTTCCGGTAGTGCTCTATGGGTGTCGTCCGCGGCACGATGTTTCCCGACCAGGCTTGGATATGACCAGGGCACTAGTCGACGACGTCCGCGCTACCAGCGGTAGTGGGAGAAGGCCCGGTTGGCCTCTGCCATGCGGTGCGTATCTTCGCGCTTCTTGACGGCGGCACCCCGGTTGTCCACCGCGTCCAGAACCTCATGGGCAAGCCTGTGTGCCATGGACTTTTCCGTCCGGCTGCGTGCGGCATCGATCATCCAGCGCATTGCGAGGGTCTGGCGGCGGGCAGGACGGACTTCGACGGGCACCTGGTAGGTTGCGCCGCCAACCCGCCGGGACTTGACTTCGACCATCGGCTTTACATTCTCGAGTGCGCGACCGAACAACTCAACGGCCTTGGTCTCGTCCTGTCCGCTGCGTTCGGCGATCCTCTCGAGGGCACCATAGACGATACCCTCAGCCACCGACTTCTTGCCGGCCTTCATGATCATGTTGGTGAACTTGGCAAGCAGATCACTGTTGTGCTTGGGATCCGGCAGGATCGTGCGCTTCGGTGCTGACGTACGTCTGGACATTGCTCTGGCTCCGCCTTAGCTCTTCGGGCGCTTGGCGCCATACTTCGATCGGCCCTGGCGCCGGTCTGAAACCCCCGCGCAGTCCAGGGTGCCGCGGACCGTGTGGTAACGGACACCCGGCAGATCCTTCACGCGGCCGCCACGGATCATCACCACGGAGTGCTCCTGGAGGTTGTGCCCCTCGCCGCCGATATAACTCGTTACCTCATAGCCGTTGGTGAGCCGCACGCGGGCAACTTTCCGGAGGGCTGAGTTTGGCTTCTTTGGCGTCGTCGTGTAGACGCGGGTGCATACGCCGCGCTTCTGCGGACTTCCCGCCAGTGCCGGCACCTTGCTCTTGTAGGTGGGGGCCTTCCGCGGCTTGCGTACCAGCTGATTGACTGTGGCCATAAATTGCTGCTTCTCAGGTCTGCGGGTGCTTGCGGGAAAAGTGCATAAAAAATAGCCCGGTTGCGCCACCGAAATGGATCTGACACCCGGGCTTGCGGCTATTCCAGAGCCCTGGCATGCCGGCCAGGGCTCTGGATGTCTGTCTTGGCCCGGCGCGACGACAGCGTCGGGCCGGCAAGTCTATTGGGCGGCGGGAAAGGGTGTCAAGCAAGGCAACCGGACCGGCAACCCGCACCGTCCCCGGGCCGCGGTCCCCAGAGGTGCGCGAGGCGCCGCAGGCCGCCCGCCCGGAGCGCTGGATCCGGGGCAGGAACGGCCGGCCAGAAGGGCCCAGGCCGCCATACCCTGCCGGAAGACTGTCACTCTGCCCCCTCGCTGGCAGCGGCATCTTCTTCCCGCCCAGCCTCACCGTCAGCCGACTCGGCAACCACGCCCCGGGCCTCGTCCAGTCCCTGGAGCTCCATCCGCAGCTCCTGTTCCCGGGTGCGCCGATGTTCTGCGTGGTGGCGGTAGCCCGTTCCGGCCGGGATCAGCCGGCCAACAATGACATTTTCCTTCAGGCCACGCAGATCATCCCGCAGGCCCTTGACGGCCGCCTCGGTGAGTACCCGGGTGGTCTCCTGAAAGGAGGCAGCCGAGATGAAGGACTCGGTGGCCAGCGACGCCTTGGTGATGCCGAGCAACAAGGGCTCGCCGCGGGCGATAGGCTTGTCCTCTGACCTGGCCTTCTCATTGCAGTCCAGGAACCGGGAGCGCTCAAGCTGCTCGCCTGGCAACAGCCCTGTCTCCCCAGGATCCATGACCTCCATCTTGCGAAGCATCTGCCGGATGATGGTTTCGATGTGCTTGTCGTTGATCTTCACGCCCTGCAGGCGGTAGACATCCTGGATCTCTCTCACCAGGTAGTCGGCGAGCCGCTCCACGCCCTGCAGGCGAAGGATGTCATGGGGGTTTGGCTCGCCATCGGCGATCATCTCGCCCCGGGCAACCTGCTCGCCCTCAAAGACACCCAGATGGCGCCACTTGGGAATGAGCTCCTCGTGCTTCTCGCCGTGCTCGTCGGTAATGATCAGCCGCCGCTTGCCCTTGGTTTCCTTGCCGAAGCTCACGGTACCGCTGTACTCGGCGAGAATGGCCGGATCCTTGGGCTTGCGGGCCTCGAACAGATCGGCCACCCGCGGCAGTCCACCCGTAATGTCGCGAGTCTTCGATGACTCCTGCGGAAGGCGGGCAATGACGTCGCCGACCGAGACGCGGGCCCCGTCAGCCATTGTGACAACAGCGCCCGGCGGCAGCGCGTAGACCGCCGGAATATCGGTGTTCGCAAAGAACACCTCGTTGCCCTTCGAGTTGAGCAGCTTGGCGGTGGGTCGCAGGTCGCGACCACTCATGCCACGCTGCTTGGGATCCATGATCAGGTAGCTGGACAGGCCTGTCACCTCGTCCACCTGTTCGACGACGGTGACGCCCTCAACGAAGTCCTGGAACTTCAGGAAGCCGCCAACCTCGGCAACCACCGGGTGGGTGTGCGGATCCCAGGTGGCAACAATCTGGCCACCATCGACCTTTACGCCGTCGTCAACGTTGATCACGGAGCCGTATGGAATGCGGTAGCGCTCCCGCTCCCGTCCCTGCTCGTCGATGACACCGATTTCACCGGAGCGACTGACCGCCACCAGGTAGCCCTTCTCATGGCGCACGGTCTTGACGTTGTGCAGGCGAATCGTGCCTGGCCTTCTCACTTCAACTGCCGTGGCAGCCGCTGCCCGGGACGCTGCGCCGCCGATATGGAACGTGCGCATCGTCAACTGGGTGCCCGGCTCGCCGATGGACTGGGCCGCAATCACGCCGACTGCCTCGCCGATGTTCACGCGGTTACCCCGCGCGAGATCACGGCCATAGCACTGGGCGCACACGCCGTAACGCGTCTCGCAGGTGATCGAGGAGCGGACCTTGACCTGATCCACCCCGTACTGATCGAGGATCTTGACCTTCCGTTCGTCCAGCAGGACACCCGCCTCCAGAATGACCTCGTCGGTCCCGGGACGGGTGACGTGATCGGCCAGAACCCGGCCGAGCACGCGCTCACGGAGCGGTTCCACGATGTCGCCGCCCTCGACCAGCGGCGTCATGAACAGGCCGTTGACGGTACCGCAATCCTCAGAGGAGACCACCAGATCCTGGGCAACATCCACCAGCCGCCGCGTGAGGTAACCCGAGTTCGCGGTCTTGAGCGCCGTGTCAGCCAGTCCCTTGCGGGCACCGTGGGTGGAGATGAAGTACTGGAGAACATCCAGCCCCTCGCGGAAATTTGCCGTGATGGGGGTTTCGATGATCGATCCGTCTGGCTTGGCCATCAGGCCTCTCATCCCGGCCAGCTGCCGAATCTGCGCAGCAGAGCCCCGCGCACCCGAATCGGCCATCATGAAGATCGAGTTGAAGGACGGCTGACGCGTAGTCTCTCCCTTCGACGTGACCACCGATTCCGTACCCAGCTTGTCCATCATCGCCTTCGCGACGAGATCATTGGTACGGGACCAGATGTCCACGACCTTGTTGTAGCGCTCACCGTCAGTGACAAGACCACTCGCGAACTGGCTCTGGATTTCCTTCACCTCGTTCTCGGCAACGGCCAGGATCTTCTCCTTCTCCTGCGGCACCACCATGTCGTTGACACCAATGGAGATGCCTGCGCGGGTAGCGTAGGCAAAACCGGTGTACATGAGCTGGTCGGCGAACACCACGGTCTTCTTCAGGCCGACCTGGCGGTAGCAGGCATTGATGCTGCCGGAGATGGCCTTCTTGTCCATGTTCCGGTTGACCAGCGAGAAATCGAGACCTTCGGGCAGAACCTCCGAAAGCAGCGCACGGCCTACCGTCGTCTCCACCAGCTTGATGCTGCTGGTGATGTCCCCGTTCTCATCGACACCAGTGTGACGGATACGGGCCTTGATGCGCGCGTGCAGGTCGACCGTGCGGCTCTCATAGGCCCGGTGAACCTCGCTCACGTCGGCAAAGATCATGCCTTCCCCGCGGGCGTTAACACGCTCACGGGTCATGTAGTACAAACCGAGCACCACGTCCTGCGACGGTACGATGATGGGCTCGCCATTTGCCGGGGACAGGATGTTGTTGGTGGACATCATCAGTGCACGGGCCTCGAGCTGCGCCTCAAGCGAGAGGGGCACATGCACTGCCATCTGGTCGCCGTCGAAGTCCGCATTGAAAGCGGTACAAACCAGCGGATGCAGCTGTATGGCCTTGCCCTCAATCAGCACCGGTTCAAAAGCCTGGATGCCGAGCCGGTGCAGCGTCGGTGCACGGTTTAGCAGTACCGGATGCTCGCGGATCACTTCTTCGAGAATATCCCAGACCTCGGGACCCTCCCGTTCCACAAGTCGCTTGGCGGCCTTGATGGTTGAGGCATCACCGCGCAACTGCAGCTTCGAGAAGATGAAAGGCTTGAAGAGCTCCAGAGCCATCTTCTTCGGGAGACCGCACTGGTGCAGCTTAAGGGTGGGTCCGACCACGATTACCGACCGGCCGGAATAGTCCACACGCTTGCCGAGCAGGTTCTGTCGGAACCGGCCCTGCTTGCCCTTGATCATGTCAGCAAGGGACTTCAGGGGCCGTCGGTTGGTACCTGTTATTGCCCTGCCGCGCCGGCCGTTGTCCAGCAGGGCGTCCACCGCCTCCTGCAGCATGCGCTTCTCATTACGCACGATGATGTCCGGGGCGTTCAGCTCGAGTAGCCGTCGAAGCCGGTTATTGCGATTGATGACACGCCGATACAGGTCATTGAGGTCGGACGTTGCAAAGCGTCCACCGTCCAGCGGAACCAGGGGCCGAAGGTCGGGCGGCAGAACGGGCAGGACTGTCATCACCATCCATTCGGGATGGTTGCCTGAATCGAGGAAGGCCTCGATAAGCTTCAGCCGCTTCGAGAGTCGCTTGATCTTCGTTTCGGAGTTGGTCCCGGCGATGGCTTCGCGTACCTCAACGACCTCGCGTGAGAGATCGATGGTCTTGAGCATCTGGTGCACTGCCTCGGCACCCATCCGGGCGTCGAACTCGTCACCATGTTGCTCGACAGCCTCAAGGTACTGTTCGTCGGTCAGCAGCTGTCCCCGCTCCAGCGGCGTCATACCAGGGTCGATGACCACGAACGCCTCAAAGTAGAGCACGCGCTCGATCTCGCGTAGCGTCATATCGAGCATGAGACCAATGCGGGACGGCAGTGACTTCAGGAACCAGATGTGCGCTACCGGACTGGCCAGCTCGATGTGGCCCATCCGCTCACGCCGCACCTTGGCCTGGGTTACCTCGACGCCACACTTCTCGCAGACGACGCCACGGTGCTTGAGACGCTTGTACTTGCCACAAAGACACTCGTAGTCCTTGATGGGACCGAAGATCTTTGCGCAGAAGAGGCCATCCCGTTCCGGCTTGAAAGTCCGGTAGTTGATGGTCTCAGGTTTCTTGACCTCGCCAAAAGACCACGACCGGATCATGTCCGGCGACGCCAGGCCGATCCGGATCGCGTCGAATTCCTCGACCGTCTGCTGCTGCTTGAAAAGCTTCAGTAGGTCTCTCATTTGTCACCACCTGCCAGTTGTTCGGTACGCGCGGTCATGTTCAGCCGTACATCAGTCCTGCTCGAGCTCAATGTTGATGGCGAGGGAACGGATTTCCTTCACCAGCACATTGAAGGACTCCGGCATTCCCGCTGTCATCTCATGGGTGCCATCGACGATGTTCTTGTACATCTTGGTCCGGCCCTGCACATCATCGGACTTGACCGTCAGCATCTCCTGCAGCGTGTAGGAGGCACCGTAGGCTTCGAGGGCCCACACTTCCATCTCGCCGAAGCGCTGACCGCCAAACTGGGCCTTGCCGCCGAGCGGCTGCTGGGTAACCAGGCTGTACGGCCCGGTTGAGCGCGCATGCATCTTGTCGTCGACCAGATGATTGAGTTTCAGCATGTACATGTAACCGACAGTGGTCGGCCGATCGAAGGCCTCGCCGGTACGGCCATCGTACAGCTGCGCCTGACCACTTACAGGGACCCCCGCGAGTTCGAGCAGCGCCTTGATCTCGGCCTCCGTTGCGCCATCGAACACGGGCGTCGCCATCGGTACGCCGTTGCGGAGATTCCCGCACAACTCATCGAGCTCAGCGTCATTGAGCTCGTTCAGCTTTACCTTCTGGCCACCCCCCTGGTTGTAGATCTGGTCCAGGAACCGCCGCTTTTCGGTGACAGCAGCGTGTGCATCAATGAGTTCACCAATCTTGCGCCCCAGGCCCTTTGCCGCCCAACCCAGGTGGGTCTCGAGCACCTGCCCGACGTTCATCCGGGACGGCACGCCAAGCGGGTTCAGCACGATGTCCACCGGCGTACCATCAGCCAGGTACGGCATGTCTTCCACTGGCACAATCGTCGAGATCACACCCTTGTTGCCGTGCCGGCCAGCCATCTTGTCGCCCGGCTGGATGCGCCGCTTGACTGCCAGGTAGACCTTGACCATCTTCAACACGCCCGGAGCGAGGTCATCGCCAGCGGTGATCTTCTTGCGCTTCTCTTCAAACCGTCGGTCGAATTCCTGCCGCTGCTGGCGCAGTCTTTCATTGGCCTGCTCCAGCTGGGCGTTCGCATCGTCGCTGCTGAGGCGGATCTCGAACCACTGCTCGCGCGGCAGCTCGCTCAGGTATGCCTGCGTAATGCGGCCACCAGCCTTCAGGGAACCGGGTCCCCCTTCTGCCTGCTTGCCGACAAGCATGCGCTCGACCCGCTGGAAGATGTCCTTCTCCAGGATGCGCAGCTGGTCATCCAGGTCCTTGCGGACGCTTTCGAGTTCCGCCGCTTCAATTGAGAGGGCCCGGCTGTCCTTGTCCACGCCGTCGCGGGTGAAGACCCGGACGTCAATCACCGTGCCGTCCATGCCCGGGGGAACACGCAGCCCGGTATCTTTGACGTCGGAAGCCTTCTCACCAAAGATCGCGCGGAGCAGCTTCTCCTCCGGAGTCAGCTGCGTTTCACCCTTCGGGGTCACCTTGCCCACAAGGATATCTCCCACCTTGACCTCGGCGCCGATGTACGCGACGCCGGCCTCGTCGAGTTTGGCCAGGGCCGTCTCGCCTACATTGGGAATATCAGCGGTGATTTCCTCAGGCCCGAGCTTGGTATCGCGGGCAACGCAGGTGAGCTCCTCGATATGGATGGTGGTGAAGCGGTCCTCCTCTACCAGGCGCTCGGAGAGCAGGATAGAGTCCTCGAAGTTGTAGCCGTTCCAGGGCATGAAGGCGACGAGAAGATTCTGACCAAGCGCGAGTTCACCGAGGCTGGTTGACGCGCCATCCGCGAGCACGTCGCGCGTGGCAATCACATCACCGGCCTTGACCAGCGGCCGCTGGTTGATGCACGTGTTCTGGTTGGAGCGGGTGTATTTGGTCAGGTTATAGATATCTACACCCGGCTCACCAGCGATGGTCTCGTCATCGTTGACCCGGATCACAATGCGGGACGCGTCAACGAAGTCCACAACGCCCCCTCGCCGGGCAACCACGGTAACTCCCGAGTCGATTGCGACTGCGCGCTCCATGCCTGTGCCCACAAGAGGCACATCGGACCGCAGGGTCGGCACGGCCTGGCGCTGCATATTCGAACCCATGAGCGCCCGGTTGGCATCATCGTGTTCGAGGAACGGGATCAAGGACGCCGCCACCGAGACCGTCTGCTTCGGCGAGACGTCCATGTAGTCGATGCGCTCGCGGGGCAGCAGTGTGAACTCGTTCTGATAGCGAACCGAGACCAGCTCCTCCGCAAAGCCACCCTTCGCATCAAGCTCGGAATTGGCCTGGGCAATGACGTACTGGCCTTCCTCAATGGCGGACAGGTACTCGACATCGAGCGTGACCTTGCCACCCTTGACCTTGCGGTATGGAGTCTCCAGGAACCCGTACTCGTTGGTCCGGGCATAAACCGCGAGCGAGTTGATGAGCCCGATATTCGGGCCTTCCGGTGTCTCGATCGGGCACACCCGCCCGTAGTGGGTGGGGTGCACGTCGCGCACCTCGAAACCGGCCCGCTCCCGGGTCAGGCCACCAGGTCCGAGTGCGGAGACGCGCCGCTTGTGCGTCACCTCCGAGAGCGGATTGTTCTGGTCCATGAACTGGGACAGCTGGCTTGAGCCGAAGAATTCCTTGACGGCGGCTGCCACAGGCTTGGCATTGATCAGTTCCTGAGGCATCAGCCCCTCGGAGTCTGCAATGGTGAGCCGCTCCTTGACGGCCCGCTCCACACGAACCAGTCCGACGCGAAAGGCGTTCTCAGCCATCTCGCCGACGCTGCGAACCCGACGATTGCCCAGGTGATCGATATCGTCAACGTGCCCGCGCCCGTTGCGGATCTCCATAAGGGTCCGGAGCGAATCGGTGATGTCTTCCCGGGTAAGTACCCCCGGTCCGGTCGACTCGTTCCGGCCGACACGCCGGTTGAACTTCATGCGGCCTACGCCTGAAAGGTCATAGCGCTCGGCATTGAAGAACAGGTTGTGAAACAGGTTCTCGGCCGCGTCCTTGGTTGGCGGCTCGCCCGGCCGCATCATGCGGTAGATCTCCACGAGCGCATCGAGCCGCGTGACCGTGGTGTCGATCCTGAGTGTATTGGAGATATAGGGACCACGGTCCAGGTCATTCACATAGAGCGTCTGGACGTGCTTGATGCCCTTCTCGATGAACTG
>CAYOXI010000071.1:0-10862 GCA_964407855.1 uncultured Chromatiaceae bacterium
GCGGACCGGCCGCGATCGATGGCCGCATCAAGCCGCTGGATCGCATCACCGGCGTTGGCCAGGGCAAGGCTGGCGAGATCGTCGACGTGGTGGGCTGGCAGCTGGATGACGTGGTGCAACTGATCCGGGGCCCGAGCGGCACGGCGGTGCGGCTGCAGATCCTGCCGGGCGACGCCGCCCCCGGATCACCGGAAGCCGTGATCGAGATCACCCGCAACAAGATCAAGCTGGAAGAACAGGCCGCGAAGAGCGAGGTTGTGCCGGTCGAGCGCGATGGCAGGACCGTCAATATCGGCATCATCAAGGTGCCGAGCTTCTACCAGGATTTCGAGGCCCGCAACCGCGGCGAAAAGGACTTCGTGAGCACGACCCGGGACGTGCGCCGGCTGCTCGGCGAGCTCCGCCGGGAAAAGATCGAAGGCCTGGTGCTGGATCTGCGTGGCAACGGTGGCGGCCACCTGACCGAAGCAACGTCCCTGACCGGGCTGTTCATTGACCAGGGTCCGGTGGTCCAGGTGCGCCATTACAGCGGGCAGATCGAAGTGCTCGAGGATCCGATGCCGGCACTGGCCTACAGTGGCCCGCTCGTGGTGCTGGTGGACCGTTTCAGCGCCTCCGCTTCCGAGATCTTTGCCGCTGCCATCCAGGACTACCAGCGCGGCGTGGTGGTGGGCCAGCAGACCTTCGGCAAGGGCACCGTCCAGAACCTGTACGAACTCGACCAGTATTCCCGCGGCACCTCTGACCCGGGCCTTGGTCAGCTCACGCTCACGATGGGCAAGTTTTACCGGGTCAACGGTGGCAGCACGCAGCACCGGGGCGTCGTTCCCGACATCGTGCTGCCCTCGCCGATCGACAGTTCCATCGTTGGCGAAAGCAGCCGCGAGCGTGCCCTGCCCTGGGACCAGATCTCGGCCACCCGCTTCAAGCCGGGCGACCCGCTGGATACCGCCATTACCGCCCTTGCCCGGTTCGAGAGCAGCGAGCTGGCCGACAATCCCGACATGCGCTACCTGGCGGCAGACATAGAAGCCACGGGCGAGCTGCGCTCCCAGCAGCAGGTGTCCCTGAACCTGGACGCCCGCATCCGGGAGCGGGAGGCCCTCCGGCAGGCGCAGCTGGACCGGGAGAACAGCTGGCGGACCGCACGGGGCATGGCAGTGCTCGAGTCGATCGAGAAACTCAAGCCGGAGGATCAGCCGGATCCCCTGCTCCAGTCGGCGGCGAGCATGGCCTCCGAACTGTCGCGCCTGACTGACGCTGCGAAGACCCTGGTCACCCGGGCCAAGGGCGGGGATGCAGCCAGCCTCGCCAACTGAAGGCCCTCGCCAACTGAAGGCCCTGGCCGACTGAAAGCCTGGCCCGGCTGGCTGCGGGATCAGTGCCGCAGGACGGTGTAGATCTCCCAGTATTCGTCCAGCAACACGTTCACCGCCACGTCGGGCACTCTGGGTGTGCGGGGTTCCGCACCCGGCAGGGCGACCGGAATCCGCGCCAGCCCCTCGGCCACCGGGACGGTGTCGGTATCCCGCCGGTACTCCGTCGTCTGGCGCAGCAACTCGGCGCGCAGCGGCAACCGGGTCGGCAGGCCGTCGTCGGCCTCGACCCGGTTGAGTACCTGCTCCACCCGCGCGGACAGTGCCCGGCAGGTCTTCTGATCGCCATAGGTGACTTCACCGACCTGGCGCAGCGAGGCATCCCGGGCCAGTCCGCTGACGCTGTGTTCCAGCAGCATCAGGACCAGTTCCTGGGCAAGGGCAATAACCGACAGGTTGATCAGGCGCTTGCTATCGACACCAAGTGACTCCACCGGCACCAGTTTTTCCCGCAGCTTCTCCTGCCGTGCACGCTGGTAGCGCTCAACCTGCGCCTCGATGTCGGCCTGCGCTGCCTGTACCGCGACCTGCTCCGCATCCAGCCGTCGGCGCAGGAAGTAGTTCCAGAAGCCGGTGCTGTCCAGGCGCCGTGACCGGAGCCCGGCCAGGTCCGCAGTCAGTGCAGCCCGGCGCTCCCCCAGTGGTGCAAGTCGCTGCTCGATGGCCGCGAGGGCGGCCTGGCGGTGCTCCTCGAAGCGGGCCAGTTCCCGCTGATTCTCCAGTTCCAGCTCGCGCCCACCAAGGTCGCGGGCCAGCCGCATCAGGCGACGCTTGCCATAGCTCCAGATACCGCGCAGCTGGAAGTAGACCGCGGCATTGGCGGCGCGCTCAGGGTCCGCCAGCAGGCCCTCCAGCTGATCCAGCCGCTGCTGCGACCGCAACAGGGCGCCTTCCTGCTGCCGGAGCAGGTCGAGCATCCGCTCCCGCTCCCGCTGGAGCTTGGCGAATTCCTGCTTAAGCTCCGCCCGGTTCCAGAACAGGCGCAGCAACGGGTCGTCATCGGCCGGAGGCCGACGGTCGAGGAGCTGCTGGACGGCGATTGGCACAGCCCGAAATTAACGAAATACCGCCGGACGGGCGGTGAAGCAATCGACAGTTGGCAGGGCTAGCGGGTAACGGAGACGGGGAAGTTGTGCTGCATGTCCCGGAGGTAGTCCAGCCACTTGCCGAGCATGATGTTGCGGGCCCACCGGCGGTCAAGCTCCCGGCCGGTCGCCGCCAGGAGATCCCGGAGGATGGCATGGCGCCGGCTGACCGACCAGCTCACCACCTCGACCATCCGGGCATCGAGATAAATGCGCAGGTGCAGGTCCGGATCACGCACGAGACGGTCCTCGTCGGGAAACAGGTAGGTGAGACGGAGATCCATCGTATAGCGGGTCACGGCATCAACGGCCAGATGCAGATCGAGATCCCGTGCTGAAGAAGAAACGCGGCTGTAGCCCGCAGGCCTCGTCCCTGCCCCGGACAGCAGTGGTGCAATCTCACAGAGCTTGATGAAGTTGCCTTCATACAGCGCCATCAGGCCACCGAGACTGCGTGGCTCGGCACTGCACTGAGGGACAATAAGGCTTTCAGCGAGCATGTTTGGACTATAGCACAGCGCTTCGTGCACACTTCCCGTGAACCTTTCGGGGATCAACAGTAGCGCAACTACGACGGAGGTCTGTGACCGTGTCCACGATTGACATCATCGAGGTGCCGTGCGCGGCGTTCCAGGACCAGCGACCGGGTACGGCCGGACTGCGCAAGACGGTGCGGGTCTTCCAGCAACCGCACTACCTCGAGATGTTCGTCCAGTCCGTGTTCGACGTTCTCCAGCTGCCTGACGGGTCGCGGATTGTAATCGGCGGCGACGGACGCTACTTCAATGACGAAGCCATCCAGCGCATCATTCGTGTCGCCGCAGCCAACGGGATCCGCGACCTGGTCATCGGCCGCGATGGCCTGCTGTCCACCCCGGCAGCCTCGCACCTGATCCGCCAGCGACAGGCCGCGTCAGGTTTCATCCTCACAGCCAGCCACAATCCCGGCGGTCCGGACGGTGACTTCGGCCTGAAATTCAATACACCCACCGGCGGGCAGGCTCCGGAGCAGGTGACCGACGCTGTATTCCAGCGATCCCTCGCGATCAGCGGCTATCGCCAGGCCGTTCTCCCGGCGATCGACCTCTCCCGGCCGGGCATCACCGGCTATCAGTCGCTGCGCGTGGAAGTCGTGGATCCGACCGACGACTACGTTGCCCTTATGCAGACACTGTTCGACTTCGACCTGATGAAGGACTGGCTCGCATCACGCGGACGGATTCGTTTCGATGCAATGCATGCGGTCACCGGGCCCTACGCCCGCCGGATCCTCGTTGACCTGCTTCGCGCACCGGAGAGCTGCCTGGTGCATGCCGATCCCCGCCCGGACTTTGGTGGTCTGCATCCGGATCCGAATCCCGTCGATGCCGCACACCTCGTGACTGAATCGCTGGCGCCCGGCGCGCCTGACCTGCTCGCCGCCTCGGACGGTGACGGCGATCGCAACATGATCCTTGGTCCGGGCTGCTTCGTGTCGCCGGGGGACAGCGTCGCGGTGATGCTGGCCAACCTCGGGAAGATCCCCGGTTACGCCGGAGGTGTCCGCGGAGTTGCGCGCTCGATGCCCACCAGCCGGGCCCTGGATGTCGTGGCCGCTCATCTCGGCCTGCCCTGCCATGAGACGCCCACCGGCTGGCGCTTCTTCTGTAACCTGCTGGAGGCGGGCCTCATCGGCCTGTGCGGCGAAGAGAGTTTCGGCACGAGTTCGGACCACGTCCGGGAGAAGGACGGCCTGTGGGCGGTACTTTTCTGGTTGAACCTGCTGGCCGCGGACGGGCGTTCGATCCCGGAAATCCTGGCCGGCCACTGGCAGCAGTTTGGCCGTCATCACTAC
Source organism: uncultured Chromatiaceae bacterium (assembly GCA_964407855.1). GTDB lineage: Bacteria > Pseudomonadota > Gammaproteobacteria > Steroidobacterales > SHZI01. The sequence continues at coordinate 4,296 of CAYOXI010000071.1, forward strand.
CAGCGCTGGGATTACCAGATCGAGGACGCCGGCCGTGCCAACGAGCTGGTGGCCGCGCTGCGCGCGCTGCTCCCGGCCCTCCGGGGCACCAATCAGGCCGGTGGGGTCATCGAGACCGCTGACGACTTTCATTACCGGGACCCGGTGGATGGCAGCGAGTCCCATCATCAGGGGGTGCGCCTTGTGTTCGGCAATGGTGCGCGGATCATCGTCCGTCTCTCAGGCACCGGAACGGCCGGGGCAACGCTGCGCGTTTACCTCGAACATCACGTGACAGCGCCCGACGCGATCCGGCGCGCAGGCACAGAGGTGCTGAAACCTCTCGGTCGGCTCGCCGCGCAACTGGCCCGTATCCAGCATTTCACGGGCCTTGAGGGACCGACGGGCGTGATCTGAGCCGGCCCGTAGACCTCGCCGGGCGACGCTCACGGCCTTACGCGGCGCTCTATCCCGGTGCTGTTCAGGATCTTGCTGGCGATCTCCTCGATCGAGAATCCCGTCGTATCCACCCAGTCGATCTGGTACCGACGGAACAGCGCCTCGGCACCCCGCAGTTCATAGCGCACCTGCTCCATGGACGCATACCGGCCCTCCGGCCTGCGTTCCCGGCGAATCTGCTGCAGTCGTTCCGCCGAGATGCTGAGTCCGAACAGCTTCCCCCGATGCGGTTCAAGCGCGCGCGGCAGCCGCCCCGTCTCGAACTCGTCTTCGGACAAGGGGTAGTTCGCGGCGAACACCCCGTAGGTGAGGGCCAGATAGAGGCAGGTGGGTGTCTTCCCTGAGCGGGACACGCCAACCAGGATCACGTCCGCCTGCTCGTACTCGCTGGTGCGGGTGCCATCGTCATTATTGAGGGCGAAATTGGTGGCATCGATCCGCCGGTCATAAGCGCCCGGGTCCTTCATGCCATGGGCGCGTCCAACCGTGTGGGAGGAGCGCATCACCAGTTCCTGCTCCAGGGAACCCAGAAAGGTCGAGAACAGGTCAAGAACCAGGCCGTTGACCCGGGAAAAGCGTTCGCGGATGTCGTCGTGGACCAGTGTGCTGAAAATGATCGGGCGGGTGTCAAGCTCGGTCGCCACGGCATTGATCCGGGCAACGGCCTCTTCTGCCTTGTCAACGGAATCGATAAATGGCAGAGTCACCTGGTCAAAATCATGATGCTCGAACTGGGTCAGCAGGCTCCGGCCAAGGGTCTCCGCGGTCACCCCCGTCTGGTCCGACAGAAAGAAGACCGCCCTGCGATTCATGTTTCCTCACAATTCAGGCGACGCTGATCCGGCGCCGCAGTCGCCCGGATCATGGCGGTTCATCACCCGGGAGGCAACTTGGATCCCCTCGTAATTCCGTTTCGGGACCTGCGTCTCGACGACGTACCCCAGGTCGGCGGCAAGAACGCGTCGCTCGGTGAAATGATCAGCCAGTTGTCAGGCCTGGGTCTCCGGGTGCCCGACGGCTTCGCCACTACGGCGGCTGCCTATCGGGAATTTCTCGCCCAGGACGGGCTGGCGGACCGCATTGATGCGGTACTCCGGACGCTGGACGTCGAGGACCTGCCCGCCCTTGCCGCCACTGGCAGTCAGATCCGGGACTGGATCCTCACCAGCCCGCTGCCACGGCAGCTTACCAGCCAGGTCGAGACGGCCTGGCGGGAGCTGGCCCGCGGGTATCCCGGCGAAATGGCGGTCGCCGTCCGGTCATCGGCCACAGCCGAAGACCTGCCGGAGGCATCTTTCGCCGGCCAGCAGGAGACTTTCCTGAACATCCGCAGCCTGCCCGCGCTGCTGGACTCGTTCCACCATGTCTATGCCTCGCTGTACAACGATCGGGCCATAGCCTACCGGGTGCACCACCAGTTCGACCACAAGCTGGTCGCACTGTCCGTCGGCGTGCAGCACATGGTCCGCTCCGACATCGGTTCCAGCGGCGTGATGTTTACGCTGGATACGGAATCCGGGTTCCGGGATGTCGTGTTCATCACCTCCTCATGGGGGCTGGGTGAAACAGTGGTCCAGGGCGCGGTCAACCCGGACGAGTTCTATGTCTACAAACCTGCTCTGCGCCGGGGCGATCGGTCGATCATCCGCCGCAAACTGGGCAGCAAGAAGATCCGCATGGTTCTCGGGGACGCGACGGAATCCCGACGAACGGTGCGGACGGAAGATGTCCCTGCAGCCGATGCCACGCGTTTTTCCCTCACGGATGCTGACGTGGAATCACTAGCCCGCCTGGCACTGGTGATCGAGGACCATTACGGGCGCCCGATGGACATCGAGTGGGGCAAGGACGGCAATGATGGTCAGCTGTATCTGCTGCAGGCTCGCCCCGAGACAGTCCAGAGCCGCAGCGGCAATGCCCTGCTCCGCTTCCGGCTGAAGGGCCGCTCTGGCGTACTGACCCGGGGCCGCAGCATCGGCCAGCGGATTGGGGCTGGTCGGGCCAGAGTCATCAACAACCCGGCGGAAATGGGCCAGCTGCAGGATGGCGAGGTACTGGTTGCCGACATGACCGATCCCGACTGGGAGCCGGTGATGAAACGCTCAGCCGCGATCGTGACCAACCGGGGCGGTCGCACCTGCCATGCCGCCATCATTGCGCGCGAACTCGGCATCCCTGCAGTGGTCGGCTGTGGCGATGCCACGCGGGATGTCGCCACGGGCACCCCGGTGACGGTGTCCTGCGCTGAAGGGGATGAGGGTTTCGTCTACGAGGGCATCCTGGACTACGAACAGCAACGTATCGAACTGGATGCGCTCCCGGCCCTCGGCGTCCGGATCATGATGAACGTTGGAAATCCCGACCGGGCCTTCGATTTTTCCCACCTGCCGAATCACGGCGTGGGCCTGGCAAGGCTCGAGTTCATCGTCAACCGGATGATTGGCATCCACCCCAAGGCGATTCTCGACTTCGATCAGCTTCGGCCGGAACTACGCGACGTGATCCGCCAGCAGATGGCAGGCTATCCGAACCCCGTCGAATTCTTCGTCAGCCGGCTGGCGGAAGGAATCAGCAGCATTGCGGCGGCTTTTGCCCCGAATCCGGTGATCGTGCGGCTGTCGGACTTCAAGTCCAACGAGTATGCCAACCTGATCGGCGGCCGGCAGTACGAGCCCCACGAGGAAAACCCGATGCTCGGATTCCGGGGCGCCGCGCGCTACGTGGCGGAAAGTTTCCGGCCGTGTTTCGAACTGGAGTGCCGGGCGCTCCGCCGCGTCCGGGATGAGATGGGACTGACCAACGTCGAGGTGATGGTGCCCTTCGTCCGGACGGTCGGCGAAGCCCGGGCCGTCACCGCCCTGCTCGCCGAGAATGGCCTGGCCCGTGGCCAGAATGGCCTGCGCCTGATCATGATGTGCGAGCTGCCGACCAACGCGCTGCTCGCCGACCAGTACCTGGAGTACTTCGATGGCATGTCCATCGGCTCCAATGACCTGACGCAGCTGACCCTGGGCATCGACCGGGATTCCGGCCTCGTGGCTGCCGCCTTCGATGAGCGGGACGAGGCCGTGCGGCTCCTGCTCCAGATGGCAATTGATGCGTGCCGCCGGCAGGGCAAGTACATCGGCATTTGTGGCCAGGGGCCATCCGATCATCCCGACCTGGCGCGCTGGCTGGTGGCAGCGGGCATCGACAGCATTTCGCTCAATCCGGACTCGGTTGTAGAGACCTGGCTGATGCTGGGCAACCAGTCTGCCCCATAGAGTTCGCCCGAGAGGAGCATCCCGTCATGACGATTGCCTACTGGTGCATTCTCGTCGCAGCAGTCCTGCCCATTGTCTGGGTGGGGGCGGCCAAGTCTGGTGGTGGCCGCTACGACAACGCCCGCCCGCGGGAATTCCTCAGCGGGCTGAGCGGCTGGCAGGCGCGCGCCAACCACGCGCAGCAGAACTCCTACGAGGCCTTCCCGCCGTTCGCGGCTGCGGTCATCGTGGCTCACCTCGGCAATGCCGGCCAGGCCAGTATCGACATGCTGGCACTGGTCTTCATCGCCGCGCGCATCATCTATGGGCTGTGCTACATCACGGACCGGGCCACGCTCCGGTCGCTGGCCTGGCTGGTGGGCTTCGGCTGTGTTGTGGGTCTGTTTATTGCGGCAGCCTGAACAGTTCCGCCCGATAATGGCGGAGCTCCGCAATGGAGTCGAAGATGTCGGCGAGCGCCAGGTGCGTGGTGCTCTTGCTGACTCCGGCCAGCGCCTCCGGCGCCCAGATGCCGGCCAGGATCTTTACCGTCGAGACATCCAGGTTCCGGTAGTGGAAGAACGCCTCCAGGGACGGCATTTCCCGCGCCAGGAAGCGGCGATCCTGACAGATGCTGTTGCCACACATCGGCGATACACCCGGCGCGAGGAGGCCGGCGAGGAACGTAAGCGTCAGGCGCTCGGCTTCCGCCGCCGTCGTCGTGCTGGTCCGCACCCGTTCAGTCAGCCCGGACTTGCCGTGCTGCCTGGTATTCCATTCGTCCATCCCGGCCAGCACTTCCGGCGGCTGGTGAATGGCAAGGACGGGCCCTTCGGCCACGATGTTGAGGTCCCGGTCGGTCACCACCGTGGCGATCTCGATGATGCTGTCACGCTGGGTATCGAGCCCGGTCATTTCCAGGTCTATCCAGATCAGCCGGTCGATATCGAGACTCATGGCGCCGGATTCTAGCAAAGGCGCCCTGGTGGTGGCCGCCCATGGCCGGCGGGGTCTGCTGTCCACCGATGCCGGCGAGCAGCTGCCCTACCTGGTCCGCGGCCGGCATCTCCAGGTCTGTTGTGGTGACCGGGTGCGCTTCACGACGACGGATGAGACCCCGGCCGATGACCGGGTGCCCGTGCTGGTGGTCGGACTCGAGACCCGCCGCAATGCGCTGGTGCGCCAGCCGACGCGCGGTGGCCGGCCCGAAACCCTGGCGGCGAACCTGAGCCACCTGGTTGTGGTGCTGTCGGCATCGCCGGCGCCGGATCTGTTCATTGCCGACCGCTACCTGTGCGCCGCACGCCTGATGGGCGCTGCTGCCGCCATTGCCTGGAACAAGGCGGACCTCGCGCCGATGCCCACCGAGGTGGCCGGCGTCTACGGCGCCCTCGACCTGCCGCTCTTTCCGGTTTCGGCGACCACCGGCGAGGGGCTGGCAGCGCTCCGCACCTGGGTCGCCACCGGTACGGCCATACTCGTGGGGCAGTCGGGTGTCGGCAAGTCCACGCTGCTGAACCGGCTGATTCCCGGGGTGGACGCCGTCACCGGTGCACTCTCGGCCGCGCGGGATGAAGGCCGGCACACCACGACAGCCTCCCGGATGCACCCGCTACCCGGTGGCGGCGCGATCATTGATACGCCTGGCGTCCGTGACTTTGCCCCGGCGGTGCCCGACCGGCGTGATATTGCCAGCGGTTTCGTCGAGATCGTGGCGCTCAGTGCCGGTTGCCGCTACACCGACTGCAGCCACCTGCGCGAGGATCCCTGTGCGGTTCGCGCTGCGCTTGAGGCCGGTGGCATCAATGCACGGCGCTTCGAGAGTTACCGTCGCCTGATGAACCTGGCAAGCCAGGCCGCCGCCGGGCGCAGCTACTGATCAGCCGGCATGGGCAGGCGGGCGGTGATCGCGTGGGACAGCGTGCCGGCATCCACGTACTCCAGTTCGCCGCCCATCGGCACGCCGTGCGCAATACGGGTAACCGGGATGCGGCCCTGACGCGCGAGACCTGCCAGGTAACCGGAAGTGGCCTCCCCCTCAACGGTGGCGCTGGTGGCGAGGATCATCTCGCGGATGCCACCATCGGCCAGCTGTGTCTCGAGCAGGCGGATGCCGAGCTGCTCCGGGCCGACCCCGTCCAGCGGCGAGAGCCGGCCCATCAGGACGAAGTAGCGGCCGCGGTAGACGCCTGACTCCTCGATCGCGACCACGTCGGCCGGCGTCTCCACCACGCAGATGAGCCCGTGGTCGCGGCGGCTGTCAGCGCAGATGCCGCACAGCTCCCGCTCGGCAAACATCCGGCAACGCGTGCACAGGCCGACCCGCTCCAGTGCTGTACTGAGCGCCGCGACCAGTCGCAGTGCGCCGTCCCGGTTACGCTCCAGCAGGTGAAAGGCCATGCGCTGCGACGATTTGGGCCCGACGCCGGGCAGGCAGCGCAGCGCCGTCAGCAGGTCCTGGAGCAGGGGTGTAAAGGCCATCCGCGTGCGCTATCGTCAGAAGGGCAGCTTGAGACCGGGTGGCAGGCCGAGACCCGCGGTCATGCCGCCCATGCGCTCCTGCACGGTGCGCTCCACCTTGCGCAGTGCGTCGTTGAAGCCGGCGACCAGCACGTCTTCCAGCATCTCCCGGTCATCGCCGAGCAAGGCCGGATCGATAGTGAGTTGCCGAACCTCGTGCTTGCAGGTCATGCGGAGCCTGACCAGGCCCCCGCCGGCCTCGCCCGTCACTTCCAGTTCTGCGAGCTCGCTCTGGGCCTTCTGCATCTCGGCCTGCATGCGCTGGGCCTGTTTCATCAGCTGGCCGATGTCTGCTTTCATGGCTTGATCACTTCCTCGGTGGGGTCGGCTTGCGGGCACTGCCGGCCGTCCGGCGCACGGAATCCGG
>CAYOXI010000072.1:0-10689 GCA_964407855.1 uncultured Chromatiaceae bacterium
TGGGCCATCACCACGATGCGATCGGCGGTCTGCACGGTCTTCAGTCGGTGGGCAATGAGGATTACGGTGCGGTTTGCGGTGAGCCGCTCGAGAGCCTCGTGGATCACGGACTCGGTTTCCAGGTCGATCTGGGAAGTGGGCTCGTCCAGCACGATGATCGGTGCGTTCTTGAGCAGCGCCCGGGCAATGGCGACCCGCTGTACCTGGCCGCCGGAAAGGCTGAGACCCCGTTCGCCGACCAGCGTGTTCAGGCCGTCCGGACTCTTGTCGATGAAGTCCCAGATGTTGGCGGCTTTCGCTGCGTCAATGAGCTCCTGGTCGGTAGCAGTCGGCTTCGCGAGTCGCAGGTTGTCGGCAATCGTGCCGTAGAACAGGTAGGGATCCTGGGGCACCAGCGCAATCTGCTCCCGCACCCAGTCCAGCGGCACCCGCTCGACGGACTGGCCGTCAATGGCGATGCTGCCACCGGTCGGTGCCAGTGTGCGCAGGATCAGGTTGGCCACCGTGGTCTTGCCGGAGCCGCTGTGGCCGATCAGCGCCACGGTCTCGCCGGGGCTGACATCGAGGGAGAAGCGGTCCACGGCGGGCCTGTCGGTGTTGGGATAGCTGAACACCACATCGCGGAAGCTCAAGGCACCGCGGCTGCGGCCGGTCGGCGTGATGGCCGAGGCCGGATCCGGGTCGCTGACGCTGGGCGCCTGGCCCAGGAAGGCAATGATCTTCTTGGCGAACTCCCGGCCGATGGCGCCGGCAAAGAAGAACTCGCCGATCAGGCTGAGCGGCTTGGCAAACTCGGCACTGGCGAGGATCAGCGCCACCACCTGGCCCTCGGTCAGGAATCCCGCGTCCATGCGCAGCAGGGCGACGATGGTGAGCACCAGCGTGGTGCCCAGCGCAAAGCCGAAGTCCACCAGCAGGATCATCACCTGGTTGACGAACAGCAGGCGCATGGTGACCACCCGCTGCTCCTCGTTGGCCGCATGCATCTCGGCGCCGCGACGGGCACCGAGGTTGAACATCTTCAGCGTCGTCATGCCCTGCAGGGCATCGAGGAAGGCGGCGCTCTGCTGGTTGTTGACGTCCGCGTACTTCTCACTGACCTTCCGGAACTGCCTGGCCAGCGCACCCAGGAACAGCGGCGTCATCGGGATCGCGACGATCAGTGACAGGCCGACCACCCAGTCCACGACACCGATATAGATGCACAGCACGATGGGCGTGGCCATGCCCACCACGAACTGCACGAAGTACACGCCGTAGAACAGCTCGATCCAGTCCATGCCGTCGACGGCGATGTTGGCAAGCTCGCCCGTGCGCTTCTTGTCGAGTACGGCCGGTCCGAGCCGCAGCGCATGGCCGTAGATCAGGTCGCGCACCGAGAGCTTGGTCTGGGAAGACGCCCGGTACTGGGCGAAACGGAAGAACCAGCCCGCGGCCAGCTTGGCGGCCAGCAGCGCCACGAGGATGGGTAAATACTTCTCCACCACCGCCTCGCCCCGGATCAGCCCGTCGATCCCGAAGCCGAGCACCGTGTAGAGCGCGAGGCTCAGCACGACGTTGAGAATACCGGCCCCGATGCCGGCGCCCAGCCACTGGCTGGTGGACTTGACGATGAGGCGCTTGTCGATGCCCAGCATGGAAGGCTCCCAGAGACGCTGACGGACTGGCGGCCTGCGCCGCTCTGCCGGGGGACTGCCCCGGATTTAGCGGCTACTATAGACCTTGAAGTCCGATTGAAGGTCAAGCTGAGAGCGAGGCAGGAGCATGGCTGCAACCGAGCAGCGGGAGTACACGATAGGCGCGCTGGCGAAGCGCGCCCGCGTCGCCTCCTCTGTGCTTCGCTACTACGAAAAGGAAGGCCTGCTCACGCCGGCCCGGCGCACAGCCGCCGGCTACCGGGTTTACGGCCCGGAAGCCGAGAAGAACCTGCTCTTCATCAACCGGGCCAAGCGGCTGGGATTCTCGCTGGATGACATCCGGCAGTTCCTCGCAGCCGGTCAGTCCGAGAGCGGCAAACCCGCCGGGAAGAAGATCACGAAGAAGGCCGGCAGCAGGAACCGGGGTGACGACGTGGCCAGGATCGCGGAGGACCGCTTCCTCGAAATCGAGCGGCGCCTCACCGAACTGCTCGTACTCCGGCACGAACTGGAAGTCTTCCTCCGGGAAATGTCCGGCCAGCTGCCGTCAGCCGACGGCGCCCGACGCCTCTACCAGCGACTGGTGGACCATGTCTGCGGCCACGGCAGTACGCCCCGCGACCAGGCCGATTCCCTCAGCGACCTGATGCAGCGGATGGGCTGCAACCTGGCGTCCTGGAATCGCGACGAGGTGCTGGACGTGCTCCGCGGCCGGCACATTCACGTGTGGCGCGAGGCGGACGGCTACAGCGTGCTGATTCCCGGCGATGACGGACGCATTGGCGTGGCGCTGCGCCAGATCGCCACCTCCGAGGCCGGCTGCGTGGCGCATGCGGAACCCGATGTGGAGCAGACCGCCGAGGGTCATGTGTTCACGGCCCACGGCGACAACGCCTTTCTGTTTGCGCAGTTTTTTCTTGCGCTGGAGGACCGGGTGTCAGGCTGACCGCCTGCTGCCGCGTACTGAATTCAGTCCGGCCCGGCGTCGCCCCAGCCCCGGGGGATATCACGGCCCATGTGCAGCAGGCGCCACACCTCTACATAACGGGGAGCAGGTCGACAGCATTCAAGGTATCCAGATGAGCCCGTTCCCGGGGGATTACTGCCTTCGACTTCACGTCCCCGGGCGACGGCGGGCGCGCTCGCGCAGACTCCTGAAGTAGTCCCTGTCAGCGGGTTTGCCGAGTGGGGACCCCGCACCTTCGAGCATCAACTCCCGAAGCGAATGACGATCCTGATCCTCGCGGATCAGGGCCCGAACATACTCGCTGCTGGTGCCGAAGCCACGCGAGGTGACCTGCTCCTCCACAAAGGCCTTGAGCGCGTCCGGAAGGGAGATATTCATGGTGCCCATCCATAAAGAATAGGAATCTTGGCAAATTTAGGCAAGGACGGCGAGCCATGAATCTGCCGGCAATGCTCAGGTCCGCAGCTGGCCGCGGACAGTCATGCCCTCATGTTTCAGCAGCGCCCGCTTGCGCTGCAGTCCGCCCGCATAGCCGGTCAGGCTGCCATTGGTCCCCACCACCCGGTGACAGGGCACCAGAATGCCGATGGGATTGCGGCCGCAGGCGGCACCGACGGCCCGCGCGGCAGCCGGCCGGCCCACCCGGCGGGCGATGTCTCCATAGCTGCGGGTCTCGCCCGACGGGATCTCGCGCAGGGCACGCCACACGGCCTGCTGAAAGTCGGTACCCGCCGGGTCCATCGGTACGGTCGGCAGCGGTCGCTTCCCCGGACTTCGCCAGTAGGCCTCGAGCGCCCGGGCGGTGCGTACCAGTACCGGGTGGTCGGGATTGTCCGGCACGGCGGCGATTTCGCTCCCGTCCAGTCCCGCCTTCCCAAAGGAGAGCGCGGCCAGCCCGCGACGGGTGGCGATGGCGGTCAGCGGACCGACCGGCGAGTCGAAGCGGGCCTTCGCGACCCAGGTGTTGTTACTCATGTTCCCTTCTCCAGTGATCACCAGAGACGCATGACGGCGGCCCGGTTCATGAGGCGATTATGCGCGGCGGTGACGCCCATACCAGCCGTATTCGGACCTGTGGATAGCGTGCTAGATTCCGTGCCATGAGCACCCCGGCTGCCACGTTCAGCGAGTTCTCCACCGACTGCGAGGTGCGCTGGGCAGACCTGGACGCCAATGCCCATGCCCGCCATACGGCCTACATGGACTGGGCCACCACGTGCCGGCTGGCAGCCTTCGCGGCGGTGGGCCTCACGATGGAACGTCTGGCCGAGCTGGGCGTCGGCCCGGTGATCTTCCGGGAAGAGACGGATTACCTGCGCGAGGTGGCGGGCGGCGATCGCATCACCGCGACCTTCGAGATGGCGGGTAGCTCGCCGGACTGGAAGCACTGGCAGATCCGGCATCGCCTGTACCGGCGGGACGGGGTGCAGTGCGCAGTCGTGGTGGTCCGGGGGGCGTGGATGAGCCTCGCCGAGCGCCGGGTCATTACGCCGCCGGCGGAAATCGTTGCGGCCGCGCAGCGCCTGCCCCGGGCCGTCGACTTCACGGTGATGGCGCGCGCCCCTTGACCTTAAAGTCCTGTTTAAGGTGGAACATGAGCGTCCCGAAGACCGACCGTCGGCCTTCCAGGAGACGCCAGGAATGCACGCCACCGCGACGCCAGCCCCCGGAGCCCCGTCCCCGGCCGACGCCAGCCTGCGCCTGAAGATCCAGGGCATGGACTGCGGCAGCTGTGCGCTCACGATCGAGCAGGCGGTCCGGTCCGTGCCCGGCATCAGCACGGTGAGGGTGGATTTCACCACCGAAACCCTGGAGGCCACCGGCAGTGCCAGCCGGGAACAGGTCGAGGGTCGGGTGCGGGAGCTGGGCTACCGGGTAGCCGGTGAATCGGCGGTGCAGCAGGCGCCCCGACCCGAACTCAAGGGCTTTGCCGGCTTCCTGCGCTTTCTCACGGCTGAGCGGCGCACGCAGCTGGCCCTCGCCTTTACCGCGCTGATGATCCTCGCGGGTCTCGCGAGCCTCCGGTTTGGCCCGCTGCTTTTCGAGGCGGCACTGCTGGCGACCGTGGTGGTCGTGGGCGCGCCAATCCTGGTCAAGGGGCTGCGGTCGCTGCTGGTGGCCCGGCACATGACCATCGACCTGCTGATGGGCATCGCCACTGTCGGTGCTGTGGCCATCGGTGAAACCGGCGAAGCAGCCGCCGTGGTGCTGCTGTTCACGCTCGGCGAGGCACTCGAGGCCTACAGCGCCGAACGTTCCCGGGACGCCCTGCGCAGCCTGCTGTCCCTGCAGCCGGATGAGGCGACCGTACTGGAAGCCCACGCGGAAGACCACGGCCATGAAGCCGCCCCCGGGCACGGTCCGACCCTGCACTACCATCAGCTGCGGCGCCCCACGGCGGCTGTCGCGGTCGGTGCGCGGGTACTGGTGAAGCCCGGCGAACGCGTGCCGCTGGACGGACGCATCCTGGAAGGCGCGTCCAGCATCAACCAGGCCGCGATCACTGGCGAAAGCATGCCGGTGGACCGGGGAGTGGGTGACGAGGTGCTCGCCGGCACGGTCAACGGGCCGGCAGCCCTCACCATCGAGGTAACGCGCCCGGCAGGCGATTCCACCGTGACACGGATCGCGCGGCTGGTGGAACGGGCGCTGGCGGCGCGCACCCCGGCCGAACGCTTCATCGACCGCTTCGCCCGCTGGTATACGCCCCTGGTGGTGGTGCTGGCGGCCCTCGTGGTCGCCATCCCGGTGCTGGTGTTTGGCCAGCCGTTCCTTGATCCGGCCGATGGCAGCCAGGGCTGGCTTTACCGCGGCCTTGCGTTGCTGATCATCGCCTGCCCCTGCGCGCTGATCATCAGCATTCCCGTCACCGTGGTCAGCGCGCTGGCGCGGCTTGCCCAGAAGGGCGTGCTGGTCAAAGGCGGTGGCCAGCTCGACCGGCTGGCCGGGGTGCAGATCGTGGCCTTCGACAAGACCGGCACACTCACCGCAGGGCAACCGGCCGTGACAGCCGTTCGGGGCGCTGATTGCGCCCACCCCGGTGCCGCGGACGAGGACTGCGGCAGCTGCGAGGATGTGGTGGCGGTTGCCGCCACGGTCGAGTCCGCCTCGGAGCATCCGCTGGCCCAGGCCGTGGTGGCCTCCGCCGCGCATCGCGGGGTGGCGCACCGCCTGCCGCGGGCCGCCAATGTCACGGCCCATCTCGGCCGGGGCGTGGCCGGCGAACTGGCCGGGGAGCGGATTGCGGTCGGCACCCACGACCTCTTCGCCCATGGTCCGGACTGTATCGAACCAGTCTGCACCGCGGCGGCGACGCTGCAGTCATCCGGCAAGACCGTGATGCTGGTCGGGCGTGGTAACCGGATGGTGGGCTACATCGGTGTCGAGGACCAGCCCCGGGCCGACAGTGGCGCCACCCTCGCGGCCCTGCACGCCCTCGACCCGCCGCTGCGGACCGTGATGCTCACCGGGGACAACACTGAGGTGGCAGCCTCCATCGCCGCCCAGATCGGCGGACTCGATGAAGTACGGGCCGGACTGCTGCCCGAGGACAAGCTGCGGGTTGTCCGCGAGTTGCAACAGCAGGGCACCGTGGCCATGGTCGGCGACGGCATCAACGATGCGCCGGCGCTGGCACAGGCCGATGTGGGTATCGCCATGGGCGGTGGCGGCACGGCCCAGGCGATGGAGACCGCGGACGTGGTGCTGATGCAGGACGATCTCAGTGCCATTCCGCTGGCCCTGCGCATCAGCCGGCTTACCCGGACGGTAATCAAGCAGAACATCGCGCTCAGCCTGGGGCTGAAACTGGTGGTGCTGGGGCTGGCGGTGCCCGGCCTCGCGAGCCTGTGGCTCGCAGTGCTGGCCGATGTCGGCGCCACCCTGATCGTGACGCTGAACGGGATGCGGCTGCTGCGCGCCCGCTGAAGATCGGACGGGTTTCCCGTTGGGTCGCTTCAGCCCGTCGCGGGGGCTGTCACGCGCGGATCCGGCACGGCTATGTAGAAGAACCCCACGCCGACCAGCGTTGTCAGGGCCGCACCCACCAGCATCGGCGCAGCAGGCGCCACGGCATAGACCAGCCCGCAAAGAACCGGACCAAAGATCATGCCGACCGTGGGCGCGGCCGAGAGCAGACCGGCAACGGCCCCCTGCTCCTCGGCCCTGACGCTCAGGCTGCCAGCGGCGTTGAGACCCGGCGCGGTGAAGCCGAAGCTGAGGCCGAAGAGTGCGTAGCCTGCGTAGAGCGAGAACAGCCCCGGCCCGAAGGCCAGCAGCAGCAATGCGGCGGTCATGATGCCGAAGCCGGCCCGCAGCATGGTGCCGGGCGGGGCCTTCCAGCGCTGCAGCACGACCGCCTGGACGAACACGGTGACAAAGGCCATCGAGAGCATCGCCCACATCATCGTGCGCTGGGCCGGGATGGTCTCGGTCACCCCGAAGCGGTCAGCGATGTAGGCAGCCGTGATGGTCTGCACGCCGGTGAAGACGCCAAAAACAACAACCCAGCCCACGAGATAGGGCAGCACGCGGGGATCCATCACGCGCAGACGCAGATCCGCGCCCGTCGACGCCCGCCGGGGTGGCTCGGGCAGGGCCGTATAGGCCCACATGCCGGCGAGTGCCGCCAGCCCCGCAGCGGCGTACATCGGAAACACGGGGCTCACAACCGTGAGCAGGCCGCCAAAGGCAGGCCCGAGTATGGTGCCGAGGCCGCCCGACATGGCCACCAGCGCCATGCCCGCCGACCGGGACTTCTCATCCGTCGTGTCCGCGATGTAGGCCTGGGCAGCCGGATTGATGCCGCCGACGACGACGCCATACGCCAGGCGCAGCGCGATCAGCAGGATGAACAGCGGCCCGCCGCTGATCAGGCCGTTCAGGCCCAGCTGTACACCGACCGCCAGAGCTGCGTAGCCCACGGCAAAGCCGACGAGGCCGATGAGATAGACCTTGCGCCGGCCCATTCGCTGGCTTGCGCGCCCCCAGCGCGGCGCAGAGAAGGCCAGCATCACGTTGGACGCTGCAATGATGAGGCCGAGCTGCCACTCCTGCAGGCCAAGCTGGCGGGCAAGGGGCGCGAAGATCACGAACAACAGGGACTGGCCCATGCCGTAGGTGATGAGACCGACGAGAAGGATCAGGCGATCCCGCGGCAGGGCACTGGCCACTAATGGCTCCTGGAGGGTCATTGGACGCTGCGGCAAGGCCGCAGCGGTCCGCAGTCTACGCGAACCGCGCCTCAGCCGGAGGAAGCAACCGCACCGCTGGCCAGCCTGTGGCGACGGGTGTAGGGCACCACCTCCAGATGGCGTTCGGCGAGATGAGCCGCCTTGAGCTCACGCCAGTAGTCCGCCGTGAGCAGCTCGCCGTGGTGCTCCAGGAACTCGGCCCTGAGCTCGCCCCGCAGGCCAAGAAACTCGAGAAACTGCTCCGGGAAGACGTCGTTGGGGCCCACATAGAACCACGGCTCGTCCCGCATCTCGTCCTCGTCATCCCGCGCCGTGGGCAGGTCACGGAAGTTGCACTCCGTGACCAGGCACAACTCGTCGTAGTCATAGAAGACCACGCGCCCGTGCCGGGAGACACCAAAATTCTTCAGCAGCAGGTCGCCGGGAAAGACGTTGCTCAGCGCGAGGTCACGGATGGCCTGTCCGTAGTCCCGGATGGCACGGCGGGCCGCTTCCGGTTCCGACTGCCGCAGATACACGTCGAGCGGACGCAGGCGCCGCTCGAGGTAGCAGTGCTCGATGATCAGGTCGTCGCCGTCGACGCGGCAGGTGCCGGCGGCCTCGGTCAGCAGTTCGTTGAGCAGTTCCGGTGCGAAGCGGGCGCGGGGAAAGGTCAGCCGCCGAAACTCCTGGGCATCCACCAGCCGTCCCACCCGGTCGTGCTGGAAGACGAACTGGTACTTGGCCATCACCTCGTCGCGCGAGGCGGTCTTGGGTTCGGGGAAGCGGTCGCGGATCACCTTGAACACCAGCTGCGATGAGCCCAGCGTGAAGACCACCATCACCAGGCCACGGATGCCCTCGGCATGCACGAAGTTGTCGGTCGAGCGGGCCAGGTGCCTGAACAGCGACCGGTAGCGCTCAGTCTTGCCCTGCTTGGCGCGGCCCAGCACCGTGTAGATCTCGTCCAGCGGCTTGCCGGGCATGATTGAGCTGAGGTACTGCACCGCCGGCTCAACCGCGGGCAGGTCGGCATGGAAGTAGGACCGGGAAAAGCCGAACAGCGGCCGCACCTCGTACTCCGACATCATCACGGCATCGGCCACCACACCCTCGTCGGGATGCGCAAAGGCCAGTACCAGGGGCAGGTTCCAGTCCGCGCCCGCCACGCGTCCAACCAGGAAGGCGCGGGTGGCGCGGTAGAAGACCGGCGCCAGCACCTCCAGCCGCAGTCCCGATACCGGCAGCGACCGCGCCGCCAGCACGGCGGCTATTTCGCCGGCAACGTAGCCGGCCGTTGCCCCCGCATCCGCGTACCGCCGCGCCCAGGGGGCCACGGCAAGCAGCTGCTCCACGGCGGGTATGAGGTCTGGCCCGCCGGTTGCAACGCGGACCGGCAGTTCGCCGGGCCTGGGCGGCGTATTGGACTCCCCCTCCTCGTCCGCGACCGTGGCAAACTCCACGTCGCGGTTGAGACCCACGGTCTTGAAGACCTTGCGCGTCAGGGAATTGAAGAAAGTAGCGTCAAACTTGCGGTCGGGGCAGGTGGCAATCAGCCGGGCAAACTCCGCCTTGATCTCCCGCCAGGTGCCTTCCTCCGCGATGTGGCGGCCGAGCCGGCCCACCAGGTCGGCCAGGCATCTCTCCACGCGCCGGTCGTAGAGTTCGATGCGCTCGACGGCATCGCGCTGTCCCAGCTGCCACTCCCGCTCGACGAAACGTCGCTCGGCGCGGCGGGTAATCGCCCTGAAGGTCTGGTTGTAGTCCTCGAACGCCGCGAAGATCTCGGCCGCGGTCCTGCGGGCGAGTTCCTGCACCTGGGGATCCCGGCTACCGCCGTCCACGGGCCATCCATCCCGGGGACATCTCAGTGACCGCCGGTGCCATGAAACTGTTCCTCTTCCGTGCTGCCCTTGAGCGCCGTGGTGGAGGTCTCACCCGAGATCACTGTCTGCACGGCATCAAAATAGCCGGTACCCACGAAGGCCTGGTGCTTCGCCGCCCGGAAGCCGTGCTGTTCGTTGGCGAACTCCCGCTGCTGGAGTTCCGAATAGGCGTACATGCCGTCCTGGCGATAGGCGCGGGCCAGCTCGAACATCGAGAGGTTCAGCGCGTGCCAGCCGGCCAGCGTGATGAACTGGTAGCGGTAACCCAGCGCCGCCAGCTGTTCCCGGAAGTCCCGCAGCCGTTCGCCGGGCAGGTTGGCCTTCCAGTTGAAGGATGGCGAGCAGTTGTAGGCCAGCAGCTTGCCAGGGAACTTCGCATGGATGGCCTTCGCAAAGCGCTCGGCCTGCGCCAGGTCCGGCTTGGAAGTCTCGCACCAGAGCAGGTCGGCGTAGGGCGCGTAGGACAGGCCCCGGTCGATGGCCTGGTCCAGCCCGGCCTTGACCTCGAAGAAGCCGTCGCTGGTGCGCTTGCCGGTGAGGAACTTCGCGTCCCGTTCATCAAAGTCTGACTGGAGCAGGTTCGCGGCGTCCGCGTCGGTGCGGGCGATCAGCACGGTAGGCACACCCATCACATCCGCGGCGAGCCGCGCCGCGACCAGCTTGTTCACGGCATCCTGAGTCGGCACCAGTACCTTGCCGCCCATGTGGCCGCACTTCTTGGCGGATGAGAGCTGATCCTCGTAGTGCACGGCCGCAGCGCCCGCCCGGATCATCGCCTTCATCAGCTCGAAGGCGTTGAGGTTGCCGCCGAAGCCTGCCTCGGCATCGGCGATGATCGGCGCCAGCCAGTCGATCTTCGTGTCACCTTCCAGGTGGTGGATCTGGTCAGTGCGCAGCAGGGCGTTGTTGATGCGTTCGACCATCTTCGGCACGGAGTCCACCGCGTAGAGACTCTGGTCGGGATACATCTCGCCGGAGCTGTTGCCGTCACCGGCCACCTGCCAGCCTGAGCAGTAGATGGCCTTGAG
>CAYOXI010000073.1:0-10637 GCA_964407855.1 uncultured Chromatiaceae bacterium
CCAGCTGGCGCTGGTGACGCAGCGCGAGGATCCGGACCTCGTCACTCGGGATGACAAACCGGTAAAGCGCAACGTAGCCAGTATCCCCATAAGAGATGACCAGTTCGCGCACATCAGCGTGGACGCGCCGGCCGATCAGCGGATGAACCGCCAGATTCTCCACGGCCGACCGGATGGCGATCATGGCACCCGTCGCGGCATCCGGATTTTCCTTCGCCAGCCAGGCGAAGCTCTGCGCGATGTGCTCCAGTGCGCGCCCGGAATAGACTACCGTCGCCACGGTCGGGGCGGCGGCGCCGTTTTGCCCTGGGCCAGTCGTTCCATCCAGGCGTGAACATCCTCGGCCCGGTAGACGGTTCCGGTCCGTTCGATGTCCTCATCGGCGGCCAGCGCCTCCTTGACCAGGCTGCGCATCTGTTCCTCATAAGCCGTATGGCGCTCGACGGCCTCGATGATGAGGCTGTGGGCCGACCGGCCGGACTGTCTGGCCAGGGCCTGGATCCGGGCGCGCAGTTTGGGAGGCAGGCGGATGGTTGTGGTGGCAGGCATGGGCTTGACCAATTCGGCGCGTTGAAGTGGTACAAAAGTAGCACAACTGGACTGTATCGGCAAACCTAACGTCCGCCAGCATCAGTCCGCCGGGCGCCGCGCCGTTGGCAGGATCAGCACCTCGAATTCCGCGACGCCCTCCCGGAGCTTGCGGATCTCCGTGTAGCCGGGGGATTGCCAGAAGCGCTGCACGGCTTCGCGGCAGGGAAAGCGCGCGATGATCACGCCCCGGCCCGGCGGCGGGCTGCCTTCCAGTACTTCCAGCGGCGGGGTGGTGGCCTCGTAGTAACCGCCGTGCTGCTGGTACAGCCCGGACGCAGCCAGGGCGCGGGCGTAGGCCACGAACCGGCCCCGGTCGGTGACATTGCCGTAGACGAGCAGCCGCACCGGCTCGTCGCAACGTTGCCCGCCATCCAGCCGCCGGAATTCGTAGCCGCCGGCTGACGGTCCCCAGCGGAGCGTGCCATCGGCGGCGAAGCCCCGGTCCCAGTTGCTCATCAGCTCGGGCGTGAGCACCGTGCGGGAGACCGCATAGGCCGCACCGCGGTGGGCGTTGGCACACCGCCGGCCTGTGGTGCCGCCTTCGAAGCGCTGCTCGCCGGTGCGGGTCATCACGGTTTCGCAGCCCGGTAGCGCGCTGAGCTGCGACCGATCGAGAGCCGGCAGGCGTCCGGGTTGCTGCCAGGCTCCGACCCAGCGTGGCGCGTCCGGAATTGTGTAGCGGGCCGAAACGATGCTGCCGTCCGCGTCCAGCGCGTAGCGGGCGATGCGCTGCATGTAGGGCGATTCCGCCTCTGCCAGCCAGGCTTCCGTATAGGTCCAGCGGGCACCATCGTCCGAGTCGGGCCAGATTTCGGCAATGTGCCAGATCACCTCGTCATAGCGGGCGTCGTAACGGGACTGAAGAGCCGAACTGAAGCTACCGGTCTGGAGGGCCATGAGCCTTGCCAGGCTGTCGTCTGCGCCGGCGGGCGCGGCTGCGACCAATCCGGGCAACGCAAGCAACACGCTGGTCATGAGGGCTGAGGATTTTCCTGCGCGCATTCGTCTGTCCTTGTTTCAGATCCGGACGGCAGTGACGGTATAGAGCTCCCAGCGCATGCCGGTCTCGCCGTCCCTCTCGCTGATACCCAGCTGCGCCTCGATGCCCTCGGCCACGGCGGGGACGCTGATCTCCCGCATGTCGAACAGCAACCGGCAGAAGTCTGCCATGTCGGTACGCGTCGCAAACCACCAGTGGTAGGCAAGGCGCTCGGCTTTCAATACCCGGAAACCGCAGGATTCAAGCCCGGGAAGGTCGGCGGCGGTCAGGTAGATGCCCCGATGCCCGGTGCTGTTGTAGCGGCCGACGAAGCCGTCGAGGAAGCGCGCCACCGCTGAGTCCTCATGGGCATCTGCCAGCACGAAACGCCCGCCCGGCTTCAGTATCCGGTGCATTTCCCGGTACAGCGGCAGCTTGTCTTCCTGGTGATGCACGCCTGCAATGCTGAGGGCTGCATCCGCAAAGCCGTCGGTCCAGGGCAGCGGCAGCAGCGGCTGATCGCCGGCGGCCGCGGTATCGAAGAAGCTGGCGCAGGGCTCGTGACCGAACCAGCGCACTCCGGTCGGCAGATAACGTTCCAGGTAGCCTCCGCCCGCCGGCACATCCACCACCACGTCGCCGGTCTTCAACGCGGCCCGGTCGGCGGGCAGCAGGAACTCCTCCCGACGGGCCTCGGGCCACCGCGTCATGGCGTGCGCATAGGCAGCACCCCGCTCGCGGAAGATATCTTCGTAGTTCATGGCATTACACCGGCAGCACGGCGGGTGAGGAGTGTCTCGATATCGGGCCCGGCAGCGCTGCCGATACCCTCCGGCGGCAGGTCCCGGCGGACCGTGTCACAGCACTCCTTCAACAGGCTGAACCCTGCACCCGACACGCCGGTGCCCGCCGTCACCAGGGCCAGGTCGAAGCGGTCCAGGGGCAGACCGTGGGTGCTGAGGTCTGCGGCAGTGGCGCTGACCACCAGGGCTTCGGTGGCCGGATCGAGCACCAGTGCGGTCGCCCGCTCCGGCAGCGTTGCCGGGCCGTTGAAGCGCAGCTCGTCTCCCAGACCCGTCTGCGCCGTGTCGGTCCAGCCCACCCGGCGTCCGTTGGCCGCCAGGGCCGCGGCGATGGCCGCCATCGCCGGCGGACCGGCATCGACCAGCAGCACGCTCGGCAGACGCCCGTCACTGTCCGGCGGAAACTTTGCGGCGAGGATGATTTCGGCGCGGCCGTCCGAGGAGAAGCCGGGTGTCGAATTCAGCTCGAGTACGCCGCAGGGGACCTCCCGCCAGGAGCGGCTGATATCCGGTGTCATGAAGTCGATGCCGGTGGCATCCAGGTGAAAACTCCGGGCAATTGCCTCGGCCATGGCCTTGTTGTCAGGGTGGATCGCTGCCGAGCAGTCGGTGAGGGTGCCGCCCCGGGAGATATTGGCTATCCCGCCGAGGGCCACGCTGGTCCCGGCAGCTGGCCGGGCGTCCAGGGTCAGCCCCTGAGTGGCGAGCAACGCCTCGGCTCCTGCATCCACGACGATGGCAGTACCGGCGATGTCGGGATTCGGCGCAGCACGGCGACGGGCGTTCTCGCCGGCGATCAGTTCCCGGACCGTCTGCACGCCGTCGCCGATGACCCGGGGCGGGGAGCGGCGCACGGCCCAGGCGAAGCGGCCACCAAACACCGCGAGCCGGTGGTCGTCGCCCGGAATCTGGGCCTCGACCAGCACCTTGCCCGGCGATTCGTGCTCGGCCACCTCGAAGGCGGCATCCACCGCTGCATCGCTGGTGATGCCCACGGTGACACCGCTGCCCTTGCCGCTGTCGGCCGGCTTGATCACGACAGGAAAGCCCAGTTCCGCAGCCGCCTTCCTGGCCTCTTCGGCGGTAGGCACCAGGCGGTGGCGGACACCGGGCAGGCCAAGACGGGTAATGAGCCGGTTGCTGAAGAACTTGTTGCGCGCAAGCCGGGAGCCGGTGAGTCCGTCGCGGTGGTTGGCGGCTTCGAAAAACTGGAAGCCCGCGGCCCCCTGGCCGTAGACCCAGACCCGCGAGCCGGGTGCTGCGGGGCAGGCCGGGATCCCCCGCCGGCGGGCTACCCGGAGCAGCGCGCGCGCCAGTGGATCGGGCTGGGTCCTCACGATCCGGGTCACGGCCTGCTGCAGCTTTGCGTTCAGGGCCCGGTCGTCGACCGGCTTCCCGCCCAGCTGCCGGAACACCGCCGCTGCCACCTGCAGGCCGGTCTGCAGTGCCACGATCGCGGCGCCGGCATCATAAAAGCCGAGCAGGATGCGCGAGCGGCCCTTGAGATCCCTCGTGGCCCGCACCGGGAGGCCGCAGGGCCCCTGGGCATCCTGGAGCGCATTGGCCAGCGCTCCGGCCACGGTTTCAAACGCGCCGTCGGCCAGGGGTCGTGCCACGCGGGCGAGGAAGTCCGGTGTCAGCAGCATCTCCAGCACCCGGCCAATCTCGTCGGCCGTGCGGGAGCGTCCGTCCGGTGTCGGGAATTCGGCCACGACGGCGGGATAGGGCGCCAGCACGCTGGGGCCCTGGATCACGGTGATCTGCAGGCTGGGATCCGGTTGCACGGTGACTCTCGGGAAGGCCTGGAATTCTAGCATCGCGGCTCAGGCACAATAGCGCTCCCCTCCGGCGAGCGCTGCCCGTATGTCCGTGCCCGAAATCCCCGCGTCATTTGCTGCTCTGGCGCTACCCGCTGCCTTGCTGAAGGCGCTGTCGGACGTGGGCTACGAGAATCCGTCACCGATCCAGGCGGCTACCATCCCGCCGCTGCTGGCGGGCCGTGATCTGGTCGGCCAGGCCCAGACCGGCACCGGCAAGACCGCCGCCTTCGCGCTGCCGATCCTCGCGCGGCTGGATCTCGCGCGCTTCGGCCCCCAGGCACTGATCCTCACACCCACGCGGGAACTGGCCATCCAGGTGGCCGAGGCTTTCCACAAATACGCGAAGCACCTGCCGGGTTTTCACGTCCTGCCGATTTACGGTGGCCAGGCCTACGGCCCCCAGCTGGGTGGCCTGCGGCGCGGCGTGCACGTGGTCGTGGGTACGCCGGGGCGGGTGATCGATCACCTCACGCGCGGTTCCCTCGATCTCAGCAAGCTCACCACCCTTGTGCTCGACGAGGGTGACGAGATGCTGCGCATGGGCTTCATCGACGATGTGGAGACCGTACTGGAGAAGTCCCCGGCAGGCCGGCAGGTGGTGTTGTTCTCGGCCACCATGCCACCGGAAATCCGGCGCATCGCCAAGAAGCACCTGAAGGATCCGGCCGAGATCACCATCCGCAACACCACCACCACCGTGGCCAATACCCGCCAGCGCTACTGGATGGTGAGCGGCATGCAGAAGCTGGATGCACTCACCCGCATCCTGGAGGTCGAACCCTTCGACGGCATGATCATCTTTGCACGCACCAAGGTGGCCACCGAGGAACTTGCCGAGCGCCTCGAGGCGCGGGGCTTCGCGGCCGCGGCGCTCAACGGGGATCTCGCCCAGGCCCAGCGGGAGCGCACCATCCAGCGGCTGAAGAACGGTGACCTGGACATCATCGTGGCCACCGACGTCGCTGCCCGGGGCCTCGACGTGGAGCGCATCAGCCACGTCGTCAACTACGACATTCCCCATGACACGGAGGCCTATATCCACCGGATCGGGCGCACCGGGCGTGCCGGTCGCAAGGGTGAGGCCATCCTGTTTGTGGTCTATCGCGAGCAGGGCATGCTGCGCACCATCGAGCGGGCCACTAAACAGACCATCGAGCCCATGCAGTTGCCGTCCGTCGCGGCGGTCAACGACCAGCGCATCACGAAGTTCAAGCAGAAGATCAGCAAGGCCCTGGAGGGTGCCGACCTCGCCACCTTCCGCGGGGTGATCGAGCAATATGAGCAGGAACATGGCGTGCCGGCGCTGGATATCGCGGCGGCTCTCGCGCGGCTTGCCCAGGGTGACGCCCCGCTACTCGTCCCGCCGGAGGCGGCCCGGCCGCCGCGCCCGGACCAGGTGCGCAGCGACGTGGCCCGGGAGCGGCCCCGCCGTCCCGGCGCGGAGCGCGCTGTCCCGGAGCGTCCGCGGCCGGAGCGGGGCTCGCCTTTCGAGCGTGCCCGTCGGCCGGAGGGTGCGGGTCGTCCGGACCGGAGCGGTGCGGTGGCGCCGGGGATGGTGCGCTACCGCCTCGCGGTGGGCCATGCCCATGGCGTGAAGCCCGGCAACATCGTGGGTGCCATTGCCAACGAGGCGGGCGTGGATAGCCGCAATATCGGCCGCGTCGACATCCGCGACGACTACAGCCTCGTGGATCTGCCCGCCGGCATGCCCCGGGATATCTTTATCCACCTGCAGAAGGTCTGGGTGGTCGGCCAGCCGCTGCGCATCACCCCGGAAGGCGAGGCCTTTCCCCCGCTGGCAAAGCCCGGCAAGCTACATGTTGAAGCCGGAAAGGACCGGATGCCCAAGGCGACCAGGCCGGTATTCAAAAAGGCAGCGCCGGCAGCCAAAAAGAAGTTCAGGAAAAAATAGATCTGTCCCCTTGTCTGGAGTGGAGAACAACGATGCGCAGAATCCTGATAGCCGTGTGCCTGGCCGTGGCCAGTGGCCTTGCCCATGCCCAGTTCATGCCGGAGAAGCTCACACCCCTCGGTGAACAGATCGAGGCGGCCATGAAGAGCGACATCCGCAGTGCCGAGGAAAAGGCCCGGGACCGGGAGCGCAAGCCCCGCCAGACGCTGGAGTTTCTCGGCCTGCAGCCGGATATGCGGGTGGTCGAGCTGATCCCGGCCGGCGGTTACTTCACGAAGATCCTGGCGCCGGTGCTGGCCGAGAAGGGTGAGCTGTACGTCGCCATCGGCACGGCCCGCGGCATCGAGCCGCTGATCCGGGACGTTCCGGCAATGGGGAAAATCCGGGTCGCGCCGACCAATGCCCAGATGGCGCCGGCTACCGGCCAGATGGGCCTGTTCGACCTCGGTGAGTTCGAACTCGGCGTGAAGGATGCCGATCTGGTACTGACCTTCCGCAATTACCACAACCTGACGCCGGCCGCGCGCGCCAGCCTCAACACGGCGGTGTATGCGTCACTCAAATCCGGCGGACTCTACGGCATCCTCGATCACACCCGGCGCCACAACGAACCCCAGTCCACCGAGAACTGGCGGCGCATCGATCCCGTGCTGGTGATCAAGGAAGTCCAGGCAGCCGGTTTCGTGCTGGACGACTTCTCGGCGCTGCACTACACCCCGGATGACGAGCTGCGCTTCGAGGTGGGGCGCCGGTCGGTGGCCGGCAACAGCGACCGCTTCATCCTGCGCTTCCGGAAGCCCTGAGCAGGGCGAGGCGGCCAGACGACGATGATCCTGTACGGCATCAACCTGTCCACGTTTACCCGCAAGGTACGCCTCGCGCTTGCGGAGAAGGGCATCGACTACCAGCTTGAGGTCACGCCGATGGGGTCGACGCGGCTGCGGGCCCTGCATCCGCTCGGCAAGATCCCGGTGCTGGAGAACAAGGGTCTCGTTGTGCCGGATTCGTCCGCCATCCTGGGTTATCTGGAGCGCATCCAGCCGAGTCCGCCGCTCTACCCGGAGCAGCCGGAGGCCCTGGCCCGTGCCCTCTGGCTGGAGGAGTACGCCGACACACGGCTGCGGGAGGTCACGTTGCCCTTTTTTGCCGAGAACGTCGTCAAGCGCGTGTTCCAGGGCAAGGCACCGGACCAGGCGGCGCTGGCGGCCGCTGCGGCGGGGCGCGATGAGGCCTTCAATTACCTGGAACGGGAGCTGCGGGCACGCCCGTTCGCCCCGACGGGGCCGATTTCGGTGGCGGAGATTGCCGTGGGCGCCCAGCTGATCACCTATGTGCAGGGGGCTGGCGAGATCGGGTCCCGCTGGCCGCGGCTCAGCGAGTACCTGGCCGGACTGCTGGCTCGCCCCGCCTGGATGCCGATCCTCGCCGAAGAAGAAGAATCGCTGACCGCCGCCCGCGCGCGCCGCCGGCTGGCACCAGCCCCTGACCGACAGTAGGACACGACCCCACCGCGACCCGGACTATCCTGCGGTCTTTATCCCCGGACGGAGTACCGACCCATGAGCGTTGCCCACAAGTGGCTGGAACAGGAACCGTGGCCCACCGCCACCATGCCGAAGGCGCTGCTGGAAAGCCGCATCGAGCGCGTGTTGAGCATGACCAACATCTGCTACCTCGGCACGGTCCGCAAGGATGGCTCGCCCATCGTGAGCCCGGTCGAGTTCTATGCCGATCACTTCTCGCTGTACATTTTCCCCCAGCCCAACAGCCCCAAGGTGAAGGCGCTGCGGCGGGATGGTCGCGTGTCGGTGGCCATTGCCAACCCGATGGCCGGCTGGGCCTGCGTGATGGGCGCCCAGCTCTTCGGCCGCGGGACGCTGCTCGATCCCGGGACCCCCGAGTGGGAGCACGGCATGCAGATCTTCAAGTGGGTCGCGTCCGGCTTCGAGCTCGGCAAGCCGCCGGTGCGCCCACCCCAGGGCCAGCTGCTGCGCGTCGACCCGGATCGCATCGTGTACACCGAGCACATGATGCGCAAGGAAGGCTACGCCCCACGCCAGATCTGGACACCGGAGGGCGACAGCCCGCAGGTGGTGCCCGGTCGCAACGCACCCTGACAGGCGGCCACTGGCAGGTCGCGGGTATCCAGGTCTATGCTGGGCTGCAGGCACCCGCCATTCAGCCGCATCCGGGAGTAAGGGACGAGCTATGCGCAAACGGTACCGGCACAAGCGCCGCAGCTGCGGTGTGTGCAAGCCCCAGAAGCGGGGCATAAGTCCCCGCTGGAGCAACCGGGAACTGGACGGACTCATCCGGGCCGAGCGGGAAGTCCGGAGTGCGGAACCGTCCTGGGCCCGCTGGTTTCCGGCCTGACGGTCTCCTGACTCATCGGCGACTCACTGCCCGAGCACCAGAAAGGCCCAGAACGGGATGCCCATCCCGCTCCAGCTGGCCGATGCCTCGCTCAGCACCTCGATGAAGGTGTCGAACTCGTCTTCGTCCCGTGACTGGAACTCCCCCAGGTTCTCCAGGATCAGCACATAGCCGGTTGCCTCCCGCCAGCTCATGTCGGTGAGGCAGTCCGTGAGCGCATCCCAGTTGCAGCCAAACCAGGCGGGAAACTGCAGGGCTGCGGCGATCTGGCCCAGCACCTCGTCCTTGTCCCCGCAGCCGGCGAGGTCCACGCGGAACACCGCCATGCCGAGCGCGGTGGCGGCCTCGTTGATCAGTGCCGTATCGCCGGCGGGCAGGCTGAACACGCCGGCGCGCCCGGCCAGCGGCAGCGTCTCGTCGAGTTCTTCCCGGTTCATGGCCGGACCTCCACGGGCCGGAAGCTGCGATAGTGATCGGCGGTGTAGTACCACACTGCCGGCGGATCGCCCCCGACCACGAAGCGTCGGGCGCCCCGGTCGCGGGCACCGGGCGTCGGCACCGTGTACTCCCGGTAGTAGCCGCGGGGCCGGTCCGGCAGCAGCCCCTCGCGGTTCTGGAAGACGCTGCCGTCCTGGCGGTAAGGATAGGGCCCGCCCTGCTCGATCAGCTCGAGCGTCGTGACGGCCTCCGAGGGGAGAAAGCCGGGGTAGCGCCGGGCCCCCGGTGCAGATTGCGTTGTTTCCGGTGCGCCGCCCAGCACGGCCGGCGCCCCCGAATCCGGTTCCTGCAGCTGCAGCAGCCCGATGGCCGCCACGAGGGCGATGAGCACGAGGGGCAGATAGCGGCGCATGGTGTCCATGCTAACGCCAGTCGGGGTACGCTGCGACCGCGGGCCAACGCGTGCAGAGGGGCAGACCAACCATGCTGGAACAACTCCGCAGTCTCTTTCGCTACGACGCCGAGGCCGAGGCGGCCAGTGCCGACAATCCCCTGACGCCACTCCGCCCGGATCAGCGCCGGCCCACCGGGCCCATGCTGCTGCTGGCTTTCGGCTGGGGGTTCCTGATTACCGGCCTGCTGGTCGGCGGTGGTCTCGGGGCGGGGCAGCCCTTCTGGCCGGACCTGGTCTGGAACGCGCTGCTCGGCAATCTCGTCAACTTCGCGGTCGGCGCCCTGGTGGGCTATATGGGCTACCAGACCGCCTGCAACAGCGGCCTGCTGTACCGGATGGCCTACGGCAACAAGGGCGCTTACCTGCCCGTGCTGCTGCTCACCGCGCTGCTGATTTTCTGGCAGGGCATCGTCGTCGGCGCCTTCAGCTTTGCCTGGGTGCAGAGCTTCGACTCGCCGTGGTTCTATGTGATCGCGATCTTTGCGGGGCTGCTCTATACCTTCACCACCTACTTCGGTGTCCAGGGCCTCGAGCGCGTCGCGCTGCCGGCCTCGCTGATCCTGACGGCCGTGCTCCTGTATGCGGGCTGGTACAACGTTGACAAGGCCGGGGGCTGGTCGGCCTTTCTGGCCCTCTCGGCGCAGACGGCCGCGCGCAATCCGATCACGGACATGCAGGCGATCAACCTGGTGATCGGCTCCTGGATCGTCGGCGCAGTGGTGATGCCCGAGTACACGCGCTTTGCGCGCCACGCGTGGGTGGCCATCGCGATCCCGTTCATCGTGCTGATCGTGGCCCAGTTCTTCCTGCAGTTCGTCGGCGCGATGGGTGGCGTGGTCTCCGGCACCGCCGACTTCAGCGGCTACATGCGCACCGTGGGACCGTGGATCTCGCTGTTCGGCCTGGTGGCAATGAGCTGTGCGCTGTGGACCACGGGCGATGCCAACCTGTACCTGCCGTCGATCCAGACCTCGCACCTGTTCCGTCTGCCGAAGAAACTGATGGTCATCGTGCTGGGTCTCGCGGGCACGCTCATCGGCCTCGGCATCTACCAGCGCTTCATGGAGTTCATCGGCCAGCTGGCCAACATCGTGCCGCCGCTGATCGGCCCGGTGATTGTCGACTACTACCTGTGCAACCGGATGCGCTACCGGCCCGAGCTGCTGGCGCGGATGCCGGCCTGGAATCCGGTGGCGATCGTCGCCTTCGGGATCGGCGCCGTGGCCGCGCACTATCCGCCGGACTGGCTGGCCGCCGGCCTCTGGGG
>CAYOXI010000074.1:0-10625 GCA_964407855.1 uncultured Chromatiaceae bacterium
GCGCCCGCCGTGGAACGAGTACGCCCTTGGGTTCTCCGGTGGAGCCGGAGGTATAGATCAGGTAGGCCGGCGCCTCGCCGTCCGCATCAGCGACCGGCGACACCGGGGGCAGAACCGACTCGCCGTCCGCGTCGGGTAGCACCACACGACCCCGGTACCCGGGCAGTTGCCGGGCAGTGTCGGGCGTGGCAACGACGAGGCTGGCGCCCGCGTCGTCGAGGATGAACGCCAGCCGTGCCGGCGGATGGCGGGGATCGAGCGGCAGGTAATGGCCACCGATGCGCAGCACGGCAAGCACGGCCACCAGCATGTCGAGGGATCGGGGCAGCAGGATCGCGACCGGCTGGTCTGCCCGGGCACCGGCATCGAGCAGTCGCGCGGCCAGCACCCCCGCGCGGTACTCGAGTTCGCGGTAGCTGAGCCGCGTGTCACCGCAGACGGCGGCCAGTGCCTCGGGCTTCGACCCCGCCTGCAGCGCGAAGCACTGGTAAGGATCCGGCGGACCGGTGAGCGCGACAGGGGCGGGATTGAAATCCCGCAGCACCCGCAGCCGGTCAGAGTGCGTCTGCACGGGCAGCTGCTCCAGTGCTGCACCGGGGTCTGCGACGATGGCCGTGAGCAGGGTCTCGAAGCCGGTACCAAAGCGCCGGATCGTGTCCGCGGCATACAGGTCGGTGTTGAATTCGAGACCCAGCCAGAGCTGTCCGTCGAACTCCACTGCGGAAACAGACAGATCGAACTTGCTGGTACCTGATGCGGCTATCTCGGCCGGTGTCACGGTGGCGGCGCCGAAATCCCGCGCCTCCCAGGGCGCGTTCTGCAGGCTGAACAGCACCTGGAAGACTGGCGAGTGGGCCAGGTTGCGCGCCGGATTGAGCACCTCGACCAGCTTCTCGAAGGGCAGGTCCTGGTGCGCGAAAGCCTCCAGCGTGTTCTCGCGTACCTGCACCAGCAGGTCGCGGAAACTCCCGCCGTGGTCGAGACTGGTGCGCAGCGCCAGCGTGTTCACGAAGCAGCCCACCAGGTTCTCGAGCTCGCTCCGCCGTCGGCCCGCAATGGGCGTGCCCACGACGAGATCCCGCTGATCCGACCAGCGGCCAAGCATCAGGTTGAAGGCGGCAAACAACAGCATGAACAGGGTCACGCCTTCGGCCCGCGCCAGCTCCCCGAGTGCGCTGGTCAGTTCTGCAGACAGCGCCTGTCCCAGGCGATCACCCCGGTGACCCTGCAACGGAGTCCGTGGGCGGTCGCCGGGCAGGGTCACGAGGCCAGGCGCGCCGGCCAGCCGCCGGCGCCAGTAGGCGGCCTGGCGATCCAGTTCGTCGCCGGTCAGCCAGTTCCGCTGCCAGGCTGCAAAATCGGCGTACTGGACCGGCAGTTCGGGCAGGGACAGCGGCTCGCCGGCGGTGACGCCGGCATAGAAGGCCGCCAGGTCGCGGAAAAGAAGGCCGGAGGACCACGCATCCGAGATGCTGTGATCACTGATCATCAGCAGCGCGTGATCGGCCGGCGCGAGCCGGACCAGATACACGCGCAGCAGGGGACCCGCGGCCAGGTCGAAAGGCTCGCTGCCGAGGGCGCCCAGCGTGACCTGCAACTCCGCTTCATCGGCGCCACTGATGTCCACCAGTTCGACCGGGATGGCGTGATGGCTGGCCACGACCTGCAGCACCTCGCCGTCGCGGAACGCGAGGGTGGTGCGCAGCGTTTCATGGCGTTGCACCAGCCGGTCCACCGCCTGCTCCAGGGCAGTCACGTCGAGCGGGCCCCGCAGGCGCACCGGCAGCCGCACATGCCAGGCGCTACCCGTTGCCTCGAGCTGGGCCAGAAACCACCAACGCTGCTGGGCGAAGGACGACGGCAGCAGGTAGTGCTCGGGCGTGCGCTGGTCAGCGATGAGGCTGGCCGCATTCATCGCGAGGAGCCACGCTCACCGGCCGGCTGACGCGGCAGCCGCGGAATCCCGCCCGGACGGCCCACGCGTGGATCCTGGCCCGGTAGCTCAATCCGGGCGGCAAGCTCCCGGATGGTCGGGGATTCGAAGAGGCTGATCAGCGGCAGCTCCACATCCAGCCGGTCGGCAATACGGGCGATCAGCCGCATCGCCAGCAGCGAGTGCCCGCCCAGCGCAAAGAAGTTCTCCGTAACGCCCACCGACGGTTGCCCGAGCAGCTCCTGCCAGATCGCCTGCAGCCGGGACTCCACGGCGGTCTCCGGCTGCGTGGCCCGACGCGGGGACCCGGCCAGCGGACCACAACCTGCCGGGCCTGCGCACGCCGCACCGGGGAGCCGTTCACCCAGCAACGCCGAGAGCGGGGCATCGGGGGCCGCGACTATCGCGGTGAGCAGCCGCTGCCAGTCATCGGCGACACGAACCATGGACGCTGTCCCGACGAGTCCCGGTCGCCAGCCGAACGCCATCTGCAGGCCATCTGCCTCCTCGGCAAGATGCAGGCTGAGAGCGAACTTCAGCGGCAGCGCCGGACTGGCAGCATCGGTCGCCACGGCGGGCAGGATCTCCAGGCCCTCGAGTGCCAGGGGCGCCCGCGGCTGGTTATGGAGGACCAGCAGCACCTGCACCAGCGGGCTGTGACTGAGGGACCGCGGCGGCTGCACGGCTTCCACCACCTGCTCGAAGGGCACGAGGGCATGGTCGAAGGCCGCCAGGGTGTCCGCCCGGACCCGGGCCAGCAGCTCCCGGAAGCCGGGATCACCCTTCAGATCAGTGCGCAGGGCCAGCGTGTTGACGAAAAAACCGATGAGGCCTTCCAGGCCGGTATGGGAACGGCCCGCCACCGGGGTACCAACCACCACATCATCCAGACGGGCCAGACGCCCGAGCAGGGCACTGAAGGCAGCAAGCACCACCATGAAGAGCGTCGCGCCCTCGGCGAGTGCCAGGCCGCGCAGCGCGCCGAGGGTTGCGGGGTCAAGGCAGCGCGTGAGCCAGGCACCCCCGGCATCGTCGGCGCGCTCCGCGGCGTCGGCCCGGGGCAGCAAGACCGGCGGCGCGCCCCGGAGCCGCTCCCGCCACCAGGCCAGCTGGCCCGCGAACACATCAGTGGCTACGAGGTCCGCGTGCCACAGGGCGTAGTCGCCATACTCGAGCGGGAGCGGAGGCAGGGTCAGGGTCGCGTCATTGTAGAGCGCGGCCAGTTCCCGATTGAGGATCCCCAGCGACCAGCCGTCCGCGACCAGGTGATGGACGACGAGCACCAGGGTGCAGGTTCCGCCCTCTTCGTCGCAGAGGCTCAGGCGCACCAGCGGGCCCGCACACAGATCGAAGGGCGTCTCCAGCAGTTGCCGCAGCTCCGCCGGCGTGTGCCGGCCGACCGGCATCGGTGACGGAGGCGCGACGCGCTGGGCAGCCACGCCGTCCACCTCGACGAAGGTGGTGCGCAGGCTCGCATGCCGGGCAACGAGCCCGTTCCAGGCCCGCTGCAGTGCCGGCAGATCGGGTGCACCGCGCATCCTCACGATCCAGTGCAGGTGCCACGTGCTGGTGGCCGGCTGCAGGCGCTCAAGGAACCAGAGTCGCTGCTGCATCGGCGACAGTGGCCGCAGGTCACCGGTGGTGGTCGCACCCCGGCGAGGCGCCGTCAGCGCCGCTGTAGTACCCCGGAGCGTGCCGACAGCCGCCGCAATGCCGGCCACCGTCGGGGTCTCGAACAGCACCCGGAGCGGCAAGCCGACCTGGAAGGTGTCCCGGATCCTGGCGATGAGCCGCGTGGCCAGCAGCGAATGTCCGCCCAGCGCGAAGAAATCGTCCAGCCGTCCAACCGGCCGGAAACCCGGCTGCAGCTCCAGCGTCGTGCGGAACAGCTCGCCGACGATTTCCTCGCCGGGCGTGAGCGGCGGACTGTCCGCCGCAGCGGGCACCATGGGCAGGCCCGACGTGAGGCTGAGCGCTGCCCTGTCCACCTTGCCATTGGGCGTCAGCGGCAGCGCGGGCAGCCGGATGAAGATCGCCGGCACCAGTGGCGCGGGCAACTCCCGGCGGAGTGCCGCGCGCAGACCTGCCACCACCGTCCCGTCGTCCTCCGGACTGCTGCCGGCCAGTTCCTGCAGGACGATCCAGGCCACCAGCTGCGCCTCCGGGTCTCCGGCTGGCGCGAGGCCCACGACCGCCGCCGCAACGGCCGGCAACGCGGCCAGCCGGCCTTCGATTTCGCCGGCTTCGATGCGCCAGCCGCGGAGCTTGAGCTGATTGTCGGCCCGCCCGAGCAGCACGAGCTGCCCGGCGCCATTCCAGCGGGCGCGGTCACCGCTGCGGTAGTAACGCTGAGGCCCCGCACCCCGGAAGCGGTCGGCAGTAAGCTCCGGCTGATGCAGGTAGCCCTGGCTGACGCCGGGACCCGCGATGCAGAGTTCGCCGGGCATGCCGCAGGGGACCGGCTCGCCCCGGGCGTCGAGCAGCATGATCCGGCTGTGCGGGAAGGCCCGGCCGATCGGCACGGGTCCATTGCCGGGCAGCTCGCCGGTGGCAGCCTCGAACCAGGTGCTGTCGATCGTGGCTTCAGCCACGCCGTAGGAGTTGATCAGGCGCGTACCCGGTGCACAGCGGGCCCTGAGCGCGCGGTACTCCGGGGCGTACCACTGGTCCGAGCCCACGATGAGCAGGCGCATCGCGGGCAGGTGCCGGTTGGTGCGCAGCATCTCGCCGAGCAGCAGGCGCATGACAGCGGGGACAAACTCGGCCACCTGGATGCGGGCCCGGTCGAGCAGGTCGAGGAGTGCGGGTGGATCCAGCAGCACCTCCCGCGGACAGAACTCGAGGCAACCGCCCGTCCCCAGCGCGCGGACCCAGTCACCCGTAAAGACGTCGAAGGCTGCACTCGCCATCTGCAGGTGGGTCTCCCCGGGTGCCAGATCCCAGGCTTCCTGCCACCCGGCCAGTGTGCTGGCGAGGTTGCCGTGGGTGACGACCACGCCCTTGGGCTGGCCGGTGGAGCCGGAGGTATAGAGCACGTAGGCCGGCTGCTCCCTGCCGGTCAGCTCTGCGGGCGCGACGGCGGACTCGCAGCGGATGGCTGCGGCCTCAGCGGCCACGTCGACGAGCGGCACATCCATTGCACCGGTCAGCTGCCGCGTACCGGGCGCGACGATCAGGCGCACGAGCCCTGCATCCGATGCCAT
Organism: uncultured Chromatiaceae bacterium; assembly: GCA_964407855.1. Lineage (GTDB taxonomy): Bacteria > Pseudomonadota > Gammaproteobacteria > Steroidobacterales > SHZI01. Next base: position 5,137 of record CAYOXI010000074.1, read on the forward strand.
CCAGGCGAGGCGCAGCGCCGGATAATCCGGGTCGAGCGGCACATACGCGGCCCCGGCCTTCAGCACGCCCAGCACGGCAACGATGTACTCCGGACCACGGGGCAGGCAGATCCCCACCCGCTGTCCGGAACCGACACCGCTTCGCCGCAGGTATCGGGCCAGCTGGCTCGAACGGCGGTCAAGCTCCCCATAGGTCAGCGCGGTGCCGGCGAGCGACAGCGCCGGCGCATCCGGCGAACGGGCGGCATGGGCGGCAATTGCCGCTGTGACCAGCGGCACGTCATCGCCCAGGCGATCCGTTTCCTCCGGGCGCGGCTCTTCCAGCAGCGGCAGGCGCGACAGGGGTGTCGCCGGGCGCCGCGCGGCACCGGCGAGCAGCACCAGATAGCTGTCCGCGAGGCTGCGGATGGTCGCGGCATCGAACATTTCGGTCGGGTACTCGAAGCTGAGCGCGAGTTCGCCTGTGTCGTCGTCCCGCGCAGCGGTGAGGGTGAGGTCGAAGGGCGATACACCGAGGTCAACGAGACGATCCAGCCGAAATTCCAGCTCGCCCACCTGCCGGGACCGGGCCGTGACGCGCAGGAAGTTGAACATCACCTGGAACACCGGGCTGCGGCTCAGCGAGCGCTCCGGCGCCAGGACCTCGACGAGCTTCTCGAAAGGCAGGCCCTGGTGAGCCTGCGCATCCACCGTAGTGGCCCGCACGCGGGTCAAAAGCTCGCTGAAGGCGGGGTCGTCGGACAGGTCCGTCCGCAGCACAACCGTATTGATGAAGAGTCCGATCATCGCCTCGACTTCGGGCCGGAGCCTGCCCTCCACCGGCGTACCGACAACCAGATCCGTGGCCCCGCTCCAGCGGTGGAGCAATGCCTTGAAGCCGGCCAGCAGCGTCATGAAGAGCGTGGTGCCCGCGTCCCGGGACAGGGCGTCGAGGGCCTGCGCCAGTGCAGCGGGCACCGCCATGTGATGGATGGCGCCGGCCAGCGACTGTTCCGCGGGCCGCGGGCGGTCGGCGGGCAGTTCGAGTACTGGCGGCAGACCGGCCAGTCGCGCCCGCCACCAGGCGAGGTCCGCCTCGAAGCCGGCGTTGCCGGTCGCCCGCTGCCAGGCCGCGGCGTCCGCGTATTGCAGTGCCGGCGGCGCAAGCGTCGCCGCTGCACCGGCCCGCGCGGCTGCGTAGAGCGTGGCCAGTTCCTGGAACAGCAACTGGTTGGAAGTGGCATCGGTGATCAGGTGGGCCATCGCCAGGCAGAGGATGTGCTGCCGGGGCGCCACCCGTATCAGTGCAGCCCGCCATAGGGGACCCCGGGCCAGATCGAAGGGCCCGCGGGCATAGCGGACCAGCACGGCATCGACTTCGGCCGGCTCCGGGTCAGGACCCGGCAGGTCCAGCCGGGCCAGCTGCACCGCCATCGGCGGGTCGATCACCTGGGCCGGTCGACCGGCCGGGGCCACGAAGCGGGTGCGCAGCGGCTCATGGCGGGCGGCCAGCTGGTTCAGCGCCTGCCGGAGTGCCGGTTCATCCAGTGCGCCGGTACAGCGGATCGTCCAGGCGACGTTGTAGGCGGGATTATCAGCCTCCAGCTCGCTCAGAAACCACAGGCGTTCCTGGCCGAAGGACAGCGGCAGCGGAATTCCCGGGGACCGGGGCAGGACCGGCATGGCGGACGGCGACCCGTCGCCCTCCGCTGCCGCCAGCAGACTCGCGAGTTCACCGAAGGTCGGCGACTCGAACAGGGAACGCAGGGCGAGTGTCCGGCCATAACCGGTGCGGATACGGTTCAGGAACCGCACCGCCAGCAGCGAATGTCCCCCGCAGGCAAAGAAGTTGTCGTCGCGCCGAAGCGGCGGGGCGCCGAGCACGGCCTGCCAGACTGCCGCGAGCCGGCTTTCCGCCGGCGTGAAGGCCGGACCGCAGGTGTCCGGACTGTACTCCGCTGGCGTGTCCGTCACTGACAGCGCGAATGAGCGGCGGTCGAGCTTGCCGCTCGGCGTACGGGGCAGGCCGGACAGAACCTGCCAGCTGCCTGGAATGAGGTGTGGCGGCAGCAGATCCCGCAGGTAGCGTGTCAGCCTCGGGCCCGGTGCATTCAGCCAGTCCGGCGCCGGTGAATCGTCCCCGCTATCCGGCATCAGTACGACGCCGGCAACCAGGCGGACACCGGCACCCTCCCCCGCGATGGCCACGACGGCATCCTGCACGGCGGGATGGGCGCGCAGCGCGGTCTCGATCTCGGCGGGTTCCACCCGGAAGCCCCGCAGCTGGAACTGGGCATCCAGCCGGCCGAGGCATTCGAGCGTACCGTCGGGCAGGAACCGCGCCCGGTCGCCGCTGCGATACAGGCGGCCCGGACGGCCGCTGAGCCGGTCCGGCACGTAGCGTTCCGCAGTCAGCGCCGGCTGCCCCGTATAGCCGGGACCGATCCCGATGCCGCCGATGGCGAGCTCACCGGGAATGCCGGGCGGCACCGGCGCACCGTCCGCGTCAAGCACATACACCCGGGCGTTGGCCACCGGCCGGCCGATGGGCACGCGGCACGCATTCGGAGCGAGCCTGGTCGTGTCGAAGGCCGTCGCATCCCAGACCTCGGAGGTGCCGTAGGTATTGATCAGGCGCAGCTGCGGCAGCAACGCGCGGCTGCGGTGGACCAGCGCCGGCGACAGGGGCTCGCCGCTGCTGATGCACCAGCGCAGGTCGGGCAGCGGACCCGGACCCGGCGCGGACGGTGCCGGCAGGCTGTCCAGTACCGCTTCGAGCAGCGAAGGGACGAGCACCAGCTGGGTGATTTTCCGTGCCGCGAGCCACGCCGGCAGCGCCAGCGCATCGCCAGCCACTTCATCGGGTGCGATCTCCAGCGGGATGCCATGGCCGAGGGCACCGAAGATCTCCCACCAGGCATCAATGAAGTTCAGCGTCGTGCGCAGCGCGAAGACCTCATCCGGCCCAAAGCCGAACTGCCGCCACATCCAGTGGCAACGGTTGACCGCGCTGGCGTGGGTGGTCGCCGCGCCCTTCGGTTCACCGGTGGATCCCGACGTGTAGAGGATGAAGGCCGGGGATGAGGCCGGTACCGGCACGCACCAGTCCGTCGACGGCGGGAATGCGTCTCCAATTACTTCGTCCGGCACGACTTCGTCCACCTCGCCGTCCGGATCCAGGACCACGACCGGCACGGTTCCGGTCCGTAGCGATGCCGCAAGTCGTGTCGAGCCGGCCAACAGCAGACTGGCGCCGGCATCCCGGCACATGAACTTCAGGCGCGCGAGCGGATACGCGGGATCAAGCGGCAGGACGGTACCGCCGGCCCGCAATATCGCCAGCAGCGCGAGCACCGCGGCCGGCGTGCGGCCCAGGGCAAGGCCCACGACACTGCCGGGACCGATCCCGCGCCCGCGGAGCTGGCCTGCCAGCACGGCGCTGCGCGCCGCAAGCTGCGCGTAGCTGAGCTCACGGCCTGCCATGCGGAGCGCCGGCGCCTCCGGAGTCCGCACCATCTGCGCCAGGAAGTAGTCCGCAAGCGTACCCGGGGGAAAGTCAGCGTCCGTGGCATTCCAGCCGTGCAGCAGCATCGCGCGCCCGTCAGCCGGCAGCAGCGACAGCCGGCCGACCGGCGCCGCGGGCTGCGCGAGGATGTCGTCCACCAGGCTCGCCATCCAGTCCGGCAGCTGCCGCGCGACGGCCTCCTCCAGGGCCGTGGTTGCCCACGCGAAATAGCCCGTCAGCGGCTCACCTTCCCCGCCCTCACGGCACGCACACTCGAGGTCGAAATACGAGGCCCGGGTTACCGGCAATGAGGCCACATCAAACTGCAGGCCGGCGACGGGCGGCAGCGCGACGGGCACGGTCTCGAAGGAGAAGAGCACCTGAAACAGCGGATGGCGGCCCGGCACCCGCGTGGGAGCCAGCGCCTCGACCACCTGCGCGAAGGGCACGCGGCCGAACTCCAGTGCCGCAAGCACCGCGTCCCGCTCCCGCAGCAGGTGATCGCGGAAGCTCGCAGCGGCGTCCACTGGTGCACGCAGCACCACCGGATTGACGAGACAACCGACCATGTCCCGGAGCTCCGGTGTATCGCGCAGCGTCATCGGCGTGCCGATGAGGACATCGGACTGCCCGGTCAGGCGGACCAGCAGCGACCGGAAGACCGCGAGCAGCACCATGAATGGCGTGGTGCCCGTGGCGCGGGCCAGCGCACGCAGCCCGTCAGTCTGGGCGGCAGAAAAGCTGAAACCCTGCCGGCGGGATACCCGCGGCCCCGCCGGCGGACGCACCAGGGCATCGAGTGGATCCGGCGGCAGGTCCGCCAGCTGCGTGCACCACCAGTCCAGCTGCTCCCGCGCATCGCTGCCCCGCTGCCAGCGGGGGTCACTGCCCAGCTGCAGGTAGTCACTGGCCGGCGGCAGGCCGGCCGGTTCACCCAGACAGTCTGCCGCGTAGAACGCGGCGAGGTCGCGGCCAAGTACCGGCACCGACAGGCCATCGGCCACGATGTGATGGGCCGTGACGACCAGCCGGTGTTCCGTGCCGTCGAGACGGCAGAGCACGGCGCGGAGCAGGCCCCCTGCCGCGAGGTCGAAAGGCCGGGCCAGCTCGGCTTCGGCAAGCGCCTCCAGACGGGCGCTGTCACCCGCCAGGTCTAGCCTCCGGAGTGGCGCCATCGCGCCACTGCCCGGGCACTGCCAGACCGAATCATCCCGGGCAACGAAGCTGCTCTTGAGCACGGGGTGTCGTTCGAGCAGCGACATCCAGGCTGACTGCAGCGCTTCCTCATCGAGTTCCCCTGAGAGACGGAGAACGAACTGCTCGCTGCCGCTGGTGTCGGTCCCATGGAGCGAGTGGAGGAACCAGAGGCTCTGCTGGGGAAAACACAATGGTACGGGTTCGCCGGGAACCGCCGCCGCGGGAGCTGCGGCCGGCGGCGCCTCGCGACCGAGTGCCGCGCTGAGTGCGGTGCCATGGTGTTCAGCTACGTAGTCCGCCAGGCCCTCGATGGTCGGCGCCTGGAACAGGGCCGCCAGCGGCAGAGCTGCGTCCAGCCAGCGCTGGATGGCCGTGGTGAGCTGTACGGCAGTGATGGAATCGCCACCCAGTTCGAAGAAATCATCCGCGACGCCGATACCCTCGAGGCCCATGACGCGGGTCCAGATGCCGGCGAGCGCCCGCTCCGCGGCGGTGCGGGGTGGCAGCGGCGGTCCATCCAGGCGGGGCCGGGTCGCGGCCGGCGTCGGCAATGCCGCCCGGTCGAGCTTGCCGCCGGGGCCGAGCGGCAGCTCGGGAACGAACATCCAGCTCTGGGGTACCAGGTGTTCCGGCACGCGGCTCCCGAGCCAGTGGCGGAGCGTGGTCACTGACAGCGGGTCGCCCGCCCTGGACATACCGCCAAGCAGGCGCCGATGAAGTGCCGTGCCTCCAGAAGTGGTCTCCCGATGTCGGGTCGTGTGGCGACGTTCGAGCCAGCCATCCGGTCCCGGCAGGCGCACCGTCACCG
>CAYOXI010000075.1:0-8115 GCA_964407855.1 uncultured Chromatiaceae bacterium
CGGGCGGCGAGTGCCGGCTGGTCCCAGAAAAAGGGGTAGGACACCATCGGCACCTGCTGGAAGATCGCCTCGTGGGTGGAATTGAGTCCATGGTGGGTGACGAAGACATCCGCTTCCGCCAGCACGGCCCATTGGTCCACGCGGTCTGTGACGCGCACGTTGTCCCGCTGCAGGGAGTGCCGTTCGCTGTCTGCCAGGGGATTGCCGCCGAGGCTGATCACCGCTGCCGCGCCCGGTCGTGCTGCCACGGCATCAGCGATCGCGCGCAGGGCCGCCAGCGCCTCCGCCGCGTAGTAACGCCACACCACGGTGCCGAAGGACACGTAGATCTTCTCGCCGGTGCCGGCGGGAAAAGCCGGTGGGCCCGGGGTTGCCTGCCGCCGCGCGATCTCCTCGATGGAGGGCAGGGAGCCGAAAAACGCGGCCGGCTCGAAGGCCTGTCGTTCCGCCGGTGCGAGCCAACCTGGTGGCTCGCAGACGATATTGAGGTACCGGCTCCGGCCCGTGACGTAGGCAAAGGGCGAGGCGTCCGCGAGCCCGTGTACCGTCTGCAGGCGCTCCACGGCCCGCTCGCAGGCTGGCGAGACCGCGACCCGGGGGTCGTCCGCGAGTGCTGCCAGGAAGCGCCCCGGTTCGGCGTTGTGTCCGGCACAGACATTGACGAGCGGGATGCGCAGCGCAGTGGCCACCACCTGGCCGATCACGGCAAAGGTGTCGGCCACCACCAGTGCGGGCGCGAGCGCGTGAATTTCCCGGACGATATCGGTACCGAAATGTCCGGCGAAGCTGACGTAGCGGCAGGGAATCGGTCGCGACCTGTCATCGGCCACGGCAAGGGGGTGGCGGGCAAACAGGTCGACGAAGAGGCCGCCGGCGCTGGTTACCTGGAGCCCGAAGCGGGCATCCGTGTAGACATGCGGCGCTATGCCCCGCTGACGCAGGCCGCGGATCACCGGCAGCATGCGCCGGAGATGCCCTTCCTCGGGCATGCAGAAAACTGCGGCGGTATTCATTCAGTCTGGTTACGGCCGGGCGCCCTGACCGTTCAGCTCCCGGGAAGCAGGCCAAAGCGGCGCAGTAGCAGTTTTTCGAGTTCCAGTACGACCAGCACCGCGACACCAACCAGCACTATGGTCATACCGGTGGAGACCGGCAGCGCTGTTGTTGCAAAGAAGATCTGCATGAACGGCGAGTAGGTGAAGAGCAGTTGCAGGCCGAACACCGCGACGACCGAGACCAGCACCCGGGGTGTGCCCCTGACGCCCTGCAGGGTAAAGGAAGGCGCCTTCAGGTAGCGCACGCTGAACAGGTAGAACACTTCCATGGCGACCAGCGTGTTGACCGCCACCGTACGTGCCGTCTCCACCGAGGCCCCCTGCTGCAGGGTCCAGCCGTACATGCCGAAGATGCCGGCCAGGAACAGCGCCGAGACCAGCGCTATGCGCCAGAGCACGAACGCCGACAGCATCGGCTCAGCCGGCCGGCGTGGCGGGCGTCGCATGACGTCCGGCTCGGTCGGCTCGAAGGCGAGCACCAGCGCCAGGGCAATCGAGCTCACCATGTTGACCCAGAGGATCTGGGCCGGCGCGATTGGCAAGGCGACCCCGAGCAGTACCGCAAGGAGCAGGGAAAGGGATTCACCGCCGTTGATCGGCAGGAGGAAGACCACGGTCTTCTTCAGGTTGTCGTACACGGTGCGGCCCTCTTCGACCGCGTGCGCGATGGAGGCGAAGTTGTCGTCCAGCAGCACAATATCCCCGGCCTGCTTCGCGGCCTCGGTCCCTTTCAGGCCCATCGCAACGCCGACGTCGGCCTGCTTGAGTGCCGGCGCGTCGTTGACGCCGTCACCGGTCATCGCGACCACCTCGCCGTTCGCCTGCAGCGCACGCACCAGACGCAGCTTGTGTTCGGGGCTCGCGCGGGCGAACACGCGGGTATCGCGCACAGCGTCACGCAGCGCTGCTTCGTCCATGGCCTCCATTTCGGGACCGGTGACGGCCTTCAGCGGCTCGCCCATGCCCAGCTGGGCGGCAATCGCCGCGGCGGTGACGCCATGGTCACCGGTAATCATGACGACCCGGATGCCCGCCTCAGTGCACTGCGCGACCGCATCGATCGCCTCCTGGCGCGGCGGATCGATGATGCCGACCATGCCCAGCAGCGTCAGCGTGCCATCCAGGTCTGCCGGACCCAGCTCATGAGTACCTTCTGGCATGCACCGCCGCGCGAAGGCCAGCACGCGCCGACCGGCGCCTGCCTGCAATTCCAGTGCCTGGTGCCAGGCCGCCTCATCGAGCGCCTGTACCTTGCCATCGGGGCCAAGCTGATCGCGACTCATGCCGAGCAACCGCTCCGGTGCCCCCTTGACCAGCACCACCCGCGCATCATCAGCGCCGTGCAGGGTGGCCATGTACCGGTGCTCGGACTCGAAGGGAATCACCTCCAGGCGCGGGCGCTCGAGTTGCAGGTCGGGAAGGTTCAGTCCGCACTTCATCGCGAAGCTGAGTAGTGCTCCCTCGGTTGGATCTCCGGTCAGCAGCCAGTGTCCGGCGGATTCGTGCAGTGCGGCGTCGTTGCACAGCGCGCCCACCTCGGCCAGGAGCAGCAATGCGGGCGCACGGGCTGACAGCTCGTCTCCTGCCAGCAGCTCTCCGTCCAGGCGCAGCGCGCCATCGGGCGCATAGCCGGCACCCCCGACATCGATGACCGCGCCGGCGACGACCACCTGTTGCACGGTCATCTCATTGCGCGTGAGCGTCCCGGTCTTGTCCGAGCAGATCACCGTTACAGAACCAAGCGTCTCCACCGCCGGCAGGCGCCGGATCACGGCGTGGCGCGTTGCCATGCGCTGCACACCGATCGCCAGCGTGATGGTCATGATGGCCGGCAGACCCTCAGGGATGGCCGCGACCGCGAGGGCGACGGCGGCCATGAACACCTCGGCGGCACCCATGCCCCGAACCAGCAGGCCGAACAGGAACAACGCGGCAGCCGCAACCAGGATGATCAGGGTGAGGGTCCGGCCGAGGGCCTCCATCTTGCGGAGCAGCGGTGTCGTGCCGGCCTCGACCTGCTCGAGCATGCGACCGATGCGCCCCATTTCGGTCGCAGCACCGGTCGCGACGACGAGCGCCCGCGCCTGCCCCTGGGTAACCAGGGTGCCGGCATAGCCCATGCAGGCTCGATCCCCGATCGCCGCCTCAGGCCCGACCGCATCGCTGTGCTTCGCGACCGGCACCGACTCGCCCGTCAGCGCCGCCTCATCGACGCGCAGGTTGCGCTGCTGCAGCAGCCGCAGGTCCGCCGGGATGCTGTCGCCGGAGGCGAGCAGCACGACGTCGCCCGGCACCAGGGTGGCCGCATCGACCTCGTGCTGCCGGCCATCACGCAGGACCACGGCGCGCGCCGCGAGCAGATGACGGATGGCCTGCAGCGCCTTCTCCGCCTTGCCCTCCTGCACAAAGCCGATCACCGCGTTGAGCACGACCACCGCCATGATCACGGCCGTATCGACGTAGTGGGTCATCAGCGCGGTGACCACCGCAGCGGCCATCAGTACATAGAGCAGCCGATTGTTGAACTGGCGCAGCAGCCGCGTGAACACGCCCGGTGGCGCGATCTCCGGCAGGCGGTTCGGGCCGGACTCGTCCAGCCGGCGCAGTGCCTCCTGCGAGCTCAGCCCATGGCGGGACGCATTGACCGCATCCAGCGCGGCATCCTCGCTTGCCGCGTGCCAGAGAGCTGCTGCCGGGGCATGCTGGTGGTCCGCTGGCGGTGGGTTGCTCATCGTCCTCCCGGTTTGACCGCTCAGTTCCGGCTCTTGTCGACGATCTTGTTGGCCGCGATCCACGGCATCATCCGGCGCAGTTCCGCCCCGACCGTCTCGATCGGGTGAGCCGCATTGGCCGCCCGGGCCTTCGTCATCTCCGGGTAGCCGGCGGCACCTTCGGCGACAAAACGCCTGGCATACGACCCGTTCTGGATGTTGGCGAGCGCCTCCTTCATCGCCTTGCGGGATTCGGCGTTGATGATCTTCGGTCCCGTCACGTACTCGCCGAACTCCGCATTGTTGGAGATCGAGTAGTTCATGTCGGCGATGCCGCCCTGGTACATCAGGTCGACGATCAGCTTCAGCTCGTGCAGGCACTCGAAGTAGGCCATCTCGGCCGGGTAGCCCGCCTCGACGAGGGTCTCGAAGCCGGCCTTCACCAGTTCGACGCAGCCGCCACAGAGCACCGACTGTTCGCCGAAGAGGTCGGTCTCGCACTCGTCCTTGAAGGTGGTGCCGATGATGCCGGTGCGCCCGCCGCCGATCGCCGATGCATACGACAGCGCGGTGGCCAGCGCCTTGCCGGAGGCGTCCTGCGCCACGGCGACGAGATCCGGAATGCCCCGGCCGGCCTGGAACTCGGAGCGCACGGTGTGCCCGGGCGCCTTGGGCGCGATCATGATCACGTCGAGATCGGCCCGGGGCCTGATGGTCTGGAAGTGGATCGAGAAGCCATGGGCAAAGGCCAGCGTGGCGCCCTGGCGGATGTTCGGCTCGATCTCGTCCGTGTAGAGCTTCGCCTGGAACTCATCGGGCGTCAGGATCATCACCACGTCGGCTGCCTTCACGGCGGCCGGCACATCAGCCACCTTGATGCCGTGGGCCTCGACCTTGCGCCGGGAAGCCGAGCCCGGCTTCAGGCCGACCGTGACCTGCACGCCCGAGTCCTGCAGGTTGCCGGCGTGGGCATGGCCCTGGGAACCGTAGCCGATGATCGCGACCTTCCGGCCGCGGATGATCGGGAGATCGCAATCCTTGTCGTAGTAGACCTGCATGGGGGTAGCTCCGGTTGTGAGGCCGCCACTGTAGCGGCGGCATTACGTTGCGTAAAACGATATATTTGCAACGTGATATGCCAGTACATGCAACAATAGCCCGATGGACATCCGGCAACTGCGCCAGTTCGTGCATCTTGCCGAGGCGCTGCACTTCGGCCGGGCGAGCGCTGCGGCCAGCCTCAGTGCCTCGGCCCTGAGCCGCAGCATCCGCCAGCTGGAGACGGAACTGGGCGCCGTACTGTTCGACCGGGACAACCGCTCCGTCACCCTGACCCGCCAGGGAGCCACCTTCCTGACCTGGGCGCGGGACACGCTCACTGGCTGGGACGTGGTGCGCCACACGCTGCAGGAGCAGTCCGGTGAGTTGCAGGGGGAGGTCAGCCTGTACTGCTCGGTGACCGCCAGCTACAGCTTTCTCTTCGAGCTGCTCGGCAAACTGCGGCGTGACCACCCGCGCATCGAGCTCAAGCTGCACACCGGCGACCCGGAACACGCCATCGCCCGGGTGATGGCGGGCAGCGAGGACATCGCCATCGGTGCCCGGCCGGCGGCGCTGCCTGCTGGTCTTGCCTTCAAGCCGATCATCCGTTCACCGCTGGTGTTCATTGCCCCGGCGGCGCATCCGCTGCGGCGCGCGCTCGCCCGCCGCCGGCCGGATCCGGCGGAATGGGCAGCCACGCCGATGATCCTCTCCGAGAGCGGCCTGGCCCGCCAGCGGGTGGACCGCTGGTTTCGCGAGCTGGGTGTCCAGCCGACTGTCTATGCCCAGGTGGCCGGCAACGAGGCGATCGTCAGCATGGTCAGCCTGGGATTCGGCATCGGCGTCGTGCCGAAGATCGTGCTGGACAACAGCCCGCTGGCCGGCGAGGTTGCGGTACTCGATGTGCGTCCGGCCCTCGCGCCCTACGACGTCGGCCTGTTCACGCTGGAAAAAAAGCTGCGCAGCCCGCTGATCGCCGCCTTCTGGGCGCCGGCGCTGCTGGCGCGCTGACGGGATCGTGGCTCAGCGGGTTCCGGCGTTTGCAGGGTTCACGCAGGGTTGGGATGGTCCGGTCGCGGCACCACCGCCCACCCGGCGGGCTACCCAGTCGAGCATGATCGCGAAGTTCGCCTGGGCGTCGCGATGCAGGTTCGTGTTGTGAGCGAAGCCGGTGAGGATGATGCCGTCGGCGGCGCCCGGATAGCGCACCCCATGGGCGATCGCCATCACCGAACCGAAGGAATGACCAACCAGCACGACACGGGCAAAGGTCTCGCGGGCGCCGAGTGCCGCAATGATCTGCTGGAGCGCCACGGCCTGCCGGTCCACGTCCAGCCACAGGCCAAAGGGGCGAGCGCTGCGGCCGAGGCCCGGCCGGTCGAAATTGAAGGTGGCATAGCCGGCGGCCAGGGCAGCCCGGGCATAGGAATAGGTCTCCGGCTGAAACGGAAAGTCCCAGTACAGGGACCCGTAGCCGGCACCGGAGATCAGGAGCTGCAGCACCCGCCCCGCGGGCGGACCGGCGGCGCACAGGTCGCCCACCACGTCATGGCGGAGCAAGCCCCCGTTCCCGGCAGCGTTCCAGGATGGCCTCCTTCTCGGCCCGCGTCGCCACCCACCAGTCCTGGAGTTCGGCCCGGGAGCGGAAACAGCCGATGCACAGGCCGTCCATGTCCAGCATGCAGATGCCGACGCAGGGGGAGGGGATGTCGGGTTCCCGGGGCGGGATGGCAGGAATCATCGGCATGATGATCTGTCATTCGGCCAGCGGGGGGGAAGCGATGTCGACCGGGCAATGATGGGACGGGAGCCTGGTTTTCCGGTGCCGGAGTCCGGCGCAAAAAGAAAACCCGCCGAAGCGGGTTTTCTCGTTGCGGCTCAACAACTCAGGTCATGCAGCGGTTCGGCGGCGCACGACGTTCCGGCCAATGAGGCCAAGGAGGCCAGTGCCGAGCAGCCAGACGGCCGCGGGCGCCGGAACGACTGTCGTATCGATCGTGACATTGTCGATCAGTGCATCGAACCGGCAGGTCGGGTTTCCACCGCAATCAGCCTTGAACAGCAGCGACAGGCCGCCTCCAGCGTCAGCGGAAAGGAACGTGTTGTACGTAAAAGTCTGCCATTCCTGGGTCAGGAACGTCGGCGGCCCGAGCAGGATCTGATTGACGGCGCCGTTGTCGCCGGTCAGCTCGGTGAAGAATTCCGCGATGAATACCACATTACCGGCAAAGGGACCCGCGTTGATGTCCTGCGTCTGCAGAGTCGACTTTGCGTCAAACGAAATGGTTACCGGCGCTCCGTTCGTCAGCAGGCCCGCCGCGAGTCTCTCGACCTTGATCTGTGGAAACGAAGCTCCGCCGGACGCGTTGGCAGAAAGCAGTACCGCTTGCGTGCCAGGCGCACTTGGACCGTTATCGTTGACGATCGAGATGGTGCCACCCAGCGAAAATTGCAGCCAACCGGTCAGGTTGTCCGGTGCTTCAAAGCCGGTGTTCGGCACCACCTGTGCGGCGTGGGCCGCCCCGGAACACAGCAGGACTGCCAGTCCTGCCACGAGTGGTCTTGTGAAATCCCTGGTCATGTATTGCTCCATTTTCATTTTGATCGTCTCTGTTTTGATCGCCAGTGGGAAACCAGCACCGCGGCATCACCCGAGAGAAAAGCTCCGCCGCTCGGCTACAGCTGGTGACCGGCCGCCTGTCTTGTTGTTGGTGAAACTACATTTACGTGGCCACACGAACCACGTCAATGCTTCCCAGCCCTGCCAGCGCAATTCAACTTCGTTATGTGGAATCGATGCTCCCGGGCGTTGGCCGGCACCGGCGAGGGTCGGCTAGCAGCTCGCAAAAAAGAAAACCCGCCGAAGCGGGTTTTCTCGTTGCGGCCTGGAAACACGTAGTTCAGGCAGCAGCCCTGCGGCGCAGGAAGCCGATGAGGCCAAGGGCCGAGCCAAAGAGCCAGACGGCTGCGGGCACCGGGACGACAGTCAACGAAACGTTATCGATCAGGACCGTGCCGCCGAGCAGATCCATGCCGTTGACCGGGCCGATCCCGCGGCTGAACTCAAGGAAGGCGGCCACGGCGCCGACCGGCACGACAAGGCTGTTGTTCGTGATCTGGGTCCAGGTAGTCTCGTTGATGGCACCCTGGAAGAACACGTTGCCAGTGTTGGCCAGAATGTTGCCGACGCCGTCGAGGTAACGGAGCGCATAAAGGACGTTGCCGGTGGTGCCTGCAAAGCCCTTGGCGTAGAAGCTGAATTCCCCAGTCGTTCCGATAGCCGCCAACGGAATCGGCGGGTTACCACC
>CAYOXI010000075.1:8215-10522 GCA_964407855.1 uncultured Chromatiaceae bacterium
TTGTCTTCAAAACCGCCGTTGGCAAAGAGCTGCACTGCCTGGGCTGTCCCGGAACACAGCAGGACTGCGAGTCCCGCCACGAGGGGCTTGGTGTAATTCCTGGTCATGATTGTCTCCATTTTTCTAGATTTGCTTCAGGTTTTATAGATTCGCTTCAGGTCTTGAAGAGACTTGGCAGAAGTTCAGTCGACGTCACATCACCAAGCGGGTGCATGGCACGAAGACAAACCGCACTCGAAGACTCCCCACTGGTTACGCTTTAGTAAGGTTCTTTTAACCCTCCCTGACAACGCTGTCAATGCCGTCGCACCAAGGCCTTAGCGATATGTAAAATGCTCCGGACCACGAGGCCTGCGGGGCCGGCGCAATGCACCGCACGAGGAAAGTTGTCCCTGCCCCCGGAGAACCAACCCAGCCGGGTCTCCGCTACCGAGTCCGTTGATCTTGCAGTGTGCTATCGCGCAACTCCTCGTAGAGCAATCCCGTCAGGCGCGCCGATTCGCGCCATGAAAAATCCTGCGCCATTGCCCGCTGGACCAGTGCTCGCCAGCGCGCCGGCTGCCGGTAGCAGCGCGGGGCGCACCCCAGGTCTGACGAAGCCCTGGGGGGCGCATCCACCCCATCGGCCCGGGTGCCTGCTACTCTGCTAGCTTGATGATCGGACATACATCCACCTGATCGAGACTGCTACGCTTCTGTTCTCTCATTTCCATATCGCCGCCATGTGCCCGTGAGCAAAGTCACGATCACCGACGTTGCCGAGCATGCCGGGGTATCCATCAAGACGGTGTCCCGGGTCCTCAACCGGGAACCCAATGTTCGTCCCGATACCCGCGAACGCGTGCAACACGCGATCGAGGCGCTAGGTTACGCGCCCAATCACTATGCCCGGGGCCTGGCTGGCAGTCGCGCCTTCGCCATCGGCCTGCTGTACGACAGTCCGAGTTCCAGCTACGTTATTGACATCCAGCGCGGCGCACTCCAGGTCTGCCAGCGCGAGCACTGGGACCTGCTGATTCATCCCTGCAGTTTCGACAGCAGTGACCTGCCGGCTGAAATCAGCCCCCTGCTCAGGCGGTCGAAGGTGGATGGCTTCCTGTTGACTCCACCCCTGTCTGACCACCAGCCCCTGCTGGCGGCCCTGAGGGACAGCGATACCCCCTTTGTCAGGGTCAGCCCCGGCGATCATGCCGAGATTGAGTGCTCTGTCTTCACCAACGACAGGGAATCCTGCGCCGGGATGACGACGTACCTGGCGTCACTTGGCCACACGGCGATCGCCTTCATAGTCGGCGATCCCAACCACAAGGCCGTCGGCGAACGGTTTCGTGGGTACGAGGACGGGCTCAGGGCCGCCGGCCTGCCGTTTGATCAGGCGCTCGTCAGGCAGGGCTTCAACACCTTCCAGTCGGGCATGCAATGCGCTCTCGAATTCCTGCAACAGGAGAGGCGTCCGACGGCGATATTCGCCAGCAATGACGAGATGGCCGTCGGTGTGATGCGCGTGGCACATCAACTCGGCCTGCGCGTACCCGCAGACCTTTCGGTTGTCGGGTTCGACGATTTCCCCATGGCGCAGCACATCTCGCCTGCGCTGACGACGATCCGCCAGCCGGTTGAGGCACTTGCAGCGAAGGCGACGGAGCTCCTGATCGACCAGTTGCGCGATGTGCCAGGCGCCGACCATCCCTTTGTGCTCGAATCGGTGATCCAGATCCGCGAGTCCGCCGGTCCGCCGCCGGGGTCGCGATCCCGCCAGTGAGTTGATCCGCTCCCCGGCGTCTGGCCGCAGCCCCCACGCGGCCGCGCTCACGATCGCAGGCAAGAAACGCAGGCAAGAAAAAAGCCCCCTGGCTGGCCATCGGCACAGCGAGGGGGCTTTTCGTCTGGTGGCAGGGTCTCGCTCCGGGCGAAACCCTGCCGTGTGCTGGTAGCAGGTCGTCCTTACGCCGCCTGCGCGCGACGCAACCTGCGCCTCGCCACCAGGCCAAGGACTGCGGTACCGAGCAGCCACACAGCCGGCGGCGCCGGAACAACCTGGAGCTGGGCGTCATCCCAGAAGATGGCTCCGCCAGCAGGCGTGCCCTCTGTCAGGATATGCAGCAGCAGGATGCGGGCAGATGCCGTACCTTCTGGCGCCAGGCCGGACACGGCAATCTGCGTCCAGTCGGTGGCCGGATCCCCGTCCTGCGGAGTCAGCGTGCAGGCCTGGTTGCCGAGCGTATCGCAGAAGGTCTCGACGGGGGAGCCCAGCACGTTGCCACCCGCATCGCGGAACGAAAGCTGCAGCAGGGCGAGGTTATTGAA
>CAYOXI010000076.1:0-10088 GCA_964407855.1 uncultured Chromatiaceae bacterium
CGTCCTCCAGCAGCTCGGAGAAGCTGCGGTAGCCGTAGATCGTCTCGTTGAAGCCGGGGTAGACGCGGCGCACGGTCTGTTTCACCAGTGATCCCCAGAGCGGGTCGTATTCGGAGGCCAGCGATTCCACGGTAGAAGCGACGCGCTCCAGTGCCTCGGCCTGCCCCTGGTTCTCCTGGTTCTTGGCGGGCTTGGCCCGCGTGCGGGGGCGCCTCGCAACCGTGATGAGGTCATCGTAGTAGATGAACTCGTCGCAGTTGGCCGAGAGCAGGTCGGAGGTGGAGTCGCGTACGCCGCAGCCGATCACCCGCTTGTCATTCTCCTTGAGCTTGGAAACCAGCGGCGAGAAGTCGCTGTCGCCGGTGAGCAGCACGAAGGTATCGATGTGGGACTTGGAGTAGCAGAGGTCGAGGGCGTCCACGACCATGCGGATGTCGGCGCTGTTCTTGCCGCTCATCTTGGTCTGGGGGATGTCGATCATCTCGAAGCCCTGCTTGTGGAACTCCTGCATGAACTGGCGGTAGCGCGTCCAGTCGCAGTAGGCCCGCTTGGCCACGATGCGGCCTTTTTCCAGCAGGCGCTTCAACACCAGCTCGATGTCAAAGCGCACGGCCTTGGTGTCCTGGACACCCAGGGCAAGATTCTCGAAGTCTACATAGACGGCGATCGTGACTTCACTCGGGCGGAGGGGTTCGTTGGCCATGGGCGGGGGTGCATCCGGTGCGGGGGAGAAAACGGCGAGGCGGACGAATGGTAGCTGATTTGCTAGTCTCGTGGCCCGGGCAGCCTGAACTGCCAGTCAGGGAACGCAGTCATGTCCAGCGCTCTGGCCAACAAGGTCCCGATTGCCGGCCTGACCTGCCGGCACTTCACCGCCCGCCCGCTCACCGGCAGCTTCGGCGCACTGGTGAGCGGCATCCAGGTCGCCGACGCGCTTGAAGACCCGGAACTCTTTGCCGAGCTGCGCGCCGCCTGGCTGCGCTATCAGGCCCTGTTCTTCCGCGACCAGGTCCTCACCCCGGCCCAGCACCTGGCCCTCGGCAGGCTGTTCGGCGAGATCCAGCAGCAGGGCTATGTGGCCAGTGCCGAGGGTTACCCGGGCGTCTGGGTACAGGAATACCCGGCGATGTACCAGATGCCGGTGAACGACATCAACTGGCACGCCGACAGTTCCTTTCGCCCCAATCCCACGCGCGGGTCACTGCTCTACGCGCTGGATGTGCCCGAGGGCGCCGGGGATACGGTCTGGGCCGACATGTGCGCCGCCTACGACGAACTATCGCCCGCCTGGCGCAGCTTTCTCGATGGCCTCACGGCCATCCACGACAACCTGACAAAAAACTTTCATCGCATCTTCGAGTCCATGGGCGGTGCGTCGCTCGACCAGATGCGCCAGTACCTCAAGCCCACTGAACATCCGGTGATCTGCACCCACCCGGAGAGCGGGCGCCGCTTCATCTTTGTGTCCGAGCTCATGACGCGCGAGATCGCCGGCATGAGCGAGCGCGAAAGCCGGGCCGTGCTCGATTTCCTGTTCGCGCACCAGACCCGGCCCGAGTTCCAGTGCCGCTGGCACTGGGAACCCCGGTCGCTCGCGCTGTGGGACAACTATTCGACGATCCACCGGGGGATTTTCGACTTCGGGCAGGCCCACCGGCTGATGCACCGGGTGTCTTTCCACGACCACTGGCGGCCGGCTTAAGCCCCGGTTCACCACCCCGGCACCACAGTCCGCTGCGCGGTATCCCCGGGTTCCGCCCGTGCTGGATTCCGGTTTAGCTGCATGCCATCATCATCTCGCCTGGATTCACCCAGGCCAATTCGCCGGCAGGAGAGCCAACCATGAAGTCGAAACTGATCGCAGCCTGTGCGCTGCTCGCCATCGGCCCGCTGACCGCGACCGCCCAGGATCCCGGTCACTGCACCTACATCCAGCAGAACATGTTTGCCGGACCCTTCAAGGTCTGTGACGCCCCGGTCTCCGCGGCAAAGTGCGCCGAGCTCGGCACGACGGATGACAACAAGGATGCTGTCCATGCCGCGGGCGCCTGCCCGACGGATGCCAAGGTCGGCATCTGTGACATGGGTGACGCCGGCACCCGCGTCTACTATGAGGGAGATGCAGGCGGGCTTGAGATCGGCTGCGGCTTCCAGGGCGGGGAGTGGACCGCGGGCTGAGCCTCGGCTCCACGCGTGCTTTTTCCGGAGCCGGGTCCGAAAGGACCCGGCTCCTGCTTTTCTGGTGCCACAGAAATCTCTACGTGCCTCGCTCGCCTGAATCCGCTCCGGGAATTGCTGCGAACCTTTCACCGCACCCGTTCACATCTGCCCGCCGCAATTCAGGAGACTAACCATGCCATCAACCACCACGCCTGCAGCCGCTCTGCGGCACATCCGGATCACCAGCGCCCTGGTCGGCCTGTCCATTGCCACGCTGGCCTTCACCCCGACCACCCGCGCCGCAGACATCGTCGATACGGCCGTTGCCGCCGGCTCCTTCACCACACTGGTTGCCGCCGTACAGGCCGCGGGCCTGGTGGATGCCCTGAAGGGTCCCGGCCCGCTCACCGTTTTCGCACCCACCGACGAGGCCTTTGCCAGGCTGCCGGCGGGCACTGTTGAGAACCTGCTCAAGCCCGAGAACATCGAACAGCTGAAGGGCATCCTTCTTTACCACGTGCTGCCCGCCAAGGTCCTGTCCACCGACCTCAAGGGCACCGTCAAGCCGGCCACCCTGCAGGGCGCTATGCTGACGGTCGTGGCATCAGCCAGCGGCGTGACGGTGAATGGCGCCAACGTCACCGCGGCTGATATCGCCGCCAGCAATGGCGTGATTCACGTGATTGATGCGGTGGTCCTGCCGCCGGCAGACTGATGGATCCCGGTGGCCGGGCTTGGCGAGAAGCCCGGCCACCGACCATCCCGCTGACCAGCCGCAAAATACCGGGCCTTGACCTTGCCGGACCCCGCATGTCCTGTCTGGCGCTATGGTGTATGCCGCGTGATGTATCATGATCACCGCTGAACTGGTTGTGACCGGCACCAACAGGGGCAAGGCTGCCTTGGCCGGTTTGCTGGCTCAGTCCTTGTCGATCACTACAGCATCCGGGTCCACAGCGGTCAAAACCAGGTTGACACAGACCAAGTCCATCCTCGAGCGCGTCGCAGCCGGCGACCCGGCCGCGGTCAATGAATGCCTGGAGCGCTACGGCGACCTGGTCTGGTCCCTTGCGCGGCGTTACCTGCGCAATGCGGCAGACGCCGAAGACGCGGTGCAGGACATCTTCATTGATATCTGGGGCAGTTCGGCCCGCTATGACCGGAACATCGCCAGCGAAGTGGCGTTTATTTCCACGATCGCCCGCCGAAGGCTGATCGACAAGATCCGGGCCGCCGAGCGCCGGCCGAAGACCGACTCCCTGGACGACGACGAGGGTGCGTCCATCGATCCCGGGATCCCCGCCACCGTCGAGGAGGATACCGAGGTCACGATCGTGGAGCGGGTACTGTCGGCCATGGACCCGCAGCACCAGAAGGTCCTGGCCATGTCCCTCTACGAGGGCTACAGCCACAGCGAGATCGCCGAACGTCTCGACCTGCCGCTGGGTACCGTGAAAACCCGCGTCCGCCGGGGCCTGATACACATCCGCGAACAGTTGCGGATCTCTGTCAGCGGCGATTCCACCGAGGAAATGCTGGGATGATTACCAACAGCAACCGGAATCGCCTGCAGGAATTGCTGGCCGATGAGGCTGCCGCCGCCCTTGCGCCCGGCACCGAGCGTGAGCTCCGGGAACTGCTCGAACACAACCCCGGCGTTGATCGCGACGGGATGATGCAGACGGCTGCCCTGCTGCAACTGGCGTGCCTGCGCCGGGACAGCGGCGCCACCCGCCGACTGCCATCTGATCTTAGGCAACGCCTCGCGGCTGCCGCGCCGGGCATTTCGCCCGCGGCCCCCGCTGCCGTCGCGAAATCCCTGGCAACGGCCCGGAAAGAGGCCACCACCACTGCACCGCGCTCCGGCCAGCGGGCCCGCTTCAGCATCAACAACCTCGGCTGGGCACTCGCGGCGATGCTCGCGGTGGCCTTCGTCGTGGTCCGCACCGAAGTACCCGCGCCCGACGCCGCGGTAGCCCCGCAAACTGCCCGGGCGAGCCTGCTGAATGAAGCCGACGACGTGGTCGTACTGCCCTGGACGGCACCTGTGCCGGGCTACGAGGGTGTCAGCGGCGACGTGGTCTGGAGCGAGTCGCGGCAGCAGGGCTTCCTGCGCCTGGCGGGCATGCCGGTTAACGACCCGGCCAGCAGCCAGTACCAGCTGTGGATCGTGTCGCCAGAGCGCGACCGCAATCACCCGGTGGACGGCGGCGTCTTCGACGTCAGCACCACCGGTGAGGTGGTGATTCCCATCCAGGCCAAGCTCCACATCCCGGACCCGAAGGCCTTCGCGATCACGGCCGAGCAACCGGGCGGCGTTGTGGTATCGGCCGGTCCCCTGCTGCTGGTGGCCTCGGGCTAGACGCCTGCCCGTCAGGGCAACTTTGCGGGCAACGGGCGTGCAGGGCCTGCCCCCTCCCGCTGTCGCCTGAAGAAACTCCAGCTCTCCTCCGCCGCCGACAGGTCGTGGCTGGTCCGGCCGAGGATGCGCGGAAACTGCTTCACCGGGTGGGGAATGGTGTGGCCCCCGCCATAAATGGTGATCAGCCCGACCTCAGGGCGATCCTCGGCAAACCACACCTGGCGCAGGGCCACCGTGCCGTCCGCCGGATCGGCGTCCGGGTAGCGATGCTCAAACGCGGGCACGGTATAGCCGGCGAGACGCTGGAAGTAGTTCGCGCTCTCGACCGAGGCCAGCACCGCGCCGCGTCGGCCCAGGGGTCCCAGCACCTTTACTTCACCGCCGGCATAGGGACTGATCGGGTCCGCCTCACCATTGATCAGCAGCACGGGCACGGCCTGCCCGCTGGCGACGCAGTCGGAGTTCGCCGGCGCCGCGAGACTGGCAGCCACGGCCGCTACGCCGGCGACGAAGTCCGGCGATTCGAGCGCAAGGCGCAGCGCCATATGACCGCCGTTCGAAAGCCCGGTTGCAAAGACCTGCCGCGTATCCACCCGCTGTCCCTGCAGCGCGGGGTCGCCAGCCAGCCGGTCGACCACCGCGCCCAGGAAGCCCACATCGTCCGCCGACGCCTCCCGGGCGGGGTTGCTCCCTGTGATCCGGCAATCGTTCCAGTGCCGGGCATGGCCCTCGGGATAGACGATGAGGGCGCCATCCCGGTCGGCAATCTCGTCGAAGGCCCAGGCGGTTGCCCGGCGCATGCGCTCCCCCGTCGCGGCAGAACCATGCAGCACCAGCACGACAGGTGCCGGGTCGGCCAGCCGCGGGGGCACATAAAAGAGAAAGGACCGGGACAGCCCGCCGTGATCAATCCGCCGCTCGTGCAGCTGGCCCGCCAGCAGGGGCTGCGGAAAGGCCGGGGTTCGCAGGCCCCACCACCACAGGATCGCCGCGCTGCCAATGAGCAGCACAGCGAGCCCGAGGGCGATGCGCTGCAGCCAGCGACGCGTCATGGAGCGCTCTCGTTCACGGCTGTTGACTCACCGATGGCACTGGCAGGAAGCACAACGTTACCATCCCCCGTCAGCTCCCATGGAACCCCGGCCATGTGCTTCCGCCACCTGCTGGTCTGCTCTGTCCTGGTCGCACTGGCCGGCAGTGGCTGTGGTCCCCGTCCGGGCATCGCCACGGACCCGGAGGCCAGCGCGCCGCTGACGGCGGGCTTCGACAGCAGCGAACTCGACACCCGTATCCGTCCCCAGGACGACCTCTGGAACTTCGTCAATGGCAAATGGCTCGCCAGTACACCAATCCCGGCAGACCAGGCGGACTACGGCAGCTTCCGGATCGTGATCGAGCGCACCGAGGCGCAGCTCCGCGCCCTGCTCGAAGAGGCCGCTACTGGCAGGTCGCCGGCCGACACGGAAAGCGGCAGGATCGGCGCCCTCTACCGCAGCTTCATGGATGAGGCGGCACTGGAGACCGCGGGCCTGCGGCCGCTGGTCCCTGAACTGGCAGCCATTTCGGCGCTGAACAATCACACGGACGTGATCGCCTTCCTGGGAAGGGCCCTTGCAGCAGGCATCCAGGGACCCGTGCAGTGGTACGTGGACGGTGACGCCGACGATCCGGACCGCAACCTGGCGTACTTCTGGCAGGACGGACTCGGCCTGCCCGACCGGAGCTACTTCCTCGATGACCGGGCGGAGCTCCGGGCCGCTCGCGCTGCCTACGCGCTGCACATTGCAAAGCTCTTCGACCTGGCAGGCTGGGGGGATGGCAGCGCAGCGGCCACGACCATCACCGGTATCGAGGCACGCCTCGCAAAGCTGCACTGGAGCGCCGTCCGGAACCGGGACTCCGCCATCATCTACCGCAACAAGCGGACGCCGGCTGCAGCCGACCTCGAGTCGCCCGGCTTTGACTGGCCGGTCTTCCTGGCGGCTGCCGGTTTCGGTGAGATGCCGGAGTTCGTGGTGGCCCAGCCCGACTTCTTCACCGGCCTCGGCGAGCTGATCCGGGCTGTCCCGGTAGCCGACTGGCAGACCTATTTCCGCTTCAAGACACTCAAGCGCTATGCGCCCTGGCTCAACGCCGCGATCGTCGCCGAGAACTTCGACTTCGAAGGGCGGGTACTCAACGGCCAGGAAGAGAACACGCCCCGCTGGCGGCGGGGCGTGCGCCTCGTCAACAGCGAGCTCGGCGAAGCACTGGGCAAGGTGTACGTGGACCGGCACTTTCCGCCGGAATCCAGGCGCCGCATGGACGCCATGATCGCTGAACTGCGCGCTGCCTTCGATGAGTCCATCGGCGAACTCACCTGGATGACGCCGGAGACCCGGGCAGCAGCCCGGGAGAAACTCGGCAAGTTCCGCAGCAAGATTGGCTATCCCGACCGGTGGCGGGACTACAGCAGCGTAGAGATCGTGCCGGATGACCTGATGGGCAACCTGCGCCGCACCGGCGCCTTTGCCCACCGCTTCGAGGTGGACAAGCTGGGCAAGCCCGTCGACCGGGACGAGTGGTTCATGACACCCCAGACGGTCAACGCCTACTACAACCCGACGGGCAACGAGATTGTCTTTCCGGCCGCAATCCTCCAGGTGCCCTTCTTCGATCCGGCGGCGGACGATGCCTACAACTACGGCAGCATCGGCGCGACCATCGGCCACGAGTTCAGCCACGGCTTTGACGATGATGGCCGGCGCTTTGACGGCGACGGACGGCTGCGGGACTGGTGGACAGCGGCCGACAGTGAGCAGTACCGCGCCCGGGCCGAACGCCTGGTCAGCCAGTACAACGGCTTCCGGCCCCTGCCGAGCTTCAGTGTCAACGGCCAGCTCACGCTCGGCGAGAACATTGCGGATCTCGCGGGTCTCGTGATTGCCTGGCGCGCCTGGCAGCGTTCGCTGGACGGCCAGGAGTCCGCGGTGATTGACGGTTACACCGGCGCCCAGCGCTTCTTCATCGGCTATGCCCTGAGCTTCCGGGGCAAGTCCCGGCCGGAGACGCTGCAGGTCCAGCTGCTCCGCGCACCGCATCCGCCGGATGAGTACCGGGTCACCGGGGTGGTGAAGAACATGGACGAGTTTTATGCCGCCTTCGACGTGAAGCTGGGCGACCAGCTCTATCTGCCGCCGGAGAAGCGGGTGGTGATCTGGTAGCACGGTTGCCGCGGTAGTCGCGGCGATCAGGACCCGGCACCAGCCGTGCTAGCATCGCGGCGCTCTCGGGAAGGGACAACATATGCGGTGGTTGAAGCGCGGCCTGGCGGGCCTGGCCGGCCTGCTGGCAGCGGTCTGGCTCGGAGCGGTGATCTATGCCTACTGGCCCACCGGCGTGGTCGAGGAACCGGTGGCCAACCTGGCCGGTCCCGCCGATCGCTTCGTCGACGTCGAGGGACTCACCATCCGCTACCAGACCTGGGGTGAGGCGGCAGCGGACAAACCCACGGCGCTGCTGCTCCATGGCTTCGGCAATTCCCTGCAGAGCTTCCGGCTGCTGGCGCCATTGCTGCCGCCGGACTACTACGTGGTGGCCTACGACATGCCCGGCTACGGCCTGTCCGCGAAGCCCGCCCCCTTCGACTACCGCAACGCCAGCCAGGCCCGCATCGGGGCGGCACTGATACGCGAACTCCGCCTCACCAACGTCGTGGTGGGTGGCCACTCCCTCGGCGGCGCGGTGGCACTGCGCGTCGCGCTGGAGTCACCGGCCGTCATCGGCCTGGTGGTGATGAACCCCGGCATCATCACCACCGGCGTGCCGCCGGTCGCCAAGTACCTGGTGTTTCCCTTTCCCCGGCTGCAGGCGAAACTTTTTGGCGACCCGGAATTCCGCAGCGACTTCCTGCGCCGCTCCTTCATCGATCCCTCCATCGTCACGGATGAGGTGGTCGCCGACTTGAGCCGCACGAGCCGCAGCGAGGGTTATCTCACCGGCATGACCCACCTGATGGGCCAGTACAGTGACGCGGCCGAAGTGCCGCTGCTGCCCGCGCTGCAGGTGCCCACCCTGATCGTCTGGGGTGCACAGGACCGCGGCAAGCCGCCCGGTGAGTTCGAGGACCTGCGGCGCCTGACGCCCGGCAACACTGCGGTGCTGGTCGCCACCTCGGGCCATTACGTGCAGGAAGAGGCCCCGCGGGAAACCGCCGAGGCCATGCGGGCCTTCATCCCGACGGTGATGCCCGAGCGGGGCGCGGCGGCGGCGGCCAGACCGTCCGCGGACTGAAAAAACCGCGAGTCGTCGGCATTTTGTACGCCCTGAAGGCAGGGTCGACCCCTTATACTGTCGTCGCAGTCTTTGTTGGAACAGCAAGTGACCGGACTTAAGCCAGCGGGAAAATCCGGCGTGGCCCGCCTGGGCTGGATCGCGGCCGGCTGGGTTTTTGTCTCCCTCGGCGCGATTGGCGCGTTCCTGCCGGTGATGCCCACCACCTGCTTCCTGATCGGCGCCCTCGCCTGCTTTACGCGTGGTTCGCCCCGGCTGGCCCGCCGGCTGCTCGATCATCCCCGCTTCGGTCCGGGCCTCCGGGCATGGCAGGCGAACCGGTCCATTCCCACCCACGTGAAGTGCGTGTCGGTGGGCTCCATCCTGGTCGCCTGGCTGCTGTTGTTTGCGCTGGTGGATTCCGCGCTCGTGGTCGCCGGAACCGGACTTGTGCTGCTGGTGGTCAGTGGCTACATCCTGAGCCGGCCGGTAGCAACTACCGTCTGACGGCGGCCAGCTCCTCCTCGATGATGGCGGCCAGTTCCTCGTAGGGCACGGCGCCATTCACGAAGCGCCCGTTGATGAACAGTGCCGGCGTGCCATTGACGCCCGCCACTTCCGCTTCCTGCATGTCCGCGGCCACCCGCTCTGCATGGCGCCCGCTGTCGAGGCAGTCGTCGAACTCTGCCGGATCCAGTCCCAGCCCGGCGCCAATCTGCCTGAGCTGCACGAGGTCCAGATCGCCGGGCGCGACAAACAGCGCGTCGTGCATCTCCCAGAAGCGCTCCTGGTCCAGCGCGCAGAGGGAGGCCTCGGCAACCTTCGGCGCAAAGGGGTGGATGTTCAGCGGGAAATTCCGGAACACCAGCCGCACCCGGTCGCCGTAATTGTCCAGGACCAGCTTCAGCGGTTCCTGCACGCGGGCGGAGAAGGGACACTCGAAGTCGGAAAACTCGACGATCGTGACCGCCGCATCCGGCAGGCCCCGGGAGGGAAAACCCTCGGCCGCCACCACGGTCCGCGGCGGCTCAAGAAAGCGCTGCACCGGGAAGCGCTCACTGAGGCGGGCCACCAGTGACCGGACGCCGGCGGCCTCCTCCTGCTGGGCCAGCCAGGCGCGGATCTGTGGATCCACCACCGCGCGGCTCTCGGTGATCTGTTCCCGGTTCATCTCCCAGGTTGCGTCGATCTCTTCCTGCGTGATGCGGATCTGGTCCCGCACCTCCCGCTGCAGCAACTCCTCGACGCTCAGGTTCCGGCGGGTCGCCTCCTGTTGCAGCAGGCTTTCCTCGACCAGCATATCCAGCGCCTGGCG
>CAYOXI010000077.1:0-2752 GCA_964407855.1 uncultured Chromatiaceae bacterium
CGCGACAGCTGCAGCACGTTCTCGACGATCTCGCTGACCCGGCGGGAATTGGTCTGGATGATGCTGATCAGCCGCTGGTCGTCCGGCTGCAGCGAAGGCGACTCCTCCAGCAGCTGGCTGGCGTGGCTGAGCGCGCCGACGGGATTGCGGATCTCGTGGGCGATGCTGGCCGAGAGCCGGCCGAGAGCGGCCAGCTTGGTCTGCTGCACCTTCTCGGCCAGCAGGCCGGCATCCTCGAGGAACATCAGCACCGGGCCATACTCACTGCCGCGCTCCCCGCTGCCCAGCGGGGCCAGGTAGGCGTTGATCCGGGTCGTGCCGTCGGCCGAGGTAAAGGCGGGCGGCTGGAGCAGGGGATTTCCCTGGCGGCGCCAGTCGGCCAGCATCCGGCTCAGGTTGGGGGCGAGCTTGCCGAGATCCTGGCCAGGTTCCCGGGTGCGGATGCCGGCGTACTTGGCGGCGGACTGGTTGATCAGCCGGATCCGGTTGTCGCCATCCACCACGATGATGCTCTCGCGCAGGTTCTGGATCACGTACTCGTTCAGCTGGGCGAGGTTGGCGAGGTCAATGCCCCGCTGGCGCGCCAGCGCTTCGCTTTCTTCCAGCCGGCGGGCCAGCGGATAGGCGGCGGAGGCGATCATGAAGATGATGCCGCCCAGCACCCCTGCGGCGAAGAACTCCTCGGTGGGCGCCATCCGGTAAAGTACGCTGATGCCCTGTTCGGCAAGCACGGCCAGTGCCGCCACGGCGGCAGCAAAAAACGCCTGCCGGCCGCGCAGCGTGAGGCTGGCTGCCGCGACGAACACCACCAGCAGACCGCCGAGGCCACTGCGGATGCCGCCGCTCGCGTGCATCAGCACCGTGATGGCGAGAATGTCCCCGGCCAGTTCCACCAGCGTGATGCGGGGCGAGAGCAGCGGACGGTTCCACTGCCAGCCGAGTACCAGCAGCGCAAAGCAGCCGTAGAGTCCGGCGGCCAGCAGGAACAGACCGGGATCCCGGACACCGAGGATCGGCGGCGACAGCGAGCCCAGCGCCACCACCAGCATGGCTCCGGCGATGCCGGCGCGGAACACGCCGACAAAGCGCAGCAGCCGCTGGGACACGTCGTTGCCGATGATCCGGGTGGAGTCGTCGGGCGGCGGGCGCAGCGCATCGCGGATCGTCTGTTCGGCAGTCACCATGGCTCGAACCGGGGGTGCCAGTGGGCATTATGTCTGGCCGGGGCGGCGGGTGCGTGACCGCGCTCCCACTTTGACTCAGCGCACAATTCGCCCACAATAGCCGCCACCCGACGTCGGGCGCTTCCCATGGATGTCCATGAATCTCCACGAATATCAGGCCAAGGAGCTGTTCCGGCGCTTTGGCATTCCGGTCCCTGCCGGCGAGGTTGCCGCCACCCCTGCCCAGGCCACCGCCGCTGCCGGCCGGCTGGGCGGCAAGGTCTGGGTGGTCAAGGCCCAGGTGCATGCGGGCGGCCGCGGCAAGGCCGGCGGCGTGAAGCTGGCCCGCAGCCCGGAGGAGGTCGGACAACTGGCCCGTGACCTGCTCGGCACCCGGCTGGTCACCAGGCAGACCGGCTCCCAGGGCCTGCCCGTGAACCAGGTCTACGTCGAAGCAGGTAGTGACATTGACCGGGAGCTGTATCTCAGCCTGCTGGTGGATCGTGCCCGGGAGCGCATTGCCTTCATCGCCTCCGCCGCCGGCGGCATGGACATCGAGGAAGTTGCGACCCGGACCCCGGAAAAGATCCTGACGATCGCCATCAATCCGGCGGCCGGACTCCAGCCCTACCAGGCCCGGCAGCTCGGCTACGGCCTGGGCCTCGACAATGAGCAGGTGCTGAAGTTCGTCGACCTTGCCCAACGGCTCTATCGCCTGTTCAACGACTGCGATGCGAGCCTGCTGGAGGTGAATCCCCTGATCGTCACGGCCAGCGGCGAACTCGTCGCGCTGGATGGCAAGATCAATGTGGAAGAGAACGCCCTCTACCGGCAGCGCGAGCTGCAGACCATGCGCGACCCGAGCCAGGAAGACGACATGGAACGACGCGCCGCCGAGCACGATCTCAACTACGTTTCGCTCGACGGCAACATCGCCTGCATGGTCAACGGCGCCGGCCTCGCGATGGCCACCATGGACCTGATCAAGCTGCACGGCGGGGAGCCGGCCAACTTTCTCGATGTGGGCGGTGGCGCGACCCCGGAGCGGGTGGCGGAGGCCTTCAAGCTGATCCTGTCCAACGCCGGCGTGCAGGCCATCCTCGTCAACATCTTCGGCGGCATCGTCCGCTGCGACCTGATTGCCGAGGGCATCATCCGCGCGGTCCGGGATGTGAAAGTCGCGGTACCCGTGGTCGTGCGTCTCGAAGGCACCAACGTGGACCAGGGCCGGGCGATGCTCAAGGACAGCGGGCTCGCCATCACGACGGCGGAAGACCTCACGGATGCGGCCCGCAAGGCCGTGGCGGCGGCAGCATGAGCATTCTTGTCAACAGCCAGTCGAAGATCATCTGCCAGGGCCTGACTGGCCGGCAGGGTTCCTTTCACGCCCAGCAGTGCATGGAGTACGGCGCACAGATCGTTGCCGGCTGCACGCCGGGTCGGGGTGGCAGCGAGCATCTGGGCCTGCCGGTGTTCAACACGATGCCTGAGGCCGTAAAGGCCACCGGTGCCGATGTGAGCCTGATCTTCGTGCCGGCGCCGGGTGCGGCCGACGCGATCCTGGCGGCGGCGGACGCTGGCGTGAAGCT
>CAYOXI010000077.1:2852-9130 GCA_964407855.1 uncultured Chromatiaceae bacterium
CGGCGCCGGGTGCGGCCGACGCGATCCTGGCGGCGGCGGACGCTGGCGTGAAGCTTGTCGTCTGCATCACCGAGGGCATCCCGGTGCTGGACATGGTGCGGGTGAAAGCGGCGCTGAAGGACTATGACTGTCGCCTGATCGGGCCCAATTGCCCGGGCATCATCACGCCCGGGGAGTGCAAGATCGGCATCATGCCGGGCTTCATCCACCAGCCGGGCCGGGTCGGGATCGTGTCGCGTTCCGGCACCCTCACCTACGAGGCGGTCTTCCAGACCACCCGCAACGGCCTCGGCCAGACCACCTGCGTCGGCATCGGCGGCGATCCGGTGCGGGGCATGAACTTCATCGACTGCCTGGAGTTGTTTCAGCAGGACCCGGCCACCGACGGCATCATCATGGTCGGCGAGATCGGCGGCACCGACGAAGAGGCGGCCGCCCGCTATATCCAGCAGCATGTCACCAAGCCCGTGGTGGCCTATATCGCCGGGGTGACCGCCCCGCCCGGCAAGCGGATGGGCCACGCCGGCGCCATCATCTCCGGCGGCGAGGGCACGGCGGAGGCCAAGTTTGCGGCGCTGGAGCAGGCGGGTGTGCGCACCGTGCGTTCCCCCGCGGAGCTCGGCAGCGCCATGCAGGAGCTGCTCCGCTGACCCACCCGCTGCGTATCGCGCTCGCCCAGCAGGCTTTCCTGGTGGGCGACGTGGCTGGCAACGCGACCCGCATCATCCGGCTGGTCCGGGAGGTGGCCCAGGCCGGCAGCGCGGACCTGGTGGCCTTCCCCGAACTGGCCCTGTGCGGCTATCCGCCCGAAGACCTGCTGTTTCATGCGGGCCTCCGGCGCCAGGTCACTGATGCCCTGCAACGCATCGCTGCCGAGGCCGGTGACACAGGGGTGCTGGTGGGCTACCCGGAGTACGAGGATCACCGGATCTACAACGCGGTCGCCCTGCTTGCCGGTGGCCGAAGCATCGCCAGCTACCGCAAGTGCTGCCTGCCGAACTACAGCGTCTTCGACGAAGAGCGCTATTTCACGCCGGGCGACGGGCCCACGGTGGTCGAGTTCCGGGGCGTCCGGCTCGGGCTCGGGATCTGCGAGGATGCGTGGCAGCCGGGCCCGTCGGCCAGCGCCGCGGCGGCCGGTGCGGAGCTGCTGCTGATCGTCAACGGCTCGCCTTTCGAAATCGGCAAGCAGGCCCGTCGGGAGGCGGTGCTGGCCGCGCGCGCGCGGGAAACCGGCCTGCCCATCGTCTACCTCAACATGGTGGGCGGCCAGGATGAGCTGGTCTTCGACGGCGGTTCCTGTGCGGTGGATGCCGGCGGGCAGGTGGTCTGCCGGGCACCGGCCTTCGAGCAGGGCCTGCCGGTGATCACACTGGCCCGGCGGGACGGGCGATTGCAACCGGAGGCCTGCGGCCTGGCGCCCATCCCCGGGGAGGTGGCCAGTGTCTACGCAGCATTGGTGACCGGCGTCCGGGAGTACGTCCGCAACAATGGTTTTCCGGGTGTCGTACTGGGTCTTTCCGGTGGCATTGATTCGGCCCTGACGCTGGCGATTGCCGTGGACGCGATTGGTGCTGCCGCGGTGCAGGCCGTGATGATGCCCTACCGCTACACCGCACCCATGAGCCTCGAGGATGCCGGTGCCCAGGCCCGCACCCAGGGCGTCGACTACCAGGTGCTGCCCATTGACCCGCTGGTCTCCGCCGCCCGGGGCACTCTGAACGTGCTGTTTGCCGGCCTGCCCGAAGATGCCACCGAGGAAAATATCCAGTCCCGGGCGCGCGGCCTGCTGCTGATGGCGATCTCCAACAAGACCGGCAAGATGGTGCTGGCCACCGGCAACAAGAGCGAGATGGCCGTGGGCTATGCCACGCTTTATGGCGACATGGCGGGCGGCTTCGCGCCCATCCGGGACTGCAACAAGACGCTGGTCTACCAGCTTGCCCGGTACCGCAACAGCGTGAGTCCGGTGATCCCCGAGCGGGTGATTACCCGGCCGCCGAGCGCCGAACTGCGGCCCGACCAGCAGGACAGCGACTCACTGCCACCCTATGAGATGCTGGACCCGATCCTCGACGCACTGATCCTCGAGAACCGGTCGGTGGACGAGATCGCGGCCCGCGGCTTTGACCCGGTGGTGGTGGACCGGGTCTTCGCGCTGGTCCGCCGGGCCGAGTACAAGCGCCGGCAGGCGCCGCCCGGCGTGCGCATCTCGAGCCGGGCCTTTGGCCGCGACTGGCGCTACCCGATCACCTCGGGATACCGGCACTCGGGCTGACTAGCTCGGGTTGACTAAAAGGGCCAGTACCAGGGGCGCCGCGTGGCCCTGTCCGCCGCTGCCACCCGCTCCGGGTAACTGTTCTCCAGCACCGTGCGCGCATTGGCCGCCACGTCGGTCATGCCGAGGCGCTCGTAGGCGATCACGAGTATTTCCAGGGAGTCGCCGACCACCGGCGACCCGTCGTACTGCTCAACGACGTACCGGGCGCGATTGGCGGCCGCGAGCCAGGCGCCGCGTTCCAGGTAGTAGCGGGCCACATGATTTTCGTGGGCGGCGAGCCGGTTGCGCAGGAAGACCATCCGCTGGCGCGCATCATCGGCGTAGGCGCTGGACGGGAAGCGCTGCACGAGCTGGGAGAATGCCGAGTAGGACTCCTGCACGTCGCGCGGCGGCCGTTCGGCCAGGTCAACCCGGAACAGCCGGTGAAACCAGGCATGCTGGGCCGGGAAATAGGCCAGCCCGCGCATGTAGAGCGCGTAGTCCACCCGAGGGTGGGTGGGGTTCTCCCGTTCGAAGGTGGTCGCGGCATCAATGGCCGACTCGATCTGCCGGTCCTTGTAGTAGGCGTAGATCAGGTCGAGCTGGGACTGTTTGGTCTCGTTGCTGAACGGAAAGCGCGCGCCGAGGAATTCGTAGATCCGGATCGCGTTGGCATAGTTGCCGGACTCCAGGGCCTTGCTGGCCTGGGCATAGAGTTCCTCGGCACCCGAGCGGGTGTCCCGCTCCTCCTTGCTGGAGCAGCCGGCCAGCACTGCGCAGAAGCACAGCAGCGCTGTGGCCAGTTTCGGCAACGTCAGTGAATGCGGGGAGCCCATGGGGTGCGGTGCTGCGTCGGTCGGTGCAATGGCTGTTGTCGACGGGGTCGGCAGTATAGCCTAGCCCTCCATGGACCCCGTACCGCACACACTCGTGATCCCGGAGGCGGAAGCCGGCCGGCGGCTTGACCAGGCACTGGCTGAACTGCTGCCCGACTACTCGCGCAGCCGCCTCAAGCAATGGATTCTGGATGGCCAGGTCCGGCTCGACGGGCAGAGCCCCGAGCCGCGGACGCGGGTTGCCGCCGGGCAGGTGGTTGAACTGCGTGTTGCGCCGGAGCCTCCGGCCGCGGGCCCGCTGGCCGAGGACATGCCGCTGCGGATTATCTACGAGGACGAGGCGCTGCTGGTGGTCAACAAGCCCGCCGGGCTGGTCGTGCATCCCGGTGCCGGCAATCCGGCGGGCACGCTGCAGAACGGCCTGCTGGCCCGGTTTCCATCGCTCGCCTCACTGCCACGGAGCGGCATCCTGCACCGCCTCGACAAGGACACCTCGGGCCTCCTGATCGTGGCCAGGACGCTCCCGGCGCATACGCACCTGGTGCGCGCGCTGGCTGCCCGGGAAATTACCCGGGAATACCGCGCAGTCTGCGTCGGGCGGATGACGGGCGGCGGCGAGGTGGTGGCGGCGATCGGCCGGCACCGCAGCGAGCGCATCCGGATGGCGGTGACCGCCAGCGGTCGGCCTGCGGTGACGCACTACCGGGTGCTGGAGCGCTTTCCCAACCACACCTTCGTTGCGGTCCGGCTCGAGACCGGCCGGACCCACCAGATCCGCGTGCATCTGGCCCATGTGCGGCACCCGATCGTCGGCGATCCCACCTACGGCGGGCGGCTGATCATTCCGGCCGGTGCCACTCCGGCGGTGGCCACGGCGCTCCGCCAGTTCCGGCGACAGGCACTGCATGCGGCGCGCATCGCCTTCAGTCACCCGGTCAGTGGCGCAGCGCTCAGTCTGTCCGCACCGCTGCCCGACGATTTCCGTGGCCTGCTGGCTGCACTGTCTGGCTCCGGGTCCGCCGCTGTCGATCGCCTGGAGACACTCCAGTGGCCCGTGCCCGCGAACCCATCCAGGTGATCAGTCCGGTCCTTGTTCATCCGGAGTGGCCCGCCCCGGCGCGGGTCCGTGCGGTGGCCACCACCCGCGTCGGGGGCGGCAGCGTGGGCTGCTATGCCGCCCTGAATCTCGGCGACCATGTGGGCGATGACTACGCCTGCGTGGAGAGCAACCGCGCGCAGCTTGCGCGGGTGCCAGGCCTGATACGGGATCCGTGGTGGCTGAACCAGGTGCATGGCACGGCAGTGGTCGCCGCAGGCGATGGTCCGCCACGCCCGGTGGCGGACGCCTCCCTGACGGCTGAAGCGGGGCTCGCCTGCGTCGTGCTCACCGCCGACTGCCTGCCGGTGCTGTTCTGCAACCGCGCGGGCACGCTGGTCGCTGCGGCCCATGCCGGCTGGCGCGGGCTCGCCGGCGGCCTCCTGGAGGCCACCGTCGCCGCGCTGTCCCGGGCCGGTGCGCCGCCGCCGGAGCTGCTCGCCTGGCTGGGACCGGCCATTGGCCCGGCGGCCTATGAGATCGGGGCGGAGGTGCGGGACGCTTTTCTGGCCGCGGACCCCGCCGCCAGCGGCTGCTTCAGCCCGACGAGACCCGGACACTGGCTGCTCGACCTCTACGCCGCCGCCCGGCTGCGCCTTGCGCGGGCCGGGGTGACCGCGGTCTGGGGCGGCGGGTTCTGCACCCACGCGGAACCGGAGCGCTTCTACTCCCACCGGCGGGATGGTGTCACCGGACGGCAGGCGACGCTGGTGTGGCTCGAATGAGTGATTTCAAGCTGGATTGAAGCGCTTCGCCCCGGCTTTCCTGACTGCTTTCTGCAGGTCAATGCCCAGCGTCGCGAGTGGCAGACCGGAGCGCAGCGACAACTCGAGGTAGGAGGCGTCATAGGACGACAGGCGGTAGCGACGGGCCAACTGCAGGATGTCGCCGAGGGAGCGCTGGAACGTTGCCCCATCGGGATTGATGTGAACGCCGGACAGCATCTCGAGGAACGCGCCGCTCTGGGCTTCGGAGATCAGGCCCCTGGCTTCAGCCTTCGCGATCACATTGCCGACCTCAAGCCCCCAGGTGACCGGAACCTCTGCGGCGGTATCGGCTGACTTCATCGCTTCGAGGACGGCGAGGGCGTAGCGCTGATCCTGCGCCCTGCCGTCGGCCAGCAGCCAGGCAAGGGTTACGGACGCGTCGAGTACCAGTGTCACTCCCGGCCCTCGTCGATGAGCCGGCGAATATTGGCGCTGCCCGCTACCGGGTTGTCCCGCATGAATTCCTGAAACTTCTCGATCGCGGCGCGAGGATCGTCGCGTGCGTCCTGGCGGCTGGGGACCAGATCGGCTACGGCTTCCCCCCGATTCGTGATCGTGAAGCGCCGACCTGCCTTGACCTGCCTGAGCAGCTCCGGGAGCCGGGTCTTGGCGTCGTATGCCCCGATTTCGGTCTTCATGGGACGCACCTCCAGTTGCCAACCAGTCTACAGACTGGTCTGTGGACAGGGCAATGATCAAAAGTCCGGTTCCCGGTTGAATTTCTCGCCACCCGGCCCAATTTCCGGATGATCCGTAGCTTCCAAGGATCCACCCCGATGCGCCTCGACAAGCTCACCACCAAGTTCCAGGGTGCCCTGCAGGACGCCCAGTCGCTGGCCGTGGGCCGGGATCACCAGTTCATCGAGCCGGTGCATGTGCTGGCCGCGCTGCTCGAGCAGCCGGGCCCCGGCGTGGGCGCGCTGCTTGGCAAGGCGGGTGCGAACCTCAACCTGCTGCGTTCGCGGCTCGGCAAGGCGCTCGACAGCCTGCCGCGGGTGGAGGGCACGGGTGGGGATGTGCACGGCTCGAATGATCTGACCCGGCTGCTCAATCTCACCGACAAGCTGGCCCAGAAGCGGGACGACCAGTACATCTCCAGCGAGCTCTTTGTGCTGGCCGCCTGCGACGACAAGGGCGACCTCGGCCGGATGCTGAAGGACGCGGGGGTGGTGCGCGGGGCACTCGAGAAGGCCATCGACGAACTGCGGGGCGGCGAGTCGGTCAACGACCCCAGCGCCGAGGAGACCCGCCAGGCGCTGGAGAAGTACACCGTGGATCTGACCGCCCGCGCGGAGCAGGGCAAGCTCGATCCGGTGATC
>CAYOXI010000077.1:9140-9502 GCA_964407855.1 uncultured Chromatiaceae bacterium
ACCGCCATCGTCGAAGCCCTCGCCCAGCGCATCGTCAACAAGGAAGTGCCGGAGAGCCTCAAGAGCAAGCGCATCCTCGCACTCGACATGGGCGCGCTGATTGCCGGCGCCAAGTACCGCGGTGATTTCGAGGAGCGTCTGAAGGGTGTGCTGAACGACCTGTCGAAGCAGGAAGGCCAGGTGATCCTCTTCATCGACGAGCTGCACACGATGGTCGGCGCCGGCAAGGCCGAGGGCTCGATGGACGCCGGCAACATGCTGAAGCCGGCGCTCGCCCGCGGCGAACTGCATTGCGTGGGCGCCACCACGCTGGACGAGTACCGCAAGTACATCGAGAAGGACGCGGCGCTGGAGCGGCGCTT
>CAYOXI010000078.1:0-1314 GCA_964407855.1 uncultured Chromatiaceae bacterium
CGCCAGGCCCGTTCCGCCAGTTCCGGTTGCCCGGCGCGGGCATGGGTGCGGGCGAGGAGCAGCAGTCCCGCCTCGTGCCCGGGCGCCTTGCGGACCGCGGCGCGGAGATCCGCCAGCGCCTCCTCGGTGCGGCCCTCGCGGATCGCAATCTGGGCCCGGCCGATCCGGGCATCCACGTCGTCAGGGGATTCGGCCAGCACCTGGTCATACCACTGCCGCGCTTCAGCCGGCTCGTTGGTGGCAAGCGCGAAGGCCGCCATGCGGTTGCGGGCCTGGAGCGTCGCGGGACTGCGAACACCGGCGTCTGCGACCTGGCGGTAGATCCGCAGGGCCTCCCGTTCCCGGCCGGTTGCCTCGAGATACCGGGCCTGCACGAGTTCGCTGCCGGGTTCGCCGGTCGAGGCACCCGCGAGGGCCGTCATGGTCGCCTCCGCAGCCACCGGATCCTGGCGCGTGCGGTGCTGGAACAGGGCCAGCGCGAGCACCGCGTCGGCATTGCCGGGTGTCTGCCGGGTTACCGAGCGGAGCGCTGCTTCGGCTTCATCCAGCCGGCCCTGGCTCACATAGAGACGCGCCAGATCGTGCGGGTAGTTCTCACCGGGATAGTCCCCCTGCATCGCGAGCAGCTCCTGCTCGAGCAGATCGGTGATGCCCAGACGGCGCAGCAACTGGAGCCGGGTCCGTCGCAGGCCTTCACTGGCCGCGACGTCCACCCGGGCAATCGCAGCCGACAGGTCGGCCACCGCGCGTGACGGGTCATCGACGGCGTACAGGGTGCCCCGGAGCAGTGCCGCCTCGACGAGTCCGGGATCCCGGCCCAGGATGAAGTCGAGATCCTGCTGGGCCCGGGCGAGATCCCCGGCGTTGATGGCCAGACGCGCCCGGATCAGGCGCAGTCCCGGATCGTCGGGGGCGAGACGCTCGGCCTGCTCGACCAGCCGCCCGGCGCCGGCGTAATCCTCACCGAAGAACAGCACGCGGGCGAGGTCGAGCCGCGCCTGCAGGTGCTGCGGGTCTTCGCCAGTGACGATCTCGAGGTGACCGAGCATCTGGCTGATGTCGCCGTCGCGCTCGGCGAGCCTCGCCAGCACAAAGCGCGCGGTGGCGTTCTTGGGTGAGATCTGCAGCGCATTGAGACTTTCTACCCGCGCATTGACGAAATCCCCGGCCGCCAGCAGTTCACTGGCCCGGGCCGCGTGCACGGCGGCCTGCTCGTCCGGGCGACCACAGGCAACCAGGAAAAGAGTGAGCAGGAGACTGAGGAGAATCTGACGAAGGGGGCGGGCCAATCCGGCTCTCCAGGGCGGCCGCTGC
>CAYOXI010000078.1:1414-9355 GCA_964407855.1 uncultured Chromatiaceae bacterium
TTGGCGAGCAGCAGCACCGGCTGGGTCAGCTGGCCGATCGTCGCCTCGTGGGCATAGGTCATCACGGCGTCGTGGGCGTACCAGACCGTCCGGCCGGCCAGCAGGCCATGGATGAAGTTGGCGTGAAAGGCCTCGAGGTCGTGCCACTCCGGCTGGGCGCCATGACGGAAGTTCCACAGCTCAGAAATATGGCTGCCATCCCAGCGCAGATTCCACTCCTTTTCCCGGGCGAGCAGCGTGCGCCACTGGGCGCGCTCCTCGTCACTCATCGGCAGCGGACCATGCAGGACCACCCGGTCAACGCGGTCGGCATGCTGGAGCGCCGCTTCGGTCGCGACCACTGCACCGGTGTGGTGGCCAACGAGGCTCGCCTGCCGGATGCCGAGCGCGTCGAGTACCGCGGGCACGATGTGGGCATAGTCGGGAACGGCCGGCGGCGCGTCGGGCACATCGGAGCCGCCGAAGCCGGGCAGGTCGATCGCGATCGGGCGCAGGCCGCGCTCGGCGAGGGGACGCATCACCCGGGCGAACTGCACGCTGTCGGTCGGCGACTGGTGGATCAGCACCACCGGCCGGCCCGTGCCGCATTCAACGTAATGCAGCTGCCCCCAGCGGCCATCCGCATAGCCTTTGCGTAGTCTCATCAGCATCGCTCCCGGACTGTGAAGGGCGCAGAGTCTCGCACAGGCGCCCGACATCCGGGCGCGATCTTGCGACGCACAAAAAAGCCGGTAGGATGGCGGCCTGTTTTCAGCTGAAGGCCGGAGCACCCTATGGATCTCAAGAACAAGGTCATCGTCATCACGGGTGCGGCCCGGGGTTTGGGCGCCGCCATGGCCCGCCGGCTCGCCGCACATCAGCCCCGGCTGGTGCTCGTCGACCTGAAGGCTGATGATCTCGCGGCCATCAGCGCCGAATGCGGGCAGCTCGGTGCCCGGGTAGAGGTCTACGGGGCCAACGTGGCCCGTGAAGCTGAGGTGGTGGCCCTGTTCGACCGCATCATCACGGATTGCGGCGCAGTGGACGCACTGGTCAACAACGCGGGGATCACCCGGGACGCCCTGCTCGTCCGGTTCCGGGATGGCAAGGTCGAGGCAAAGATGAGCCTCGAACAGTGGCAGTCCGTGATCGACGTGAACCTGACCGGCGTCTTTTTGTGTGGCCGCGAGGCAGCCGAGCGGATGATCGTCGGCGGCACCCGCGGCGTGATCATCAACATCTCGAGCATCAGCCGGGCCGGCAATGCCGGTCAGACCAACTACTCCGCGGCCAAGGCCGGGGTGGCCGCGATGGCCGTGACCTGGGCCAGGGAGCTGGCCCGCTACGGCATCAGGGCAGCGTCGATTGCACCGGGCTTCATCAACACCGAGATGGTGGCCGGGATGAAGCCGGAAGCCCGCGAGAAGCTGACCTCGGGAATTCCGCTGAAGCGGATGGGCGAGCCGGACGAAATTGCCCGTACCGTCGAGTTCATCCTGCAGAACGACTACGTTTCCGGGCGCTGCTTCGAGATCGATGGCGGCCTGCGGCTGTAGCAGGCGCGCGGCGGCGGATACCCGGCGTCGGGAAACCGGGGCGGCTTACCAGCCGCCGGTGAAACGGCCCGTGTCGTAAGGGTTGGATTTTTCCTTCTCGACCTCGTCGGTCTTCCGGTCGATCCGGTGGGCGCGCTTCAGGGCCCGGTCACTGTTGGGGTCCGGGTGCAGTTCCCAGGTGTAGGTGTCATACGGGTTGTTGCCATAGCCGGACAGGGGCTGCTGCCTGTCGCCCGGCTTGTCGCCCTTCCTCGGGCGCGCGGGAGTACCTGTCGCCGCAGGTTCCGCCGGCTTGGCGTCTGACTTCCCGAAAATCCGTAACCAGCCCATGCGTCGCTCCGGCATGCTGACTCAATGGACGGAAGCTATACCGGGCCAATGCAGAGCAGCGTGACGCGCCTCGCAGTTCGGCAGCGCACCAGCCTCAGCCGGCGACGGGCGGCTCCGGTGCGCTGCCGGACGGACTGGCCGGCAGGTCGGGGGGCAAGGGATTGAGAAGCCGGACGTCCAGCTGGTTGAACGGAATCTCGATGCCGGCCTTGCGTAGCGCAACCAGCACCCGGGCCCGGGCATCGCTTTCCACCGCCAGCAGGTTGTCGCTGTCTGTGGTCCAGAGCAGCAGGCGGAATTCCAGGGAACTGGCACCGAAGGACTGGAAGTGGACGACGGGCGCCGGCCGGTCGGCAAGGCCCGGCAGATCGGTCAGGGCTTCCGCCAGGACCGCCTGCACACGCTGGGGATCACTCGCGTACGCCACGCCCACCCGGATCTCGATGCGCCGGTTGCGATCACTCAGCGTCCAGTTCGTCACTTCGCCGGAGATGAGGCTGGCATTGGGAATCACCACCTCGGCACCTTCCAGGGTACGGATCCAGGTGGCGCGCAGGCCGATCGCCTGCACCCGGCCGGTGGTCTGCCCGAGCAGCACCAGGTCACCCTCCCGCACCGGCCTTTCAAAGGCCAGGATGATGCCGGAGACAAAATTGTTGACGATATTCTGCAGCCCGAAACCGATGCCGACGCTGAGTGCACTGACCACCAGCGTCAGCCGCGACAGCTCGACGCCCGACACCGCCAGCGCAAACAGGATCCCGACCACCACCAGCAGGTAATAGATCAGGCGCGACGCCGCCGAGGCCGCACCCATCGCCAGCGACATCCGGGGCAGCACGTCTTCGTCGAGCATGAAGCGGATGAAGCGGGCAATCAGCAGGGCAAGGACGATGCTGATGACGAACCACAGCACTGACCCGAGTGACATCTCGACGCTGCCGATGGTGAAAGGCGTACCAAGCAAGCCGGCGAAGCCCCGCCAGACCGGCTCCAGCACCGGCAGGATGGTGGGCAGGATATTCAGCAGGGCGATCAGCAGGACCAGGCGGTTGACCCTGGTGCCCCAGATGCGCACCGCGTCCGGCCAGTTGCGCACCGCGCGCACTGAGCGCGAACCCGGGCCGCCGATCCACGCCCGGAGCACGCTGTCCAGCACGGCGTCCGCGGTGACAAAAGCCGTCAGGATCAGGGATGCGAAGACCACGCCGACGATGGCCTGCTCACCCAGCGACCGGGCGCCGGCCACCTCAGCCACGATGCCGATGCCGATGGCAAAGGGCGCGATCCTGGCAAAGGCGCGGGTGATGCGCCGCAGATCGGAGCGGGCTTCGACCGGCTCCGGATCGGGGTGCGCCAGGCGGCGAAACACGCCGAGGGCCAGCAGGCCGAACAGGATGTTGGTCACCCGCCCGAACCAGGGGTCGGCCAGCAGGCCGAGCTGCAGCAGGAGACCGAGGGCCAGCAGCAGCAGCGCCCTCAATGGGCGCACATCATCGGGGGCGACGAGTTCCGGCATCATCCGCCAGAGCAGCACCACAGCGATCAATCCCCGGATCAGCGCGAGCGCGATGGGCAGGTCGGGGAGCAGGATGAGCGGCCCGACCAGCACCCAGATCAGCAGCACGACGGCAATCGGATGGCGAATGAGGAGCTGGTCGGAGGCGGTCGTCGCTTCGCTGCCCGGCGCCAGGATGGAGCGCCGCAGCCGGAGCATCGCGAAACAGGCGATGACGAAGATGACGATGAAGGTCGTCAGTTCACCTGGCCGGACTGCCACATAGTCCTGCAGCCCCGTCCGCATCAGGCCGAGGTTCTCCTGCAGCAGTTGCCGGAGTGGCCGGGTTGACTCCGGCAGCATCCAGATCGGGGGCGCCGTCCGGGCAAGCGGCTGCTGCTGCCGTGTCAGCCGCGTGGCATCGATCTGCCCGGCAAGATCACGGAGCGAGGTCTGGAGCTGGCTCACCTTGACGTCAGCCCCGACGACCACGTCAAGGCGCCGCCGCAGCGGCTGGCGGACTGAATCTATCTGATCCGCCAGCTCGACCACGCGCAGCCGGAGCGACTCCGGCAGCTCGCTGTCCCGGCCTTCCCCGGAGCCGGCGGCCTCGCGGAGCACGGTCGAATCG
Source organism: uncultured Chromatiaceae bacterium (assembly GCA_964407855.1). Classification (GTDB taxonomy): domain Bacteria; phylum Pseudomonadota; class Gammaproteobacteria; order Steroidobacterales; genus SHZI01. The sequence goes on from CAYOXI010000078.1 coordinate 5,409, forward strand.
ATGCGGAGCTGCTCGCCCCACGGGTCCAGTACCGCCACCTCGTCCTGCAGCCGCACCCGCCAGCGGGAGAAGATCCGCTCCAGGTTGCGCAACTTCTGCAGGGCGACGACCAGCTCGGCGGTATCGGCCCGCGTCGCGTCCAGATCCTCGATGCCGCCCAGCACTGACTCGGCCTCCCGCGTGCGGTCCGGCAGGGCGACCGTGATGCCCGCCAGGTCCGGGGCGGGCTTGCGGAGATACTCATTGATCTGGAAGAGGCGCGCATTGACCTCATCGAGCCGCCGGACCAGTTCGTTGGTGGTGATTGGCGCGGGTTCCGCCGGCGCCGAAGCCGGAGCCGTCGTCCCGGCTTCCTGGGCTCCACCCCCGTTTGGCCACAGCAGACCCGACAGGGGAAGCAGCAGAAGCAGCACCAGGCATCTGTGACGGTGATTCATGCGGTTTCTTGTCAATCTGGTTCGCGGGCTGGCCCGCCCCGACAGTGGTGCCGGGAACGGGCATTGTAGTCCGGCGCATCGCGCGGGGCGCCAATTACGGCTATCCGATCGTTTCCAGCTGAGCGCGGACCTGCGGGCCGCCAGCCTGGGTGTGGAGGCGCGCTACGTGCTCAATCGCAGGACGGGCAGCACAAACGCGGCAAACACGCCGACTGCGACCAGGACGGCCGAGCCGGCAAAAAGCCGGGCGCTGGCCCGGCGGAGCCGCTCGCAGGTCGCCGCGAGCGCTGGATCCGCCGGGCAGGGCAGCGTCCTCGCATGCCGAAGCGCCAGTCCGCTAACCAGCAACATCGCCCCGGCCACGCCAAAGACCAGTACCTTTTGCTCGCTCAACCAGACGAGCTGTGGAATCGCCGTGACGAGCCCGATGACCGCTGCCCCTGCGCCGATGGAGACCAGGACAGCAGGGAGCACGCAGCAGACAAGCGTGGCCAGGCTCGTGAACAGCGCCCCGGCGGACAGCCAGACAGTTTGTCGGAGGGAGTTGATCACTTGCGCCCCGCCTTCACCTGTTCGCGGAGCGTGGCGATCGGCGTCGCCGTCCGGCGTATGGCCTTGACGGCATAGCCGGCCCCTTCGAGGGCCTTCGTCAGGTTCTCGTCGCTGATGTCCGTGTCGGCGTGCAGAGCCACCGCGACGAGGCGCTGCTCCAGGCTTACCAGGACCTCGGCCGTCGCGGGAAACTTCTTGAGGCGCTTCTCTATCCCCTGGGCACAGAAGCCGCAGACCAGCCCGTTCACCGTAACCTCGATGGTTGCTGCCTGGCCGATGGCGGACAGGAGGAGCAGGACGATAGTCGACAAGGATTTGCAGCCGTTCATGGACATGACTCCCCGGTTCAGAAATTCACCATCAACATGGATTGCAGTTTGCCGTCTTCGGTCACGCCGGCCTCCAGCCAGACAGCCAGCTGGTCGTATTCGTGCTCGTAGGGCGCGACCCCGAGCTGCAGGGTGTCGATGCGGTGGGTGAACTCGGAACTGTCGTAGAAGTCGGTCTTGAGTGACGCGTATACAGTGGACATGACGAGTCCTCCCGGAGAAATTCAGCAAGAAACCAGCCCGCCGCGCCCAGCGGCGCGGCCATACGGTGGCTACGCTCGCTGAATCGGCGGTCTCGTGGGGGGCGGACTCGAGTGACCCGACAGGGCGACAGGTTGGAGGAAGGCGACCGGCATTGCCGGTAGCTTCGACGCGATCGCGGGGTGATGGAGCAGCCCCGGAGCGACCACACACGTAAGCTGGCAGCAGGCCTGTGCAGCGTCCGTCGGGCAACAGCCCCCTTCGACTGATGCCATGGGGATGTCGGTCTCGTGGCTGCAGGGGTGATCCTTGCCAAAATCGACCGGGGCCGCTCCCAATGAGGCCCAGCCATGGAAGACCAGGGCGAACATGAGCACGGCTTGGACCAGAACCTTCGGCATCCTTGGAGATTAGCTCCAACGGGCCCGGGTTGCCACTACGGATTCACCCAGGAAACCGTTGTACCTGACGAAGTTGACCGACCCCTGACTGACGCATAGTCTGCGCGCAGCCCAAGTGCGCATGTTCTTGCCTCATGACCAAACGGCCCACCAACGTCAGCATCAGCAGCGACCTGCTGGATCAGGCGCGGGAACTGGACGTGAACCTGTCAGCCACACTGGAGCAGGCACTCACCGACCTGATCCGGCGCCGCCGGCGCGAACAGTGGTTTGCAGAGAACCGCGACGCCACTGCGGCGTACAACGCGTACGTCGACGAGTCCGGTGTCTTCAGCGACGGGCTGCGTTCGTTCTAGCGTCACGGGATCGTGCACCTTCACGCCCACCAGAACACCGACCCGGCCTCCCGTCAGCGCGCCCCACTGCTGCTCGACGTCCCGGCTCCTGCAGAAGTGGGCGACTCACTCCTCGTCGAAGCCCAGTGCAAACGAAACGGCTGCAGCTGCTTCTGTCATTCTTCTTGCCGTCAGCCGGGCGATACGATCGCCGACATTGCTCTTGGGTACGGTCTGGATGTTGTCAAAGTTCGCCGCGCAGGTCTGCGGCAAGCCATCGTCTCTGGTCAAAATGACTTCTGTCGGGATGTTGCGGATCGTCGACGTGATCGGCGCAATGGTCACCGAGTTAAGCACGGCGATGGCGGAGCTACGCGTCAGCACCAGTACAGGCCGTTTCTTGTCAGGGGTCTTGAACGTGTACCAGCGAACGTCCCCCCGATTCACGATCCGCCCCAATCCTGCTCTTTGAGCCAGACATCGAATTCGCCCGGGGCGACCGGATTGCGAACATAGCCCTCTGCATGACGGGTCTCATCCTCGCGAACTTGTTGTCGCCGGATTTCGGCCTCGAGTGCCTGGCGAATGAATGCCGACCGGTTGGTCATGCGAGCGCGGCTCATCTTGTCGACAAGCTTCAGCAACCGCTCGTCGATGGTCATCTGAATCGTCTTCATGGCTGTTGAACCCAATGTGGATACTCATCCACACCCTACTCCACAGTCGGGTCTGGCTCAAGCGATCACGATGCACTTGCGGACCGGCGGATTGAAGCAGGCAGGCTGATAAGTTAGTGATTCTATGGTGGAGCCGGGGAGGATCGAACTCCCGGCCTCCGCATTGCGAACGGCTTCAAGCCCATTTTAGAGTGACCTCTCGAATCAACGCGTTGGGTGACTTTGCCCTCCAACTTGCTGTTTCAACTTATTTTCTCACCTACTCCTCGGCTGCCGCGCGTACGCCCGCCTACGCCCGGCTTACATTGCGGTTGCACTTATAAGTGCACTACCTTCGCCGCACGGAGTGGAGATTTATTTGTGCGAGCCATCATCGGAGCACGTCTACTGGCGAGCAGTGCGGCTCAACCCCGAAGCCGGCCCTTCGACATACATGACAGTCGCCTGCCGGGGTTCGTCTTACGAGTCCAGCCGTCTGGCGTGCGCTCCTTCTGCGTCCAGTTGGGACGCGGACGCCGGCTGACACTGGGCAAGGTGGGCCCGCTGACACCGGACCAGGCCCGCCACCGCTGCGAACTGGTCCTTGGCAACGTGGCCCACGGCCGGGAGCCCACCGCAGGCCTGGATGGCGCCTCCCGCATCAGCCTTGGGGAGTACATCAACACCCAGTACCGCCCCTGGGCACTGGCCAACCGGCCGCGGAGCGCGACGTCCGCCCTCGCCCGCATCGACTATTGCTTTCGCCAGTGGAACGACCAGCCTCTGTGCAGCCTGTCTACTGCCCAGCTGGAGACCTGGAAGACGGCTCGGCTCGCGCAAGGCCTGCGGCCGGCGACGGTGCTGCGCGACCTGGCCAACCTCTCGGGTGTGCTGAGTCATGCGGTCCGGCTCGGGATGCTGCCCGACAATCCCATGCGGCGGGTCGACAAGCCGCGGACATCAAGAAGTTTCGCTGGCACGACCTCCGACACCACTTCGCCTCGCGCCTGGTCCAGGCTGACGTCAACCTAAATAC
>CAYOXI010000079.1:0-8924 GCA_964407855.1 uncultured Chromatiaceae bacterium
TCCGCCTGTCCGTGGGCATCGAGGCGGAACAGGACCTGCTCGCTGACGTGGAGCAGGCGCTGTCTGCCTGAGACCGGCCTTGCCGGGCCTCGCGTCCCGGCGTCAGTCCCGCTTCGACAGCCAGCGGTGAGCCACGCCGGCGAGCACGGCGCCGGCGATCGGGGCGACCCAGAACAGCCACAGCTGCTGCAGGGCCCAGCCACCCACGAAGAGGGCCTGGCTGGTGCTGCGGGCCGGATTCACCGAGGTGTTGGTCACCGGGATACTGATCAGGTGGATCAGCGTCAGGCCGAGGCCGATCGCGAGCGGCGCAAAGCCGGCTGGCGCCCGCCCGTCGGTGGCGCCGAGGATGATCATCAGGAAGAAAAAGGTCAGCGTCACCTCGGCCACCAGCGCGGCCGTGAGGCTGAAGCCACCCGGTGAGTGTTCACCGAAGCCGTTGGCCGCGAAGCCGCTGGCGACCAGGTTGAAGTCCGACTGGCCGGTGGCGATGGCCGCGATGATGGCGGCACCCAGCGTCGCGCCCAGCAGCTGGGCGACGATGTACGGCACCACGTCGGTGGCCGGGACCTTGCCCGCCGACCAGAGTCCCAGGGTGACCGCCGGATTCAGGTGGCAACCCGAGATATGCCCAATGGCATAGGCCATGGTCACCACCGTCAGGCCAAAGGCCAGGGATACGCCGACAAAGCCGATGCCGAGCTCGGGGAAGCCGGCGGCCAGCACGGCGCTGCCGCAGCCGCCGAGCACCAGCCAGGCCGTACCAAGGAATTCTGCGCTGAGTTTCCTGATCATGGTTTTTCCTTCGGGATGAATTCATCGCGGACTGCTGCAGCCAGGGCGGCCGGCGACAGCAGCCCCTGGGCCAGCAGGAAATCGTTGAAACGCTGCCGGTCGAAGCGGCGGCCGAGCGCAATCTCGGCGCCGGTACGCAGCTCCTGCAGCCGCTGGAAGCCGTAGAAGTAGCTGGTGGCCTGGCCCGGCATGCGCCAAGTGTAGCGCTGCAGTTCCTGTTCGGCCATCGCCTCGCTCAGCACCACCTCGTCAATGAGGATGCGACGTGCCTCCTCGAGGCTGATGTCGCCCTGCTGCAGACCCGGATCCAGGAAGGCCCGGGCGGCCCGCAGCAGTCGGAACTGCAGTGCGATGAGCTGGCCGTCCAGCGGCAGCCACGGGACCATCTCGGCCTCGGCGTACAGCGCCCAGCCTTCGGCATTGACGCTGTTCATCGCGAACAGCGACCGGGCGATGGAGGTGCCGGTCTCCACCATCCGGGCAAACTGCAGCTCGTGGCCCGGCCGCGCCTCGTGGGCCGTCAGCGTCCACGTCACCGCATCGAAGCTGAAGTCGGTGAGCTGCAGGCCGGCCGTTTCCCCGGGCCGGGGGGGCAAGGCCAGGGGCAGGACGAACTCCCCCTGTTCACCCTGGTTGTTGATCCGCGGCGGCGGCTGCATCTGCGGCACTGGCACGCGGGCGCTTTCGGCCGGCGTCGCCAGCCGGATGATGGCCGGCCGTTCGGGCAGGGTGACGATGCGTTGCTCGCGGATGATCGCCTCGATCGTGGCCAGTCGCTCCTGATAGAGCGCGAGGCTCGCCTCGCCGCTGATCTGGCGGTCGCGCAGGCGGCGGATCAGGTCCCGGTAGTCGGCGCTGCGCAGGGATTGCTGCCGGGCTACCAGGGGCGCCAGCGCTTCCATCTGGGAGCGGATCTCCAGGAAGGCGGTGCGTGCCCGGGCCACGAGTTCGGCGGGTGGCAGGTCCACGCCGGTCTGCTCAAGGCGCAGCGCATACAGGTCGGCCGGCAGGCGGAAATCATCCCGCGCCCGGGGCAGGACCTCAGCCCGCATGAAGGCTTGCCACGCCACGACCTGGATACGCAGCTCCTTCAGGGCCCTGTCTCCACCCCTGATTTTCCAGGTCTTCAGGAGGTCTGCGATGCCGTCCAGGTAGGTGTCCGCATTCGCGAGCTCCTGTTCCAGTTCGGCCCGGTACGGGAATACCAGCCCGGGAAAGTCGAGCTGTTCCCGGACCCGGGCCTCGGCCAGCACTGCGAGCGGCGTGTAGCCCTCTTCCAGTCCCGCATAGCGTCGCAGGCGGACGACGGCGGCGGGCCGGCGTTCGGCCGCCATCTGGGCGTTGAGGAGTGCCGCGACGCCTGCGTAGATGATCTCGGGGACGGAGTACTGGGGCAGCAGGATGCGCCGCTCGGTTTCTTCGGCGGTCGCTTCCAGCCGGGCGGCGTCCACGAGGATGGCCAGATCCTGCTGCACGCGGGGGTTCTGCTCCCGCGCCCGGCGCCGCTCGAGTTCCCGGGCCGCGGCGGCAAACGCAGCCTGCCGGCGCTCGCTGCGGGCGAGCCCGAGGTCGACGATCCGGTTGTCCAGTCCCCCGGCGCCAAACCGTCCCGCAACCTCCGGATCGAAGCGCGCCCAGGTATCCACCAGCACCCGGGCGTGGGCATCGCTCCGGGACACCCAGTCATCAATCACGGGTGTCACGCCCGACGCCGGCTCGCGGGCCAGGCCGGGGACCGTCCCCATGACCGAGAGGAGGGCGACGCCGAAGATCAGCGATCGGGAGATGGGCATCTGACCTGACCTCGTATGTGCAGTGCCTGGGAGTACGTCCTGCTCAGGCATCCAGTTGCAGCCAGTCCGGCAGCCGCAGGCCCTTGCTGGCGAGAAATTCCGCATTGAACAGGCGCTGACGATAGCGCAGTCCCGAGTCACAGAGCACGGTGACGATGACGTGCCCCGGGCCGAGGTCGCGGGCTGCCCGGACGGCACCTGCCACGTTGACCCCGCTGGAGCCCCCCAGCAGCAGCCCCTCGCGCCGGATGAGCTCGTAGACGATCGGGACCGATTCGCTGTCGGGTATCTGGTAGGGGAGATCCACCGGCGTGTCGGCGAAATTCTCCGTGATGCGACTGGTGCCGATGCCCTCGCTGATCGAGCCACCCTCGGCCTTCAGCTCACCCGTGGTGTAGTAGTTGTACAGCGCGGAACCCGTGGGATCCGCCAGGCCGATCTTCACCCCCGGCTTGCGCGCCCGCAGGCCGCGCGCGGTGCCCGCGAGCGTGCCGCCGGTGCCGACTGCGCAGATGAAGGCATCCACACGGCCACCGGTCTGGTCCCAGATCTCGGTCGCGGTCGTCTGCTCGTGGAAGTCGCGGTTCGCCACGTTGTCAAACTGGTTGGCCCAGAAGGCGCCGGCCGGCGCCGTGGCCGCCAGCTCTTCCGCCAGCCGGCGCGACTGGTGGACGAAATGGCCGGGATTCCTGAAGGGCACCGCAGGCACCAGGCGGACCTCGGCGCCGTAGGCCCGCAGCGTATCCACCTTGTCCTGGCTCTGGTTGTCGGGCATCACGATCACGGTGCGATAACCGAGGCAGTTGCCGACCACTGCCAGGCCAATACCGGTATTGCCGGCCGTGCCTTCGACGATGATGCCGCCGGGCTGCAACAGGCCGCGGCGCTCCCCGTCCCGCACGATGCCAAGCGCCGCCCGGTCCTTCACCGAACCGCCCGGGTTCATGAACTCGGCCTTGCCGAGGATCTCGCAGCCGGTCGCGTCGGACAGGTGGTTGAGGCGGATGAGCGGCGTGTGGCCGATGCGGTCGACGAGCGTCGGGAAGGGGCTGGTCTTCAAGGGGAGCTTTCCAGTGCGGCCAGCTGTTCGGCCTGGTACTCGTTGATCAGCGGTTCAATCACGGCGTCCAGGCTGCCCTCGAGGATGTCCGCGAGCTTGTACAGGGTCAGGTTGATGCGGTGGTCGGTAACCCGGCTCTGGGCGAAATTATAGGTGCGGATCCGCTCGGACCGGTCGCCGGTACCGACCTGGCTCTTGCGCCGCGCCGCCTGTTCGCTGGCCTGCTTCTGGCGCGCCTGGTCCAGCAGCTTGGCTTTCAGCAGCGCCAGCGCGCGGGCCCGGTTCTTGTGCTGGGAGCGCTCGTCCTGGCACTCGACGACGATGCCGGACGGCAGGTGGGTGATGCGCACGGCGGAATCGGTCTTGTTGACGTGCTGGCCGCCAGCGCCGGAGGCGCGGTAGGTGTCGGTGCGCAGCTCCGCCGGGTTGATGTCGATGCCGTCGATTTCCTCGGGCTCCGGCAGGACTGCCACGGTGCAGGTGGAGGTGTGAATGCGCCCCTGCGCCTCGGTCTCCGGTACGCGCTGCACGCGGTGTGCGCCCGATTCGAATTTGAGGCGGGAGTAGGCCCCACGGCCGATGATCCGGCCAACGATCTCCTTGAAGCCGCCGTGTTCACCGGCGCTGGAATGCACCACTTCCATCTGCCAGCCCCGGTTTTCCGCGTAGCGGGTGTACATGCGGAACAGGTTGCCGGCAAAGATCGCCGCCTCGTCGCCGCCAGCCGCGCCCCGGATCTCGAGATAGATGTTGCTGTCGTCGTAGGGGTCCTTCGCGATCAGCTGGAGGCGGACCTGCGCCTCGAGCGCGGCCATCTCGTCGCGGATGCGCTCGACTTCTTCCTGGCCCATGCGGCGGATAGCGGGATCGCTGTCCGTCAGCATGGCGGTGGCGGTAGCCTGGTCGGCCTCGATCAGGCGCCAGGCGCGGAACAGTCGCACCACGGGTTCGAGCTGGGCATATTCCCGGGAGAGGTCCCGGAAGCGGGCCTGGTTGCCGATGACCGCCGGGTCGGTGAGCATTGCGCCCAGCTCTTCCCAGCGGGCGGCGAGTCGCTCGAGCTTTTCAACAATGGTGGCCTGCATTCCCGGTATTATCCCTGATGTGAATCCACGCGCTCACGACTTCGTTGGCCGGCTGATGCTTGGCCTGCTGGCGTGCTGGTCCATCCCGGCGCTGTCTGCTGCCCAGGACACCATCGCGGAGGAGGCTGCCGCGGGAGGCCGCCCGGTTACCAGCGCCGGCCATCTGCTGAATGCCGAGCTGGCGCTGGAGCGGCGGGAGTTCGCGACCGCCGCCCGGGAGCTGACCGCCGCCGCCCTGCTGTCCGACGATCCCGGCGTCGCCGACCGGGCAGCCCGGTTTACGTTTGGCGTGGGCTTCGACGGCTACGCCGAACAGGTCATGGCGCACTGGGTGACGCTGGCGCCCGGCAACCCGTTACCCCATGAACTGCTCGGCCGCCTGAAGCTGCGCCGTCATGCGCTCGATGCGGCGGTGGTCGACCTCGCAGCGGCACTGGGACCGGGTGAGCCCCGCCGGGACGAGATCTACCTGGCGCTGGCCGCGGACCTGGCCAGCGAGGACAACGCCCGCCTCGTGACGCGCGCCCTGGCCCGCCTCGCGGCCCAGGATCCGCTCGCACCCGGCCTGCAACTGGGGCTCGGCAACGCCGCCCTGCGCTCCGGCGACTATGAACTGGCCCTGGCGGCTGCGGCATCGGCCGCCAGCGACGATCCGGAATGGCTGGAACCGCGCCTGCTGCGGGCCCGTGCGCTGGCCGGTATTGGCCGTCATCAGGAGGCCCAGGATGAGCTGGCGGCGCTGGGCGAGCTGACGGGCAATCCGCTGGTGTCGCTGGAGGCGGCGCGTCTGCTCGCCACTGCGGGTGATCCCGACGAGGCCCGCAGGCGCCTCGCGGCACTTGAGCAGCAGTATGGTGCCCGCCCCGAGATCGTCCGCACGCTGGCGCTGCTGGCGCTGGGCGACGGCGACCTGGATGCGGCCGACGAGCGCTTTGACGCCCTCGACAGCGAAGGTCCCGAACGCTTCGAAGCCTTCTACTACCGGGGACAGATCGCGGCCCGCCGCGGCGACGGGGAGGCGGCCCGGGCTTACTTTGCCCGCATCAGCTCGGGGTCCTACCTCGTCCCGGCGCAGCTCTCGATAGCCGAAACCCTCGCCCGGGACGGGGATCCGGCGGCTGCCGTCCTGCACCTGAAGTCCTTTGCGCGCGACTACCCGGCGCAGGCCTTCGCCAGTCTGGAGTTCCGGGCCCAGCTCGAGCAGCAGCTCGACCGCACGACAGAAGCACTGGCCACCTACACCGAAGCGCTCGAATACAAGCCATCCGCCATTTCCATCCTGATGGCCCGGGGTGCGGTTCTGGATCAGCTGGGACGAATCGAGGAAGCACTGGCAGACCTGAAGCTCGCCGTGACCATCGCACCGGACGATGCGACGGCCCTCAACGCCTATGGCTACACGCTGGCCAACCGCACGCGGCGCAGCCGCGAGGCCTGGCGCTACGTGCGCCTCGCCTACGAGATGGAGCCCGGCAATGCCGCGATCCAGGACAGCGTGGGCTGGACGCTGTTCAGGCTGCGTCGCCCTGGTGAAGCCCGCAGCCATCTGGAAGAGGCGTACCAGCGCCTGCCCGATCCGGAAGTGGCCAGCCACCTCGCCGAGGTGTCCTTCGCGCTGGGCGACCGGGCTGCGGCGCGGGAGCTGCTCCGGGAGGCCGAGCAGACCTGGCCGGACAGCGAGATTGTCCAGGATACGGTCCGCAGGCTTCGACTGTGACGGCAGTGCACCGGCACGTATGGCCGGTGTGGGTCGCACTTGCCGTCCTGCTGGGCGGCTGTGCGGGCCGGCCGCCGTTGCCGGAGGAGCCCGTCGATCCGGCGTTGCGTCAGCAGGCCCTGCTGGCCCTGGCCGGCTGGGAAGCCCGGGGCCGGATCGCCGTCCGTGACGGGGCCACAGGCGGGCAGGCCAGTTTTGTCTGGAATCAGCGGCAGGAGGACACGGCCTTGAAGGTCAGTGGCCCTTTTGGTGCGGGCGCCTATGAGATCGCGTGGAGTCCCGCCGAATTCACGCTGCGCTCGGCGCGCGGCGAATCGCGGGTGGCTTATGCGGGCTCCGATGCGGCTGAGCGCTTTCTGGCCGATGAACTCGGCTGGTCATGGCCGGTGGCGAGCGTGCGTTACTGGCTGCTCGGCCTCGCGGGGCCGGCCACAGCTGCGGAGGAACTCCGCGACGCACAGGGCCGGCTCACGCTGCTCAGCCAGGATGGCTGGCAGGTGAACTACCAGGAGTACCGGCCGGAAGGCGGCTGGTGGCTGCCCCGCAGGCTGGAGATGGAGAACGGTGCGGCCCGGATCCGGGTCATCATCGACGCGTGGGCGTTGTGAAGCTGCCGCTGGTCGGCATGACAGCGTAAGATTGCGTCCGCGGGCAGGCGGCGGCAGCCGGGAAAGACTTGGGGCGTAGCCAAGCGGTAAGGCAGCGGGTTTTGATCCCGCCATTCGTAGGTTCGAGTCCTACCGCCCCAGCCAGCCCTGCAAACGCGAGTACCCGAAAACCACAGACAAGGCCGGAACGTTGACGATGGAAGTCTCCAATCTTTCTATTCTTGCCGGCAACGCCAATCCGGATCTTGCCCAGCGCATCGCCCGTCACCTGCAGCAGCCCCTCGGCCGCGTTCAGGTAGGGCGCTTCAGCGACGGCGAGGTGCTGGTCGAGGTGTACGAGAACGTGCGGGGCCGGGATGTCTTCATCGTCCAGTCGACCTGCCCGCCGGTCAACGACAACCTGATGGAACTGCTGGTGATGGCGGATGCCTGCCGGCGGTCATCTTCCGCCAGTATCACGGCGGTGATTCCCTACTTCGGCTATGCGCGGCAGGACCGGCGACCCCGGGCCGCGCGGGTACCGATCACGGCCAGCATGGTGGCCCGGATGATCTCCGAGTCCGGCATCGACCACGTACTCACGGTGGACCTGCACGCCGACCAGATCCAGGGTTTCTTCTCGATACCCGTGGACAATGTCTATTCATCGCCCGTACTGCTCGGCGATCTCTGGCGCCGCAAGTATCCCGACATGGTGATTGTCTCGCCGGACGTGGGCGGCGTGGTGAGGGCGAGGGCATTTGCCAAGCGCATGGACGATGCGGACCTGGCCATCATCGACAAGCGGCGGCCCCGGGCCAATGTCGCGGAGGTGATGAACATCATTGGCGAGGTCGAGGGCAAGCAGTGCGTATTGATCGATGACATGGTCGATACCGCGGGCACGCTGTGCACGGCGGCCGGCGCCCTGAAGCAGCACGGGGCCGACAAGGTACTGGCCTACGTCACCCACCCCGTGCTGTCCGGTCCCGCCTTGGACCGCATTGCGGCTTCGCAGATCGATGAAATGGTCGTGACCGACACGATCCCGCTGTCCCCGGCCGCACTGGCCACCGGCAGGATCCGCCAGCTGAGCGTCGCGGAACTGCTGGGGGAGACGATGCGCCGGATCAGCAGCGCCGAGTCAGTGAGCTCCCTCTACCTGGACTGACGCCCCGTGCTATAGTCCGCGGCCCGTTCCGGACGGGCCCCTGGTCGCACGGGGTCCGGCATCCTTCCGGTGCGGGTCAACCCTTTGGTATCGAGTCCCCCAGGAGCACTACACATGGCTAACCAGTTCAGTATCGCCGCGGAATCCCGGCGTGATGCAGGGAAAGGTGCGAGCCGCCGCCTGCGTCGCGACGGGAAGATCCCCGGCATTATGTATGGCGGCGGGCAACCACCCACCGGCGTGGCCTTCAACGCCAACGAATTGCTGAAGAACATGGCCCAGGAGGCCTTCCTGTCCAGCATCATCACCGTCACCCTCGACGGCCAGGAGCAGCAGGCGGTCGTCCGCGATTACCAGCCGCATCCGGCCAAGCGCGCGATCCTGCATCTCGACCTGCAGCGGATCGTTGCCACCGAGAAACTCCGCCTGTCCGTGCCGCTGCACTTCCTCAACGAGCAGTCTGCCCCGGGCGTCAAGACCTTTGGCGGAACCGTCTCCCACCTGCTCACGGAGCTCGAGATCAGCTGTCTGCCGAAGGACCTGCCGGGTTACATCGAGGTGGATATCGGCACCCTCAACCTGAACGACATGCTGCATATCCGTGACCTGGTCCTGCCGGCAGGTGTCGAGGTGCCGGGCTTCGAGGCCAATTCCGACAGCGACCTGCCCGTGGTGCATGTCCACCTGCTGCGGGTGGCGGAAGAGCCGGCAGCCGA
>CAYOXI010000080.1:0-4920 GCA_964407855.1 uncultured Chromatiaceae bacterium
CGCGGCGTTCGAGCACCTGCATGATGTGCCAGCCGAAGGGGCTGCGGAAGGGTTCACTGACCTCGTCAATTGCGAGGCTGTTCATCACCTGCTCGAAGGCGGGGACGAAATTGCCGGGGCCATTCCAGCCCAGTTCGCCGCCCTCCAGCGCCGACTGCGGATCCTGCGAGACCGCCTTTGCGACGGCGGCGAAATCCTCGCCGCCGAGGATCCGTTCCCGGATCCTGCTCAGCTGCTGCCGCGCATTGTCGTCATCGAGGATCGCGTTGGTGGTGAGCAGGATGTGCCGCGCCCGGGTCTGGTCTTCCATGATCGCCTCGCCGCCACGCTGGTCATCGAGGCGGATCAGGTGAAAGCCGCTGGCGTTGCGGATCGGCTCGGAGACCTGGCCCTTGGCCAGCCCGGGCGCCACGTCGGCAAACAGGCTGGGCAGCTCGCCGCCCTTGCGCCAGCCCAGGCTGCCGCCTTCGAGGGCCTGTTGACCGCTGGAGTAGGCCACGGCGAGCTGCGCGAAATCCTCGCCCTGCCGGATCCGCCCGGCGATGGCCCGGATCTGCTCATCGGCGGCGTTGATCTGGTCCTGGGGTGCATTGGCGGGCACGGCAATCAGGATATGCGACAGCAGATACTCCTGGCGCAGGCTGGCCTGGCCGGCCTGCCGGGCCAGGTGGGCCTCCAGCTCGGCGGGTGAAACCGAGATGCGCTGCAGGACATCCCGCTGCCGCAGCTGGTCAATCGCGATCTGCTCGCGAAGTTCCCGTCGGTACTGGGTGTAGTCGACACCTTCGCGGGCCAGCATGGCCGGCAGATCGGCCAGCGACACATCGTTGCGCTGGGCGATGTTGTTGAGCGCGATGTTGAGCTGCTCGTCCGAAACCCGGATTCCCAGCCGGTCGGCGCGCTGCAACTGCAGCTGCTGGATGATCAGGCGATCCAGGATCTGGCGCTGCAGGATCTGCGCCGGCGGCAGCTGGGTGCCCTGGGCCTGGAGGCGTGCGACGATCTCGGCGGTTTCACTCTGCAGCTCGCTCTTCAGGACCACGCCGTCATTGACGACGGCCACGATGCCGTCCAGCAATTGCCCGCTGCCGCTCAGCTCGCGGGTCTGGGCGTGCACGGTGGCCGGTGGCAGCACGAGCGCCACGGCAAGGATCAGTACGGGGAGCCCTGCCCAGCGGGCCGGCCGGTGATTTTGCTGCGTCATGACGGGTCGTGGATTCAGTAACGATCGAAGCGATCGTAGCCCAGAATACCACGTTCAAGAAGCCGCTCCGCCGGGCTGCCACTGCTGCCGAAGCCCTTCAGCAGGAGCTGCACGTTCACCGAGGAGTCCGAATCCCCGTCGCGGCTGGTCAGGTTCCGCCGGGCGATGAGGCGGACGCCCCAGCAGCAGGTGGAATACTCCAGCCCCACGAAACGTTCCAGTACCTGCCGGTCCAGCAGCGAGTAGTCGAAACGCCCGACAATGCTCAGGCTCCTGGTCAGCGGCCAGGCCCCGGCGATATCGATCTCGCGCAGGCTGTCGCGGCGATAGCGGTAGGAGAAGTTCAGGATCCGGTAGTCGTCCGGCCGGTACAGCAGCCGGGCTTCGCCGAGCTCCGTGACCCGTTCGTCCGAGTCCCACTGGTAGCCCAGCTGCAGGTTCCATTGATCATTGATGTTCATGCCCAGCTCGGCCACGTAGTCCGAGGCGCTGTCCTCGCTCGGGAGTTCCCCGGGAAGAACCACATCCCGGGAACTGAAGTACTGCGTCTCACCGATGGTGGCGGTGAGGAACTGCGAGCCATCGCGTGCCCGGATCAGCCGCGTGGTAATGCCAACGCTGAGCTGGTTGGTGTCGCTCAGCCGGTCCAGGCCCACGTAGCGGTTCCTGCGGAAGAGCTGTACCAGGTTGAAGTCCGGCTCGATGGTGTCGAAGACCGGCAGATCGGCCTGGTCCCGGAAGGGGATCTGGACATACTGCACCCTGGGCTCGATGGTCTGCAGCCAGTTGCCGCCGGCCCCCCAGGAACGTTCCAGCACGGTGCGCAGGTCCACGCTGTAGATCGGCGCCGTCCGGCTGGGCGTGTCATCGGCCCCGGGGTCGGTATCCCGCAGGTTGTAGGCCGTGTAGTCCAGAGCGACGGTGGGCGCGAGAGAAATTGGTCCCATCTGGAGCGGCAGCGTCAGTTCCGGCAGCACGTGGGCGCGCAGCCCGGTGACGCCCTCATCGCGGTCGAAGTACGTGACCTCGGAGTGCACGCCGAGCTCCAGCCCGAGGGGCGCGCCCGGCCAGAAGCCGCCGACCAGCAGTTCAGGCAGCCGCCGGTAAGGTTCGTCCTCGGCCAGGATGGCCTCATTGAGGGTTTCGTAGTCCTCGACCCGCAGCCGGGCGCGCCAGACCTCATTGAAGAACTCGAGTTCACCCCGCCGCCGCAGATGGGTCTGGCTGGTATTGGCCAGGCCACGGGTCAGATCCTCGAAATAGGCGCCATCCGACACGTCGGTCACGTCCACCGTACCGCGCCAGCGGCCGGGCAGGAGGGACTGGTTGAACCAGGACACGAAGCTGCGGTTGTCGCCGGTGACATCGTCATCGGGCAGGAACTCGCCGGCCAGCACGCCCCCGGTGCCACCGGCCAGGTAGCGGAACTCGCCGCGCGCCTGCAGCCCCCGCTTTGACATGTAGTAGGGCGCGAGCGTGGCGTCGTAGTTCGGGGCCAGGTTGAAGTAGTAGGGCTGGAGGAATTCCAGGCCGCGCTGGTCGCTGTTGCCGACGTCCGGCAGCAGCAGGCCGGACTTCCGGCGGCCATCCACCGGGTAGGTGAGGTACGGCACGTAGGCGATCGGCACGCCCTTGAACTCCAGGCGGGCATTGCGCGCCGTGGCGACGCCGGTTTCCCGGTCGACGGTGAGCTTGCCCGCCCGCAGCAGCCAGTCGTCCTCGCCCCGCGCGCAGGTGGTGTAGGTGACGTCCTCGAAAGACAGGATCTGCTCGGCCTGCAGCGAGAGGGTCCCGGCGGACCCACGGGCAGGGACGCTCAGCAGGTCGAACTCCGTGCCGTCCATCCGGAAAAGGCCCGTGTTGCTGTTGTAGAGCGCCGCGTCCCCACGCACCGCGAGTTTCGGATCACGGAGTTCCACGTTGCCGGCGATGGAAAACTCCCCGGTGTCCGGTTCGAAACGGGCTGAATCGGCGCCCAGCCGGGTCTCACCGCGCCGGATGAGCAGGCGCTGGTCGAAGATGATCGGGCCATCGAGGTTCAGTTCCACCGACCGCGTGGTGACATCAATCCGGTCGGAGTCGACGGGTCCGTCGTCGGACCCGGCAGCCGGCTGGCCGACAAGGGGCGGCAGCGCCGGAATCGGACAGCCGATAACGGGCACTGGCTCCTGGTCAGCCGCCAGCGCGAGCGGTGTCCAGAGCAGGAGCATCAGCAGCCCACGCGGCAAGGGTTCCCCCGGGAATCCAGTGACAGGAGGCCGCAGTATAGCGGCGGGGAATTGCTCGCGGTCCGCCCGCCTTTGGCCCTAACATGCATCGATGCGCGCACTCATTCTTGCAGCAGGTCGCGGGGAGCGCATGCGTCCCCTCACCGACGAGCTGCCAAAGCCCCTGCTGTCCGCCGGCGGGCAACCGCTGATCGAGTACCACATCCACGCCCTGGCGCAAGCCGGTGTGCGGGAACTCGTGATCAACCTGTCGTGGCAGGGTGACAAGCTGCGCCGCCATCTGGGCGACGGCAGCCGCTTTGGCGTGACCATCGCCTGGAGCGAGGAAGGGCCGGTACCCCTGGAAACCGGCGGTGGGATCCACCATGCACTGCCGCTGCTCGGCCCGGAACCCTTCTGGGTGGTCAACGGCGATATCGCCTGTGACTTCGCCTTTGCGTCCCCGCCCACCCGCGTCGGCCGTCTGGCCCACCTGGTGCTGGTGCCCAATCCCGACCACCATCCGTGCGGCGATTTTGTACTCCGCGACGGGCTGATCGTGGGCGAACCCGCCGACGGCGAGCCCCGGCTCACCTTTGCGGGCATCTCGGTGCTCGAGCCTGGGCTATTTGCCGGCCAGGTTCCCGGCCGGTTTCCACTGGCCCCGCTGCTCCGGCAGGCTGCGCGCAGCGGCCAGGTCAGCGCCGAGCTGCACCGGGGCCGCTGGTCCGATGTGGGCACGCCCGAACGGCTGCGCCAGCTGGACTCAGCCTTGCGCGGGCAGGTGGTCGACGGTGTCGCCGGTCCGGACACCTAGCGCCACCGCCAGGCACTCCGTCAGCACGCGGCTGACGGCCGGGAGTTCCGCCGGCACGCCCAGCGCGGCCAGCGACGTGACCTCGAGGTCCGGGTAGCCGCAGGGATTGATGCGCCGGAACGCGGCGAGGTCCGGTGCCACATTCAGCGCGAGGCCGTGATAGCTGCAGCCGCGCCGGACCCGGAGCCCCAGGCTCGCGAGCTTCGCGCCATTGACGTAGACGCCGGGCGCTTCCCGCCGCGCCGTGGCGACGATATGCTCGCGCGCCACCAGCGCGATCACGGCATCCTCGAGCCGCATCACCAGCTCCCGGATGCCCAGGTTCGCGCGCTTCAGGTCGATCAGCACATAAGCCACCAGCTGGCCCGGCCCGTGCCAGGTCACCTGGCCACCGCGGTCGGTCTGCGCGACCGGCGTGGAACCCGGATCCAGCAGATGGGTGCGCGCGGCGTTGAGGCCGAGGGTGAACACCGGCTCATGCTCGAGCAGCCAGAACTCATCCGGTGTGTCCGGCCCGCGGGTGGACGTCAGCGCCTGCATCGCGGCCACGGCGCCTGCGTACGGGGTGAGTCCCGGCAGGCGGCGGATCGTCACCGGTGGCAGCTGGCGCACGGAGCAGTCCTCCCGGGGTTGCGCCGCCCTGTCAGAGCAGGAACAGCACCTGGTCGCTGGCACTCAGGCTGCGGTAGATG
>CAYOXI010000080.1:5020-8701 GCA_964407855.1 uncultured Chromatiaceae bacterium
GCCCTGTCAGAGCAGGAACAGCACCTGGTCGCTGGCACTCAGGCTGCGGTAGATGTCGTCGAGCTGGCCGCGGCTGGCTGCGGTGAAGTTGATGGTCACCGCAATGTAGCGCCCATTGCGGCTGGGTCGGGTAGTCACCTCGCCCAGGGCGGCGGATCCCGCATGGGTGCGGACGACTTCCACCACGTACTGTTCGAAGCTCAGCTCATTCGCGCCCATCACCTTCAGCGGGAAGCTGCAGGGAAACTCCAGGACGCTCTCGTCGTTCAAGTGACCGTGCCCGCCGGACTCTGTCCCGGCCGGGTGGCCTCGAAGGCCGCCGCGACCTGCCGCCAGACCGGTCCCGGCGCACCCGTACCCACGGGCCGGCCGTCGAGCCGCACGACCGGTACCACGCCGCGGGTCGCGGCCGCGATCCAGATCTCGTCGGCGGCCCGCAGCCGTGCCTCGGGAATCATCTCGTCCCGGCAACTGAAGCCGCAGGCCAGCGCCACGGCAAACACCGCGTCGGTGGTGGTGCCCGGCAGGATCTCGGGACCCGCCGGCCGGCGGATCACGGCCCGGTTCTCGACCACCAGCACGGAGCTGGCCGAGCCTTCGGCCAGGTGGCCATCGCGGATCAGCAGCGCCTCGCCGGCACCCGCCTCGCGCGCGGCCTGGCGGGCCAGCAGGTTGGCGAGCAGGGCGGTGGACTTGATGTCGCACCGGCCCCAGCGCTGGTCCGGCAGCGTGATCGCGCTAATGCCCTGGCTGTCCGGATGCGGTTCCGGCACCCTCGACGCCATGCCGAATACGGTGGGTCGCACCGCCGGTCCGGGAAAGGCGTGATCGCGGCCGCTGTCGGCGCCGCGGCTCACCTGCAGATAGACGGCCAGGTTGCCCCCGCCGTTGCGGTCGACGAGACCCTGGATGATGGCGGTCCAGGCTGGCCGGTCATGCGGGTTCGTGATGCGCAGTTCCTCGAGGCTGCGCTCGAGCCGGTTCAGGTGGGGCTCGAGCAGGAAGCATTGGCCGGCGTAGACCGGGATCACCTCGTAGACGGCATCACCGAAGAGGAAGGCCCGGTCCAGCGGCGACACCCGCACGTCCGCCAGCGGCAGGAACTGGCCGTTGAACCAGGCGGTGGGCAGGGGCTCGGCCATTATTCGAACCTGCCCGAACCTACTCGAACCAGAGCATCACGGTGTCACGGGCCTGCTGCCACAGCGAGCCGTCGGCGACGGATTCGAGGGGAAAAAGTCCGGCCTGCGCGATGGTCTCACCGGCCAGGGTGACTTCGACCTGGCCCAGTTCGCGGGCCGTGTCCAGCGGCGCCGTGATCACCGGCGGGAGTGCCAGCGTGGAGCGCAACTGGTCGCCGGCGCCCCGGGGCACCGTGGCCCAGACATCCTGTTGCGCGCCGATCGGAATCAGTTCCCGCTCGCCTTTCCACACCCGGACCTCGCCCAGCGCCTCGCCCGCTGCCAGTACCCGGCGGGTCTCGTAGAAGCGGAAGCCGTAGTTGAGCAGGGCCAGCGATTCGCGTTCCCGGTCATTGGGGCTTTTGGTGCCGAGCACCACGGCCATCAGGCGCATCCCGTCCCGCTGCGCGGAGGACACCAGGCAGTAGCCGGCCGCATCGGTGAAGCCGGTCTTCATGCCGTCCACCGTGGAGTCCCGCCACAGCAGCCCGTTGCGATTGTTCTGCCTGATGCCGTTCCAGACGAGTTCCTTCTGCGAGTACCAGCGGTAGTACTCCGGGAACTCGCGGATGATTGCACTGCCCACCTTCAGGATGTCGCTGGCCGACGTGTAGTGGTCCGGTTCGGACAGGCCGGTGGCGTTGCGGTAGCTGGTGTTCTCCATGCCCAGTTGCCGGGCGTACTGGTTCATCAGGTCGGCAAAGGCGGACTCGCTGCCCGCCACATGCTCCGCCAGCGCGACGCTCGCGTCATTGCCGGACTGGATGATCATGCCCTCCAGCAGCACGGACAGCGGTACCCGTGTATTGACGTCGATGAACGACCGGGAGCCCCCCGTGCGCCACGCCGCTTCGCTGATGAGCACGCCGTCATCGAGGCTGACGCGCTGGTCGCGGATGCTGCGAAAGACCACATAGGCCGTCATCAGCTTGGTGATGCTGGCGGCATCCAGCCGTTCGTTCTCGTTCTTGCTGCCGAGCACCCGGCCGCTCTGGTGATCGATCACCATCCAGGCCTGGGCAGCGACGTCCGGCGGCGCGGGGATCTGGATCGGATCGGCAGCCCTGGCCGGGGTGGCCATCAAGCCGACCGCAAGCAGTCCGGCCAACGTCCCTGTCAGCACTCCATGCAACATTCCGCAAACTCCCTGTTTGACTGTCAACCGCCGGGGCCGGCGCCCGGGGTCGGAGAAGCGCCCGGGGTCGGAGATTCCATGACGAGACCGGGGTCACTGATGCGCAGCGACCTGACCCGGGAGGCCAGGGCGTCGTACGCCGTCGCGTCGGCAATGGGTCCGATCCGCACGCGGTAGAGCGCCGGCGAAACGCCGTCATCGTAATGGATCACCACGTTGCTGACACCATTGGATTCGAGCCGGGTCCGGAGGCGCTGTGCGTTGGCCTCGTCGCCAAAGGCGCCGACCTGCATGTACAGACGCTGGGCGGGCACCAGCGGAGGTGGGGCGAGGGACCCGGCGGAACCGGCCACAGCTGCGTTGTTCTCGACCACCACCGGGCCGCCGCCGGCCGGCCCGGTCAGGGCCACCACCTCGACCGGCGCCACGCCGGATTCCACCATGCCGATGGCTTTCGCGGCGGCGTAGGAAAGGTCGATGACCCGGCCCTTGGCAAAGGGACCCCGGTCGTTCACCTTGACGACGACGCTCTGCCCGTTCTCAAGGTGGGTGACCCGCACCAGCGTCGGCAGTGGCAGCGTCTTGTGCGCCGCGGTGAGCTCATGCATGTCGTAGACCGCACCGCTGGAGGTGCGGCGGCCATGGAAGGGCTCGCCGTACCAGGAAGCCTGGCCGCGTTCGCTGAAGCCTTCGCTGCTCGGCAGGACGAAGTACCGCTCGCCAAACACCTCGTAGAAGGGCGGATTGCCCGGCGTACCCCGGCGATCAACCGCCGGTGGCGCGGCCTGGGTTCCCGGGGCGGTAATCTCCGGTGCGGGTGCGGGTGCGGGTGCGGGTGCGGGTGCCGTGGTCACCGGCACGGGCGGCGGCTCCGGCTGCTCCCAGCGGGTTGGCACGCACGCGCTCACCAGGAGCGCAAGCCCCGGCAGTGCCAGGTGCCGCAGGTGCCGCCGGCTTGCCGGAGCGCTACGGCGTCGCAACGCGGCTGTCCGCCACGGACTTCCGGACGCCGGTCCGGATCGCCTCGCTCAGCTGGAAGACGGCCAGCGCATACATGCTGCTCCGGTTGTAGCGCGTGATCGTGTAGTAGTTCTGGAAACCCACCCAGAACTCCTCGCCTGCCTCGCCCTGCAGCGTGACCATCAGGGCCGGGGCTGAATCCGGCAGATCGGTGGTGAACTGCACGCCCTGGCGCTGCAGGGACTTCACCGTGTCGCGGAGGATCAGCTCGGTGGGGCCCGGGCGGGGGGCATCGCTGGCCAGCCGGGCCTGCGTCACGACGGGCTGGCCGGCCTGCCAGTTGTGCCTGACGAAGTAGTTCGCAACGCTGGCGAAAATGTCGTCCCAGTTGCTGAGCAGGTCGCG
>CAYOXI010000081.1:0-4252 GCA_964407855.1 uncultured Chromatiaceae bacterium
CCGCTGACTCGATGAGTTCAAGCCATTCCCCGGCGGGGCCCTCGATGACGGCCACGCGCCGGCCCTGGTAGCCCGGCCCTTCAAGTACCCGCGGCGGAGCCCGGAAGGCCACCGGACAGGTGTCCAGGTCCGCCACGACGAAGCTCACCATCGCCATGCCGTCCGGGAGATGCCCCGGGCGGCGGGGCCGCGCGCCGACGGTGGGTGGCAGTTCGTCCATCTCGAGCAGAAAGCTGCGTCCCGGAATGCGGGCGATCGAGGTCGGGAAAATCGTGCCGGGGGCAACCCCGCAGCCGGCGGCGAGGATGCCGTTGATGAAGGGCATCTGGTCGAGGATGCGCTGGCCGAGCACGCCGCCGTAGAAGGCGTGAAAGGCGGCGGTGGAGGCGCCGCCCACCGTGACGATGAAGGTCCGGTCCACGTCCGAGCGCGCGCCCTTCAGCCCGTAGCGGCTGCCATTGGGCAGGATGCGGGTGAAATAGAGCAGCTCGCCCGACGGACCCTGCACCTGCATCGCCCGCGGTGCCCGCGGCCGCGGAAACAGGTCGGCGGGGCCGCCGAGCAGCCTGAAGGGCGAGTTCCGGAAGCGGGCCGCCAGCGCGTCCGGATCACGGGCCAACAGTTCGGTTGCCAGCCAGCCGTGGCTGAGTGGCGGACCGTAGCCCGCACGATCGCCCCCTTCGACCAGCCGGATCCGGGACTCGTCGCCGCTGGCCGCTTCCAGCAGAGCGTAGCGACGGCCGCTGGAGGCGGGGGTGTCCCAGGCGGCGCCGTGTTCCGCGCCCAGCATCCCGGCATCGACGACCCGGAAGCCGAGGTATCCGCTCCAGGCAGCGATGGCCGGCTCGAGCACCGGCACGCAGTGCGTGACCATGGCCACCCGGCGCAGCAGCTTCAGCCCGTCCCGGGGTCCGGCCCACGGGTCCGGGGTTGCCACGCCGTCGATCCGGGCGCTCACGTAGGCTCCCACTGCAGCGGCTCTTCATCCATCAGCGCGATCTGCTCCCGCAGCGCGAGCACGTGGTCGTCCCAGTAGCGGTGGCTGTCGAACCAGGGGAAAGCCACCTGGAAGGCCGGATCCGCCCAGCGGCGGGCCAGCCAGGCGGCGTAGTGCATGATCCGCAGCGTCCGCAGCGCTTCAATCAGCGCCAGCTCCGCCGCATCGAATTCGCGAAACTCCGTGTAGCCGGCCAGCAGTTCGGCCAGCTGTGGTGTCTGCTCGGGCCGGTCGCCGGACAGGAACATCCACAGGTCCTGCACCGCGGGGCCGGTACAGGTGTCGTCAAAGTCCACGATGTGCAGGACCTGGTCGAGCACCAGCACGTTGCCGGGATGAAAGTCGCCGTGGATGCGCAGCTCGGCGTGTTCGCCGGCGCGCTCGTAGCACCAGTCAATGCGGTCCAGCGCCGCCTCGCAGACACTCTCGTAGGCCGGACGGATCTCGTCGGGGATGAAGCCTGCGTCCAGCAGGTAGCGCCGGGAGTCCTCACCGAAGTCCTCGATGGTCAGGCGCGACCGGTGCCGGAAACCGGTCTGCTGGCCGCAGAGATGGATGCGGGCCACGAAGCGCCCGAGCTGCCGGAGCAGTTGCCGGTCGTCGAGTTCCGGCGCCCGCCCGCCGAAGCAGGGATAGACCGCAAAGCGGAAGGCGCCATGGTGATGGAGGGTCTCGCCGGCGTGGGCCAGCGGCGAGGCCACCGGAATCTCGGCTGCGGCCAGCTCGGCTGTAAAGGCGTGCTCCTCGCGGATGGCTTCATCCGTCCAGCGGCCGGGGCGGTAGAACTTGGCGACCACCGGTGGACCGTCTTCCACGCCCAGGCGATAGACCCTGTTTTCATAGCTGTTCAGGGTCAGCAGGCGGCCGTCGCAATGCAGGCCCACACTGTCCACCGCGGACAGGATGTCGTTGGGCGACAGGTCCTGGTACGCCAGGCTGGCGTCGGGCCGGGCTTCAGGCCGGGCGTCAGAGTGGTCCGGGGGCATGGGCTGATGGTAGCAACCCCGGCCATGCCGGGTCTGTCTGCTATCCTGCAGGGCCATTTTTCCGCGGACGGACGACCATGGCTGAAGAAGCTCTCGACCTTGAACTGAAGATGGAGGAGCGCGACCTCTATCTGGAGGAGATTTTCACCGACCGGCGCGTCGGCACCATCCAGCGGCTGACGCCGGTGGATGGCAACGGCCGTCCGGATGCCACCCGCCAGGTCGTCTATGTGGGCCAGACCCAGCTGATGTCCCGCATGGGTGCGCTGCCGCTGTCCTTCGAGATCCCGGGTGATTCGCTGGAGCAGGCCGTGCGGAATTTCCCGGCGGCGGCCAATGGCGCGCTGCAGGAGACGCTGCAGAAGCTCGAGGAGATGCGGCGGGAGCAGGCCTCATCCATCATCGTGCCTGATGCCGGCGGCTTTGGTGGCGCCCCCGGTGGTGGCCTGCCACCGGGCGGTGGCCGGCTGCGGATGCCCTGAGCTTGTTCTGATATAGAAAAGGCCCGCCGGCGCAGCGCGCCGGCGGGCCCTGTCGCTGGCCGGGATCCCGGCTCTAGCTCTTCTTGCCAGCGGTCAGCGTGCCGCCCATCTCTTCACACTTGCCGCCGGGCACGTACTTCCACTCGGTGGGGTCGTTGTCCATCTTGGACTGACCGGCACAGGAATGCCCGTTGGCGGCGCAGTCGTTCTGGCCGGCGGCAGCGACGCCGTAGCACTTCTCCTTGGCGGGCTTGGCGTCGGCGTGGGCGCCGGCCTGGGCGATGCCGATGCTGCCCAGCGCCAGCAGGCTGCTGACGGCGGCGGTGAGGGCGAGGGACTGGTTCTTCATGGTGGTGGTACTCCTTCGGGGTGGTGTTGTTGGAAACTGATCAGGCGGGCAGGGCTTGCCGCGTGGCAGTGCCTCTGCGAGCCAGCAAGTGGTCGAGCGACAGCTTACCGGGGCCGAAAGCGATGAGCATTACCAGCAGGTATCCCCACAGCTGGTGCTGACCCACAGCGGCCTCGAAACCGGGCTCCAGCAGCACATGGGCGTAGGCGACGACCGCCATCACGTTGATGCCGGACAGCCCGATGGCGGCAAGGCGGGTACCGAGGCCCAGCGCGAGCAGCACGGGGAACAGCAGTTCGCCCACCGTACCGGCCAGAGCGGCCAGCTCCGGCGACAGGACCGGCACCCGGTACTCCTCCTGGAAGAGAAACACGGTGTTCTCCCAGTCGCGGATCTTCACCAGCCCCGCCTTCCAGAAGGGCAGCGCCACCAGCAGCCGGGTGGCCAGCAGGACCAGGGGCTGCAGGAGGTTGAGTCCGTTGTTGAAGCGCTGGAGGGTCTGCGTCGGGGACATGACATTCTCGCAATCAGGCGTGGCTACCGTTCACAGGGCAATGGACGGAGCGGCAGGCCGATTCCTTACAGGGGTGTTCGACATTCAGTCCTGATCCGGTTTGCCCGGTGCTGCCAGGGGCAGGCCCAGCGCCCGCCGACCGAGCGCGCGGCTTGCCCTGCGGAGCAGCAACATCTGGCGCTCAAACTGCCGGCAGGCCCGGCACATCAACAGGTGCAGCCGCACGCGCAGCCGTTCGCCCGTGGACAGCCGGGCGTCCAGCGAACGGGAGACCAGCAGCGAAATGTCCCGGCAGCTGTCCATCGGGGTCCTCAATGCCGCCCTTGGTTGTCGAACCAGTTCTGTTCCACGCACTGGCGCAGGCGCAGGCGGGCGCGATGCATCAGTACCCAGTAATTGGACTGGCTGATGCCCAGATCCTTACAGATGGCGTCGGGCTCCACCTCCAGGATCTCGCGCAGGGCGAAGACCTGGCCCGCCCGCCCGGCCAGGCCCTTGAGGCAGGCTTCCAGCACGCTGAGAAAGGCTTCCTGGTCGAGGCTGGCTTCGGGATCGGTCCAGACCGACGGCGGGACCTGCCAGTGGCCATTGCGGTGAAAGAGGCGGTCGAGGGCTGCCGTGGCGTCCGGGTCGTCGTCCTGGCTCTCCGGCAGCGGCGCCTCCCGGCTGGTACGCCGGTAGTGGTCGACGATCTGCCGCCGCAGGATACCGGTGAGCCAGGTGAGCGGCGCCGATTCGCCCCGGAAACCGGCCAGCGCCTGGAGTGCGGCCAGCAGGGTGGCCTGCACCACATCGTCGGCGGCGGCCTCGTCCCGCAGCTGGAGCCGGGCAAAGCGCAGCAGCGCCGGGCGGAAAGCAGCGAGGTCTTCCGGTCGAAGTTCGCCGGCGGGCGGGTTCTGTGCTGAAGTCATCGACACTCCGGTG
>CAYOXI010000081.1:4352-8547 GCA_964407855.1 uncultured Chromatiaceae bacterium
GAGGACGCCTTTGCCGGCCCACCCCGGCGTGGTGCAGACAACTGGCTGGTCCGCGATCTGGACCCGGCGCTGACCAGCGGTGTCCAGCTGCAGTTCACCGAGGAGCAGCCGGACGTCTAGATGCCCAGTTTGGCCAGCTGCAGTTCCGGCCTGCGAGCACCGCGAATTCCCGTCACCGGCCGCGGATCCCGGTCAGATCCTGACCAGCTGCGTCAGGCCGGCTTCACATAACCGCCGGCACGCGACGCTACAGCGCGGTTGGGCGCACTTGGCACAGCCCTTGCAACCCTGCTACCAGGGGACCGGCCCGCAGCGGCTCCGGCCCCGCCCAGGTGAGGGAGCAGTGATGTCCGTACAGATCATCCACGACCAGGATCCCACCCACGAGGGGGGCGACTTTCTCCGCGTCTACTGCCAGCGCCGGCAGGGCTCACCGGAAACCCTCGCCACGATCGAGCGGGTGTTCGGCAGCGCGAGGCGCGCCGATACCTGGCAGTTCCGGACGCTCGTCAGCGAGACGCCGATGGACCCGGAGCGCGCCACCCGCCTCGCCGAAGCCTACGCGGAGCGGAAGAACATACCGGTGGTGTACGTCGAGGTGGAGTAGGCGTCGCGGCTGGTATCAACCGTCAATCGGGCGGGGAGTCATTCAGTCGCCGGCTGAGCTCTTCCATCTCCTCAAGGGCCAGAATCACCTGACGCAGCGACAGCTGCGACCAGCGCCGGAGCTGTTCACGGCGGGCCCCTTCGAAGGTGGTCATCTCCCAGTTTACGGTCGGCTCCGGGCCGTCGAGGGGTGAGTCAGTCATGACTGGCCTGTCTGAGGCGCAAATGTTCCACGTCAATCAGGTCCTGTGGGCGCCCGGCCAGTTCCTTCATGCGAATCAGCGTCGGAATCGTCACGAACCTGACCGGCAAGCCCTCACGCAGGGATTTCACGGTGGACCGGGTGTACTCATCGTCAAAATCAAAAGGCTCGGCCACGAACACATCGATTGAGGTTTCCGGGTGAGCATCACTCCAGAGCTGAAAGACCTGCATGCCCTTGTCCCTTATCCAGGTTGCCCGCTGGACCGGATCCGCGAACTGTTCCAGGGTTACCGGGATCGCCGGCCGGTACCCCAGCTCCTGCAGGGCTGACAGCGCCCGTTGCAGGTTGTCGGCGTGGAGCTGAATGACGAGATCGACGTCCTTGGTGAAGCGCAGGAAGCCGTGGGCATTCACTGCCAGGCCCCCGGCTACCAGATAGCGCACGGTAGCCGACTCCAGCGCCCCGGCCACGGCCTCAAAGCTTGTCAGTCGCATAGTCACGGAGGCTACTGGCGCGACCGGTCCCCGTAAAGCTCAAGGCTTCCTGAAGACCATAAAGTGCTGCTGGGGCAGTACGTCGCGGGTCTCTACCCATTCAAGACCCACTACCGCCATCTCCCGCCGGGCCTGGGCCTCGGACATCTTGTGCAGTGTCAGGATCGGCACACGCGGGTCCTCGGCCCGGTACTCGATCAGCACGACGCGCCCGCCTGGTTTCAGGCCATTGACGATTCCCGTCATCACTTCGAAGGGATGGGAGAACTCATGGTAGGCGTCGACCATCAGCACGAGGTCGACCTCGCCCGCCGGCAGGCGGGGATCGGTCTCGGTGGCGAGCAGTGCCTCCACATTGGCAAGTCCGGCTGAGCTTGCCCGGCGCTGGACGATATCCAGCATCTCCTGCTGGATATCCACGGCCAGCACCCGACCAGCCGGAACCCGTCTGGCGATCGGCAGGCTGAAATAGCCGGTGCCGGCACCGATATCGGCCACCACCGCGTCCGTCGTGAGCGGCAGGTTGTCGAGCAGCAGGTCGGTACGTTCCTCGGCTTCCCGGGTGGGGCGTTCCAGCCAGCCGGCGCCGAGATGACCCATCACGAAGGAGATCTCCCGGCCCATGTAGACCTTGCCGATGCCGTCCGGGCTTGCACGGCGGCTCGTGTAGGGGCTGGCAGAGGCCGGACTGGAATCAGTGGCTCCGGACGGACCGGGTGCGGCGGATTCCCGGGCGCAGGCGGGCAGGGCGAGACTTAGCGCGAGCAGCAGGGCGCAGGAGGACTTCGCGGTGTTCATCAGGTTGACCTTCGCAGCTTGTGGCTGGACTTCGCTGGCGGGGGCCACCGCAGATGCAGCGGCTGCGTGTCCGGCGCAGCGCCCCTTGACAGCCGTGTTAGCCTCCCATGATGACTCAGGTCGCATGGTCCCACGCGCGTCTACTGCTGACAGGGGCGCTCCTCGCCTTGCTGTTCGCCCAGGCCGTTGCCCTGGGGCACGAGCATCTGGACCGTCACGACGACGAGGTCGGCTGCGAGCTCTGCCTCGCCGTCCAGGGTCTGGGGGCAGCCCTGCCCGCGACGGCGGCCCTGCCCGCGGTGCCGGTCACCGCCGCCCGACCCGGGTTCCGGCTTCCCGCCACATACCTTGCCGGCCGCACTGCTCCCTGGCAGGCCCGCGCCCCACCGACCTCTCCCGAACGGTTCCCAGCCTGACGCAACGAGCGCCGCCCCGGCGGCGCTCCCGGCTTTCCGTTTTGAGGAGACTGCTCCATGTCTACCCGCATTGCCGGCCTCGTGCCGGCCCTGATTCTGGTTACCCTGTTCGCGACACCGGCCGCCCATGCCCAGGCCGGCGCCGGCCTGCTCGACGAGATCGTCGTCACCGTGACGCCACTGGCCGACCTTGCCCAGCCGGTTGCCGTGCTCGACGACCGGGCCCTGCTGCTGCGCCTGGCGCCCACGCTGGGGGAAACCCTCGAGCGGGAACTGGGCGTCAGCAGCACCTACTTCGGGCCTGCCTCTAGCCGGCCCGTGATCCGCGGACAGAGCGGCTCCCGGGTGAAGGTGCTCACCGATGGCATCAGCACCCTCGACGTCTCGGATATCAGCGCTGACCACGCGGTGACCATCGAGCCGCTGCTGGCCGACAGTATCGAGATCATCCGTGGTCCTGCCACCCTGCTATTCGGCAGTTCTGCGGCCGGTGGCGTCGTGAACGTGATCGACAGTCGCGTGCCGACCGTGGTCCCCGACGATCCGGTGACCGGCCGCTTCGAGCTGCGGGGCGATACCGCCGCGCGGGAACAGGCCGTGGTGGGCCGACTGGACGGCGGCAGCGGCTCGCTCGCCTGGCACCTGGACGCCTACGACCGGGAAACCAGCGACCTCCGCATCGCCGGTTTCGCGACCGCCGATCCGGATGAGCGCAGCCCGGACGAGCGCCGCGGGCGACTCGGCAACAGCTACAGCGACAGCAGCGGCGGCGCGGCCGGCCTGTCGTGGATCACCGACCGGGGATACCTTGGCGTCGGCGTCTCGATACTGGACTCCACCTACGGCCTGCCGGGCCCGGCAGAAGAGGAAGAGGAGCCGGGCGAGGATCCGGCGCTCTTCCCCGGCCCCTTCCTCGACCTCGAGCAGACGCGCGTGGATGTGCGCGGCCTCTACCGCTTCAGCGGCCCGGTCGAGTCCGTGAAGCTCGCCTTCGGCACCAATGACTACGAACATGTGGAAGTGGAGCCCTCGGGCGAGCCTGGCACGGTCTTCGACAACGAGGCCTGGCAGCTGCGGGCAGAGGTCCTGCACCGGCCGCTGGCCGGCTGGCGCGGCGTGGTCGGCCTGCAGGTGGACGACCGGGACTTTTCCGCCGTCGGCGAGGAAGCCTTTGTCCCCCGTACCCAAACCGAGACGCTTGGCGTCTTCATCAGTGAGGAGCGGGACACCAGCTTCGGCTACCTGCAGTTCGGCGGACGGGTGGAGGCGCTGGAGCACCAGGCGGATGCCGAGGTGCCCGACTACGACGAGACGGCCTTGTCACTGGCGGCTGGTCTGGCCTGGGATCTGTCGGCTGCGTACCGCCTGACCACCCAGCTGTCGCGCACGGAGCGCAATCCCGCCGCCGAGGAGCTGTATTCCGATGGTCCCCATCTGGCCACGCGCCAGTTCGAGATCGGCCTGCTGGCGGTGGACGGCGGCACCGCAGAGAAGGAAGTGTCGACCAACGTGGATGTCGGCATTGCCCGGCGGCTGGGACGGGTCCAGTGGAAGGCGCAGGTGTTCTACAACTCGATCGACGACTACATCTACCAGGAGGTCACGGAGGACGAAGAAGACGGCCTGCCGGTGGCCCCCTACACCCAGAGCGATGCCCGCTTCTACGGCGCCGAGGC
>CAYOXI010000082.1:0-8441 GCA_964407855.1 uncultured Chromatiaceae bacterium
CACTTCCGGCCCGAGTTCATCAACCGGGTCGATGACATCGTGGTCTTCCACCCGCTGTCCGCTGCGCAGATCCGCGACATCGTCCGCATCCAGCTGGGCTTCCTGACAGCCCGGCTCGCGGAGCGCGACATGACGCTCGGCGTGAGCGACGCGGCCCTCGACCGCCTGGCCGAAGCCGGCTTCGACCCGGTCTACGGCGCCCGGCCGCTGAAGCGCGCGATCCAGCAGCAGGTGGAGAATCCGCTGGCCCAGGAAATCCTGAAGGGCAACTTCGGACCCGGGGCGGTGATCCGGGCCGACGTGGCCGACGACGGGCTGGTCTTCACAAAGTCGCCGGGAATCCCGGCACTAGGCTAGAATTGCGCGCCTGATCAGAGGTCTACCCCATGCCCATCTTTGACTACCAGTGCCAGGCCTGCGGCCACAGCTTCGACGTCCTGCAGAAGGCCGGCGAGGGCGTGCTGCGCAAGTGTCCCGCGTGCGGCAAGCTCAAGCTGCGCAAGCTCGCCGCGGCGCCCAACTTCCACCTCAAGGGCAGCGGCTGGTACAAGACCGACTTCCGCGACAAGGGCAAGCCAGGCGCCGACAAGTCAGCCGACAAATCAGCTGACAAGGCTGGCGACAAGCCCGAGGCCGGGGAGAAGAAGGGCCATTCGCTGGACACCGCCAAGGGCCATACCCACGACAGCAGCTGCGGCCACAGCCACGGTGGCGGCGGGCATAGCCACAGCCATGGCGGCAGCACCCATTCCCATGGGCCCGGCGGCCACAAGCACTGACGCGTCCTCCAGTCCACCCACTTCCGGATAGCTTCGCTCATGCGTACCCATTACTGCGGTGAAGTCACCGCCGCCGCCGTCGGCCAGGAAATCACCGTCGCAGGCTGGGTGCACCGGCGCCGGGATCACGGCGGGGTGATCTTCATCGACCTGCGCGACCGGGAAGGGCTGCTGCAGGTGGTGTTCGATCCGTCTGCTGCCGAGGTTTTTGCTGCCGGCGAGAAGCTCCGGAGCGAATTTGTGGTCAGCGTGCGGGGTACCGTGCGGCCCCGGCCGGCCGGTACCGTCAACCCGAAGCTCGCAACTGGCGAGGTGGAGCTGCTCGCCGTCGATCTGACGGTACTCAACACCTCGGAGACGCCACCCTTCCATCACGACGAAGAGGTTTCCGAGGAACTGCGCCTGAAATACCGCTACCTCGACCTGCGCCGGACAGACATGCAGGCACGTCTGCGCCTGCGCCACCGGATCACCCGCGTGGTGCGCAGCTTCCTCGACGGCAACGGCTTTGTGGACGTGGAGACGCCGGTGCTCACCCGCACCACGCCGGAGGGTGCCCGGGACTACATCGTGCCGAGCCGCACGCATCCCGGACAGTTCTTCGCGCTGCCCCAGTCGCCGCAGCTCTTCAAGCAGATCCTGATGATGTCGGGCTTCGATCGCTACTACCAGATCGCCCGCTGCTTCCGGGACGAGGACCTGCGGGCCGACCGCCAGCCGGAGTTCACCCAGATCGACATCGAGGTGTCGTTCATGGATGAGAGCGCCCTCATGGCGGTGATGGAAGACCTGATCCGAACCGTGTTCCGGGAAGTGGGCGGCGAGGTGCTTCCCCCCCTGCCGCGCATGACTTACGCGGAGGCCATTGCCCGCTTCGGCATTGACCGTCCCGACCTCAGCATTCCGCTGGAACTGGTGGAAGTCGCCGACCTGATGACCGGCGTCGAGTTCAAGGTCTTCGCCGGTCCGGCGGCGGACCCGGAGGGCCGGGTGGCTGCGCTGAAGGTGCCGGGTGGCGGCGCGCTCTCCCGCAAGGAGATCGACGACTACACCGCCTTCGTCGCCCAGTACGGTGCCCGCGGCCTGGCCTACATCAAGGTCAATGAAGTCGCGAAGGGCCGCGAGGGCCTGCAGTCACCGATCCTCAAGTTCCTGCCGGACGCTACGGTGCAGGCCCTGATCGCGCGCCTGGCGCTGGCCGACGGTGATCTGGTCTTCTTCGGCGCCGACCACAAGAAGGTGGTCAACGATTCACTCGCGGCGCTCCGCGTGC
The DNA here is from genome assembly GCA_964407855.1 of uncultured Chromatiaceae bacterium. GTDB lineage: Bacteria > Pseudomonadota > Gammaproteobacteria > Steroidobacterales > SHZI01. The sequence goes on from CAYOXI010000082.1 coordinate 2,053, forward strand.
GCGTGGGCCGCGACCTGAAGCTCGTGAAGCCCGGCTGGCATCCGCTGTGGGTCGTGGACTTCCCGATGTTCGACTGGGACCCGAAGGAGAAGCGCTGGGCGGCGCTGCACCATCCCTTTACCGCGCCGACGGTGGCGGATGCGGCTGCCCTGGAGGCGGCGCCGGGCCAGGCACTGTCCCGGGCCTACGACATGGTGCTGAACGGCAACGAGATCGGCGGCGGTTCCATCCGCATCCACACGCCCGCGCTGCAGTCCGCGGTGTTCCGCATCCTCGGCATCAAGGCGGAGGAGGCGGAGAGCAAGTTCGGCTTCCTGTTGCGTGCCCTGAAGTTCGGCGCGCCACCGCACGGTGGCATCGCTTTTGGTCTGGACCGGCTGGTGATGCTGCTGGCGGGCACCGAGAACATCCGGGACGTGATTGCCTTCCCCAAGACCCAGACTGCCAGCTGCCTGCTCACGGAAGCACCGGGCGAAGTCTCGGCCCAGCAGCTCCGGGAAACGGGGATCCGCCTGCGAGAGAGCGGCAAGCCGGTTTAGGCGTCAGGCCGATGCCGTACTCGTCCTGGTTTTACAGCCGCTGGCAGGGCGAGGTCCCCGTGGCCCGGCTGTTCTGGCAGGACATCCTGACCAACGCTACGGTGATCAACCTGATTGCCACCGTCCTGGCCATGGCCGTGCTGGTCCAGGGGGCACATCCCGCACTCGCCGTCGCCCTGCACTTCGTGCCGATGCCCTACAACATTTTCCTGTGTGCAGCGCTATGGCGCCACCCGGAGCGCAGTGCCTTCACCAGTGGCGTGGCCCTCGCCTGGCTGGTGTTCATGACGGTGATCTGAGGATCGAGAAATCCCGATCGCCCGGCTACTCCGTCGCGTCCTCGACAGCATCCCGGGCGTCGTCCATCGCATCGTCCAGCTTGCTGGCAGCCGATTCGCCCCCGCTCTTAATTGTGTCGACAGCCTCGTCCATTTCCTCACCCATCTGTTCCATCGGGCCCTTCTTTTCGCAGCCCATGGCCAGCACGGCGGCAAGGCCCAGGGCTATCCAGCCCAGTCGGCTTCCACTCAGTTCGTTCATGGTGTTCTCCCAAAGTGTCGTTGTTGATCGTCCATTGACTCTAAGCAGGAAGGTGGCGGCAACCAGCCGGCGGGTGCGTGGCTTCATGGCCTCTCAGAATAGGCGTGGGTCACCGGATTGATCTGTTCGCTGGCGGACATTGGCCGGTGCATCCGGCAGATGCGGCCCGCCGCCGCGCTTCAGGCGTACACGGCGATGCCCGCTAGCGACCGGAACGGCGCGGTGAAGCCCGAATCAACGGTCTGCAGCACGGTGCCGGTCTGGAGGTCGATGCGCGCGGCGAGGCCGTTCCAGATGTTGGCCGCCAGTGCATGGCGCTGGTCTACATCGGGGCAGACCTGAGCCCAGCCATAGCCGGGCAGGCTGATGGTTTTCTCGATGCTGCCGTCCTCACGATAGACCCGCAGGCCGTCCGAGGCGGTACACAGCAGGCGTCCGTCCCGCAGGTAATAGGGCGCAATGAACCAGCGCTTGTCGGCCTGGTTTTTAGGATCGGCATCCGGATAAGCATCCAGGTCGCTCATCTGGCGGTCGTTGACGATGTCGTAGCGCATCAGCCGCCGGCCGGTTTCCGTGGTGTAGGTGAGGAACTGGCCCGACGGGTGCATCGTGCTGTGCGTGACACCCTTGAAGCCGGTGAACTCGGGCGCGTTCTCGGCTTCGTAGACCTGCAGCAGTTCGAGGCCGGGGCTGTACTTGTAGATGTTGCCGTCGCCAAGTCGCCCGTCAGGCAATGTCCGGGCCGTCGTGCCCTTCCAGATTTCCCGGCCGATGAAGTACTCGCCGAAGTAATGATTGCCGGATGCGTCCCAGCTGACGCTGCCGAAGCCCCGGCCAGGTTGCCAGTTGTCCAGCTGTTTGCCGTCCGGCGACACGCGGACCACGACGTGGCCCTGGCTGTCAAAACCCCAGAGCGTGCCGTCCGGACCGACGTTGCAGCCGACGATCAGGTAGGTGGTTCCCCGGGTATAGAGGGTGCCCTTCGGGATCCAGTTGCGGTCGAACTGCAGTATCCGCCCCTCACCCTTGTGGTCATCCTCGGCGTCATTCAGATAGCTGCAACCCAGGAAAATATCGCCCTGTGCAAAGGGCTTCATCGTCGAGGTCTTCAACATGTTCCGGCTTCCGGTTCAGGAGGGCAGGGCAGCGAGATACCATAGACTGCGCCGGACTTCCAATCCGGCGCCGGGCCTAGCATCATGCCGGCCCACGCGTGGCGCCCTTCGTGCCCGTCCCTGACGGTAGAGCCGTTCTGATGGCAGAATCTGAAATTGTTGTGGCAGTTCATGGCCTCTGGATGAGCGGCGCCGAGGCGGGACTGCTGCGCCATCGCCTCAGCGACGAGCACGGCTTTCCGACCGTGCTGTTCCAGTACGCCACCTTCGAGGCGGGCTTCAACGCCAATGCCCTCCGGCTGCGCGACTATCTGGATACGCTGGCAGCCGACCGGGTGCATCTGGTCGGGCACAGCACGGGGGGCCTGATGGCGCTGGTTGCGCTCGGCAAGCGCCCCTTCAACCGACCTGGCCGGATCGTGTGCCTGGGTTCACCCCTCCGGGGCAGCGTCGCGGCCGAGCGCCTCGCCCAGCTGGGTGACCTGGCGGCGGCCGTGCTCGGCCAGACGGGCCGGGAAGGCCTGATCGGGCAGGTGCTTACTGCCTACGAAGGCAGCCGGGACGTGGGTGTGATTGCCGGCACCACCAGCGTGGGCGCCGGGATGCTGCTCGGCATTCTGCCGGAGCCCAACGATGGCACCATCGCCGTGGAAGAAACGCGCCTGCCCGGCATCCGCGACCACCTGACCTATCCCGTCACCCACACGGGCCTGCTCGTTTCCCCCGAAGTGGCGCTCCAGACCGCCTTCTTTCTCCGGCACGGCATGTTCAACCGCCAGTCCCCCGCCTACCGGAGCACCCAGCCGGGCAGCTGATGCCCGGCGGGCCCTAGGACCCGATCTGCTTGAGGCGATAGAGGGCGTCGAGAGCCTGCCGCGGTGTCAGTTCGTCCGGGCTGATCGTGTCCAGTTCGGCGCGCAGGGGGTCCGGTGCGGGCGGCGGCGGATCGAGCGGCAGGGCCTGCTGGGGTGAGTGGGCGGCGCGCTGCGCGACGGACCCCGCTTCGAGATCCGCCAGGTAGTGTCGCGCCCGCTGCACCACCGGTGCCGGCACGCCGGCCAGTGCTGCCACCTGCAGGCCATAGCTCTGGCTGGCCGGGCCTTCCTTCACCGCGTGCATGAATACCAGCCGGTCACCATGCTCCGTGGCATCCAGGTGCACGTTGGCGCAGGCGGGCAGCTCAGTGGCCAGCGCGGTCAGCTCGAAATAGTGCGTGGCAAAGAGCGTGAAGGCGCGCAGCCGGGCACCGATGTGGTGGGCCGTCGCCCATGCCAGCGACAGCCCGTCGAAGGTGCTGGTGCCCCGTCCGATCTCGTCCATCAGCACCAGGCTGCTGGCCGTCGCGTTGTGCAGGATGTTGGCGGTCTCGGTCATCTCCACCATGAAGGTCGAACGCCCACCTGCCAGGTCATCGGCGGCGCCGATCCGGGTAAAGATCCGGTCCAGCGGGCCGATTTCCGCGGCGTCAGCGGGCACAAAGGAGCCGATGTGGGCGAGCAGCGCAATCAGCGCAGCCTGGCGCATGTAGGTGGATTTGCCGCCCATGTTCGGCCCGGTGATCACCAGCAGCCGGCGCTGCTCATCCAGGCACAGGTCGTTGGGGATGAAGGGATTGCCGAGCAGCTGCTCCACCACCGGGTGCCGGCCGCCGCGGATCAGCAGGCCGGGCTCGTCGCGGAGCACGGGCCGGCAGTAGTTCAGGCTCGCCGCGCGCCCGGCCAGGTTGGCCAGCACGTCCAGTTCGGCGACCGCTCCGGCCATGGTCCGCAGGGCTGCCAGGTCTTCGGCCAGCCGCTGGAGCAGGGCCGCATAGAGTTCCTTCTCCCTGCCCAGCGACCGGTCCCGGGCGGACAGCACCTTGCCCTCGAACTCCCGCAGCTCCGGCGTGACATAGCGCTCGGCGCCCTTGAGCGTCTGGCGGCGCTGGTAGTCGGCGGGCGCCCTGTCGGCCTGGCCCCGGCTCAGTTCGATGAAGTAGCCGTGCACCCGGTTGTAGCCCACCTTCAGCGAGGGCAGGCCGGTGCGCGCCCGCTCGCGGGCCTCCAGTTCGAGCAGATAGCGGTCGGCGTTGTCGCTGATGTCGCGGAGCTCGTCCAGCGTGGCGTCGTAGCCGCCGGCGATCACGCCGCCGTCGCGAATCAGTGGTGGCGGGCTCTCGACCAGCGCCCGGTCGAGCAGTTCGCAGGTGGCTCCGTGATTGCCAAGCCCCGCGCGCAGTTCCTGCAGGCGGGGTGCGTCGAGCGGCGCAAGGATTGCCGAGAGGTCCGGCAGCAGGCCGAGCGCGGTGCGCAGCTGGGCAAGGTCGCGGGGCCGGGCCGACTGCAACGCCACGCGGGACAGGATCCGCTCCAGGTCGCCGATGAGCCTGAGGTTTGCCGGGAGCGCCGCGTCGCGCTGGTCGCGGAGGGTTTCGACGGCCTGGTGACGGTGCCGGAGGACCGCGCGGTCGCGCAGGGGCCGGTTGAGCCAGCGGCGCAGCAGCCGGCTCCCCATCGTCGTGCTGCAATGGTCGAGCACGCCGGCCAGGCTGGCGGCCGAATCACCGGCCAGGCTCTGCTCCAGCTCGAGGTTGCGGCGGCTGGCGGCATCCACCAGCAGGCCGTCAACCGTCCGCTCGGCGCTAATGCCCAGCAGGTGGGGCAGGGCACTCCGCTGGGTGTCCCGGGCGTACTGGAGCAGGCAGCCCGCCGCGCGGAGTCCGTCGGTGAGGTCCGCGCACCCGAAACCCGCCAGATCCCGGGTGCCGAACTGGGCGCAGAGCAGGCGGTTGGCGGTGGCGAGGTCAAAATGCCAGGGCGGCATCGCGTGGGCGGCCAGCGCCTCCGGCAGGCCAGGCTGCAGCTCCAGGCCTTCCTCGACCAGCAGTTCGGCCGGCTGCAGGCGGGCGAGCTCCGCCTGCAGGTCGGTGATCGTGGCCGGCTGTGCAACGCAGAAGCGGCCGGCCGAAAGATCGAGCCAGGCCAGCCCGAAGCCGGTACCGCCCCGGCACAGTGCCGCGACCAGGTTGTCCCGGCGCGTTTCGAGCAGCGCGTCGTCGGTGAGGGTGCCGGGCGTCAGGATGCGTACCACCCGGCGCTCGACAGGGCCCTTGCTGGTTGCCGGATCGCCGATCTGCTCGCAGAGCGCGATTGACTCGCCGGCCCGCACCAGCCGGGCGAGATACTGGTCGGCGGCGTGATACGGCACGCCCGCCATCGGGATGCTCTGGCCCGCCGATTTGCCCCGCGCGGTGAGCGTGATGTCGAGCAATGCGGCGGCCCGGCGGGCATCGTCGTAGAAGAGTTCGTAGAAATCGCCCATCCGGTAGAAGAGCAGCAGGCCCGGATGTTCGGCCTTGATCCGGTGGTACTGCTGCATCACCGGCGTGTGGGTGTCGCCGGCGGGGGGCGCCAGCGGCGCGGGACTCTGATCCATGCAGGGATTGTAAGCGCCGCCGCCGGCAACCGTACTCAGGACAGGGCTGGATCCGTGCCCCCGGCGAGGTGTTTCCCGGCCGCCGCAGCGAGTTGCGCATCGAACGTGGCCAGCGGAGCCTGCAGCTGTTCGGCCAGCCACAGGTAGGCGGCGTCATAGGCCGTGAGCCGGTAACGCTGCGCGAGTGCCAGCACCGGGCCGACGGCCACGGCGTGCCGTTGCAGATCCAGGGCTGCATAGGCCTCCAGACACAGGCGCACGGCGCCCTCGTCCAGTTGCTCGTGCCGGATTTTCTTCAGGGCAACACTCGTGATCTCGTAGTCCACGAGGTGCGGCACGCACAGCGCGCGCGCCTGGAGCATTGCCGCGGCCTGCAGCTGTTCCGCCTCGCCGAAGAGGGCCGCCGCCAGGACCGTGGCATCGGCCACGAGGAGCGGGCGGCGTCCGTAGGCAGAGGGTGGTTCAGCGACCCTGAGCAGCGCCACCGGTCAGCGGCCGTCGCGCAGGGCGCGGATAAACCCGACCGAGCTCTCGGTACCACCGGGAAACAACTGGCGTGACTGCTGCACCACCTCGTCAATTGACATCCGCGGGCTGGCGGGCATGGGTGGGGCCGGTGTCGGGGCGCTCTCGTCGACAACGGCCTCGAGGAGGCTGAGCAACTCCCGCTGGAGGGACCTGTGATTGCGCGCCGCCCGGGCCCGGAGCTGTTCGGCCAGGGCATCGGGAACATTCTTTACTGACAGGTTGACGGGCATGGCGCAGATGCCTCCGTAATGGA
>CAYOXI010000083.1:0-8280 GCA_964407855.1 uncultured Chromatiaceae bacterium
GGTGCGCTCCACATCCGCCGCGGTGTACAGCGGGACCAACGGCCCCTCGTCGGGCGACCTGCGCTTGCGGTTGTCCCGCTCCGCATCGCTTTCGGCCAGCCGCGCACTGTCTTCCAGCATGATCCTGCACAGCGCAGTTGTCGCCCGCTGTGCGTAGATGGGGCCCGTGAACCCCCGCTTGACCAGCAGCGGCAGACGGCCACAGTGGTCGATATGGGCATGGGACAGGATCACCGCGTCGATGCTGGCCGGATCGAAGGGGAACTCCTCGCGATTGCGGGCCTGGCGGTCACGTCCCCCCTGAAGCAGTCCGCATTCGAGGAGTAACGTCCGGTCTTCCACCCGGAGGATATGGCAGGAGCCGGTGACTTCACGCGTCGCGCCGTAGAATTCGAGTTCGAGCTTCCTGAGCATGGGCCGGGGCTTGCGATCATCCAGCACGCAGCTTAGCCTACCCGCTGGTGATCCATCACCAGACCAGTCGCCTGGCAGTCACGACGCGCCAGGCACCCCTTGCTGAGATTCCACGAGGAGTTACCCATGCTGAAAGAATTCAAGGAGTTCGCCCTGAAGGGCAATGTCATGGATCTGGCCGTCGGTGTCATCATCGGTGCTGCCTTCGGCAAGATCGTGGCCTCCATGACGGAGGATGTGATCATGCCAATCGTCGGCCTGGCGCTCGGCAAGGTGGATTTCAGCAATCTTTTCATCAGCCTGACCGGCGGCGATTTCGCGACACTGAAGGCCGCCAGCGATGCCGGCGCCCCGGTCCTCCGCTACGGACTCTTTTTCAACACCGTGCTGGACTTTGTCATTCTGGCCTTCATCATTTTCCTGATGGTGCGGACCATCAACCGCCTTAGGAAGGAGGCGCCACCCGCGCCGCCACCCGGCCCGACTCCCGATCAGCAGCTGCTCACCGAGATCCGGGACGCCCTGAAAGCCCGGTCGTAACCGGCCCGGCGTCCGCCACGGTTGTACTGAGCCGTCGCGGCGCAAGCCGCTGGACGGCCGGGCATCCGTGGATCTACCGCACGGACACGGTGGTTCCGGCGGAGCTCGCCTCCGGATCCGTCGTGCGGGTCGTCAACGAGGCTGGGCGGTTTCTCGGGCAGGCCTGCTATTCCGCAGCCTCGAAGATTGCGCTCCGCTATCTGGTTGGTGACGAGCGGCCGGTCGACGACGCGTTTTTCGCCGGGCGAATCGAGTCCGCCGCCCTGCTGCGGCGGGCACTGTTTCCCGGAGAGAACAGCTACCGGGTCATCCATGGTGACGGGGACGGCCTGCCCGGTCTCGTCGTGGACCGCTATGGGGACTATCTCAGCGTCCAGTTCCTGATTCCCGCGATGGAGCAGCGCCGCGACCAGCTCGTGCCGATCCTCGCCCGCATGTTCGGCTGCAAGGGCATCATGAACCGCTCGGACGCCAGCGTGCGGGGCCTCGAAGGACTGCCCGTCGAGCGGGGCATCGTCTTCGGCGACGTCCCGGATCCGGTCCTGATCCGCGAAGGGCAACTCCAGCTGGCAGTAAGCCTGCATGGCGGGCAGAAGACGGGGGCCTTCCTTGACCAGCGCGAGAACCACGTCGTGGCCGGCCGTTACGCGCGCGGCGTTGCGCTGGACTGCTTCAGCTACAGCGGCGGCTTTGCGCTGCAGATGGCCCGCCGCGCGGAGCGCGTAGTCGCCGTCGACAGCTCGGCACCTGCCTGTGCGCGGATTGCGGACAATGCGGTCCTGAACGGCATCGGCAACGTGGAGGTGGTCGAGGCAAATGCCTTCGAGTTTCTGCGTGCCGAGGTGGACGCAGGCAAAACCTACGACACGATAGTCCTCGATCCGCCGGCCTTCGCGAAGAACAAGTCAGCGCTGGCCGCCAGTCTCCGGGGCTACAAGGAGATCAACCTGCGAGCCCTGCAGTTGCTGTCGCCCGGCGGCTACCTGATCAGCTGCAGCTGCAGTCACCACGTGGACGAAGCCCATTTCGAGGCGATGCTCCAGTCGGCGGCAGCCGATGCGAGGCGCACGGTGCAGATTCTGGAGAGGCGCGGCGCGGGACGCGACCACCCCGTGCTGCTCGGGCTGCAGGAGACCGGCTATCTCAAGTGCTACGTGCTCCGGGCCATGCCGGCCACCTGTTGACCAATCCGCCCGGAAGGGCCAGCATGCCGCCTGCGCTGGGAAGGTGGCAGGCGAATGCCCCGACTGAAAAAGATTCTCGTTCCCATGGATGGCTCGCCGCCGGCGCTGCGTGCGCTCCGGCATGTCGCCCGCAACCGCATGCCGGGCAGCCCGGTCGAAGTGCTGGTGCTCAATGTTCAGCCCGCAGTACTGCCGAGTCGTTTCGTTACCCGGGCAATGATCGCCGAGCACCAGGCCGTTAATGGTGAAAAGGCCCTGAAGGAGGCGCGGCAGCTGCTCGTGTCGCTCAAGCTGCCGGGAGAGTGCTACCTGCGCAGCGGCGAGGTTGCCACGACCATCGTCGGATTCGCCCGGGAATCCGGCTGCCACGAGATCGTGCTGGGTGCCCGCGGCCTGGGTAAGGTGGCAGCTGTGCTGCTGGGCTCGACTACCAGCAAGGTCCTGCATCTTTCGCCGGTGCCGGTGACGGTCGTCAAATAGCACGGCCCGGCAGCCCGGTGCCGGTCACCAGGCGATGATGCGGCTGTCCTTGTGGTCCAGGAACTGGCCGTTCTGCGCGGGCGTCAGCCCGTCGATCAGGCGGATGATCCCCGCGACACTTTCTTCCGGCGGAATGGCGCCCGGCTGTCTGAAGTTCGAGCCGAATCCCAGTTCACCGGCTACCGGCTTGGTGTCCACGGTACCCGGCGAAACCGCCACGATGGTGACGCCCTTCTTCGCGGTCTCGAAACCCAGCGTGTGGACGATCATGTTCAGCGCCGCCTTGCTGGTGCGGTACTCGTACATCATCGACATCTCCGGGCCCTCGCCGAAGGAGCCCGCCTTGCTGGAGATCGCGACGATCTTCTTCTGATCCGACGCCTCCACATGGGGCAGGAAGGCGGCTACCAGCTTGGCCGGACCCAGCGCATTGATCTCGAAGCTGTTCCGGGCCTCCTCGTAGTCGATGGTGGTGGCGCCGCGCATGGCCGACATGTAGCGGGGCGTCTTGGCCGCATTGTTCAGCAGCACGTCAATGGGCTGGTCCTGGTACTTGCTGGCCAGCGTGTCGATCGCAGGATGATCGGTCACGTCCAGCTGCTCGATCGTGATGTCCGGATCCTCGTCGGCCAGTGCCTGCAATTCGGTCGCGCCGGGCACATCCCGTGCCGTGGCAATGATCTTCCAGTCCCGCTCCGAATACTGGCGGACCAGTTCCAGTCCGATACCCCGGTTGGCCCCGGTGATCAGCACGGTGGGCTTGGCGGCTACTTCGGCCAGTACAACCTGGCCGAGGCCGAGGGCAAGCAGGGACACGAGGGCAGTGCTGAGGGGACGCATCGGGACCGGCTCTCGATAAGGGAACGAGGTCGCATTCTGCCACGGAGGGGCGCCCACGGAGCGGCAGGGCTGGTCCGGCGCCGACCGGTGACCACACCGGGGTCGAGCCTCGCGCACCGCGCCCAAGCCTCTGGCAGAATGAGATGTGCACTGAATCCGGCCACCGGTCGGGGGCGAAAGCCGACACATGAAGCGTCAGCCAGGATCAGCCGCAAACCCCTTTTCTGCGGACCTACTCGAGCGGGGTGCGGCAGGCTATGCGGGCTATGCAGTCGGCCTGATGCTGGATCGCGACCCCGGTCTGCCTGAGCGGGCAGGTACGGGCGCAGGCAGCGCCTGGCGGGCGCATCTGACCCAGCGGGTCCTGGAGCTGGCCGCTGCCGTCGCCGCCGGCGAAGACCGCCTGTTTACCGGCCGGGTCACCTGGTCACGCAAGGCGTTCCTGGCCCGGCAGCAGGACGAAGGCGACCTCCGGCGCAGCCTTGAGGCCCTGCGGGACGTATTGGCAGAGCGCTTGCCCGCACCGGCCATGCCCTTGCCCCTGGCCTACCTTGAGGCCGCCCTGACGGGACTGGCCGGTCCGCCGCCCGTGCCCGAGGCCTCTGAACTGGATCCGGCCCAACCCCACCACCGGCTGGCGCTGACCTACCTCGAGCAGATCCTCGCCGGCAACGTCGCCGACGGCATCCGCTTGGTCACCCGGGCAGCGCTGAATGGCCTGGGTGCTGAAGCTGCTTATACCCGTGTGCTGCTCCCCGCCCAGCGTGAGGTGGGCCGCCTGTGGCACGCAGGGGAAATCGGCATTGCCGAGGAGCACATGGTCACCGCGGCTACCCAGCGGGTGATGGCCGTCGTGGCGGACCAGGCGACCGGCCAGCCACCCAATGGGCGGACGGTGGTTGTGGCCGCCGTGTCGGGCAATGTTCACGATATCGGCCTGCGGGCGGTCGGCGACCTCTATCAGCTGGCTGGCTGGCGGGTGATCTTCGTCGGTGCAGACGTGCCTCTGCAGGAATTTCCCACCATGCTGACCTTCTTCGGCGCCGACCTGCTGATGCTCGGTGCGACCATGGCGACCCATGTCGCCCGGGTCGAGCAGACCGTGCATTCGATTCGCACCCGCTGTGAGCGGCCGGTACGGGTACTCGTTGGGGGTGGTGCCTTTGACGAAGTACCGGAACTGTGGCGGAAGGTCGGCGCTGACGGTTACGCCCCGACCATTGACGGTGCCCTGTCCGTCGGTGCCCGCCTGGTCGGTCTCGGGAGTGATGGTACCGGCGAGCCCCGGCCGGCCTGATACACTGACGCCCGCGAGGGTGATTCAGTCGGGAATGCCGCCTGGCCTCGATGGATGCCAGGAAAGCCCGCCAACCCCATGAAGATCCCCGCTGCCCTGCAGCCACTCATTGATGACGGCGTGATTGACGAAGTCCTGCGCCCGCTGAAGAGTGGCAAGGAAGCTTCCGTCTACGTGGTGCGCTCCGGCGACCAGATCCGCTGCGCCAAGGTCTACAAGGACATGGCCCAGCGGAGCTTCCAGCAGCGCGTGCAATACCAGGAAGGTCGGCGGGTAAAGGGCAGTCGCCAGGCCCGTGCCATGGCCAGGAGCACGAATTTCGGGCGCCGGGAGCAGGAGGCCGCCTGGAAGACGGCCGAGGTGGATGCGCTCTACCGTCTGGCCGCGGCCGGCGTCCGGGTGCCAGAGCCCTGCGGTTTCTTTGACGGTGTGCTCGTGATGGAGCTGGTCACTGACGCGGAAGGGCGCGCCGCGCCCGGGCTCGCCGAAGTGGATCATCCCCCGGCGCAGGCGCGCGACTACCACCGTTTTCTGATCGGCCAGATCGTCCGCATGCTCTGCGCCGGACTCGTCCATGGTGATCTCTCGGAGTACAACGTACTCGTTGGCGACCAGGGCCCCGTCATCATCGATTTTCCCCAGGTGGTGAGTGCGGCCGGCAACAACGCCGCCCGGGCGATGCTGCAGCGGGATGTGCAGAACATCACGGCGACTCTGGCGCGCTTCGCGCCGGATCTGGCGGATACCTGTTACGCGGAAGAAATGTGGGCCCTGTTCGAAGCGGGCAGGCTCAGTCCGGATACTGAACTGACCGGCAACTTTGTCTTCGACGACAGTGCCGTTGATGTCGCGGCGGTTGAGGCAGCCATCGACGAGGCCCGGGAGGAGGCGATTCGCCGGGCGCTGGGTCGTGCGCAGGCCGGGGTCTGATCCATGCTGTTTCGCAATCTCATTCTCTATCGACTGAGCAGCGGCTGGACGCTCCCGGTCACCGCTCTGGAGGAGACGCTGGCCCGTCGTCCGCTGCAGCCCTGTGGCGGCTTCGATCTGCGGACCCGTGGGTGGGTCCACAGTGGTTACGAGGAACGCTACCTGTATTCCCGGGGTGGTGAGCACCTCCTCGCCTTTGGTATTGATCAGAAGCTGCTGCCCGCGTCGGTGGTCAACCAGGAAGCCAGGGACCGGGCCGTTGCCCTGGCTGCCCAGCAGGGCTACCCGGTCGGACGCCGCCAGATGCGCGACCTGAAGGCGCGTGTTACGGATGAGTTCCGGTCGCGGGCCTTTTCCCGTCGCCGTACTACCTGTGCGTGGCTCAGCCCCGCCACCGGCCTGCTGGCAGTCAATGCCACTACGCCGGCCATTGCGGAAGAGTTGATCGAGCTGCTGCGGGAGGGCATCGGCGGTCTCGCCGTGCAGCTCGTGGCAACCCGGCAGTCCCCAGCCGCAGCGATGGCCGCCTGGCTGACCCACGGAACTGCACCCGGCCGCTTCGCCATCGACGAAGACCTGGAACTGACCGCCATTGGCGGAGCATCGGCAATTCGCTATGTACGTCACCCGCTGGATGGCCGGGAAATCAAGGCCCACCTCGCGTCCGGGAAGACGCCCACCAGAACAGGCCTCGTCTGGAACGAACGCATTGCCTTCCTTCTGCAGCACGACCTGAAGATCAGGCGGGTGCAGTTTCTCGACGTCTACAGGGACGACAACGCGACGGGCGAGAATGCCAATGAGCAGTTCGATATCGACTTTGCCCTGATGACCGGGGAGCTTGGCCAGCTCGTCGCTGAACTTCTGGACGTGCTCGGTGGCGAGGAATCCGCCCGGGCGGAAGCCGCATAGGGATTTCAACGTATAGGCAACGCCTCGACTGCCGCCTTTAATGGGCGCCTCCAAAGGAGGTAGTCAATGACTCACGTTGCAAGTATCCCCGCTGTGCTGGCCGGCCTGTCGACGGCCCTGCTGCTCGCCGGACCAGGTAGCGCATCCGCCACTGACTGGCCGGCGGCCGGTGACTGGGTGGTCCGCGCCGGACTGCACCTCGTCGATCCGAAGTCCAATAACCTGACCCTGGACATCGAGGGAGATCCCGTGCGGGTGAGTGTCGATGACGATATCGCTCCCACCTTCAGCGTGTCGTATTTCATCACACCAGCTGTGGCAGTGGAGCTGCAGGCGGCAACCCCGTTTGAGCACGACATCAACCTCGGCGGCGCCCGGGTGGGTAGCACCAAACATATTCCGCCGACCCTGAATATCCAGTATCACCTGCCACTTGGGCCCCTGAAGCCCTATGTGGGGACCGGCCTCAACTGGACACTGTTCTTCTCCGAGAAGACCACGGGCGCGCTGGACGGCGCGGACCTGGAGCTGGATGACTCCTTCGGGATCAACTTCCAGGCGGGCGTGGACTACGCACTGAACTCCGACTGGTACCTGAATGCCGAGGTGCGCTGGATCGACATCGACAGCCGGGCCGACCTCGACGGCGAGCGTCTCGGGACGGTTGAGATCGACCCCTTTGTGGCGGCCGTGACGGTGGGTCGCAGGTTCTGACAGCTCAACCCGCGTGCAGGTCGTCAAGCCACCGGGTAAGGACGCTGCCCCAGCGGCGGACCAGCCGGCGGACTTCAGCCCAGGCCGTGACTGAATTGGCGCGCATGAGGTCGGTCCGGCCACCCGATCCGGAGGTCGGGTCGGCTACCCGTCGGTCCTCGACCCGCGCGAGCAGTGTGCCGCTGACCGCATCCTGAAGTTCGACGACCAGGGTTGCTTCCCCGACTTCGTCCACATAGATGTCCACGCGTCCGGGACCTTCCGGGGGCACGCGGGAGACGATGTCCACCAGCCTTGCCCGGATCATCAAAACGTCGTCGCCGCTGTCTTCGGTCAGGCTGAGCGACCGGCTTCGGCCGAGTTCCTCGCGGAAGACTTCCGTCACGGTGTCGATCAGCCGCTGCTGGTCCGCCGGGCTCAGCGGAAACTCCCGATCCTGTCCCCGCCGTAGCGTCGACCCCGCACCGGGAGGTGTTGGCCGGAACTCGACCTCCACGGGCGCCAGTCGTACGCGGCGATAGGTGCCGAGATCAACATCTGGCACCACCCACGCGTTCTGCAGGCCGGACGCACGGATCGGCACCAGAGCGCTATGAGGCTCGCCCTCGGGCAGTTGCCTGTCGGTCGATGTGCAGGCAGTGAGCGTGGCAGTCAGTAGCACGGCAACGAGCCGGGTCGAACTTCTCGTCGTCCTCATGATGCGCACCTCACGGGCTGCAGCCGGACATCCGGTTTGTCAAACACCACCTGCACGGCACTGATCGCCCGCTCCAGGAAGCCGCCTTCGCAATAGGCGAGATACCACTCCCACATCCGGATGAACTCATCCGGATAGCCCAGCAGGCGTACTTCGTGCAGCCGGCGCATGAAACGCTGGCGCCACAGGAAGAGGGTACGGGCATAGTCCAGGCCAATATCGTGCAGGTCAGCGATCTGCAGGTCGGTCATCCGGGACACGGACCCGAGCAT
>CAYOXI010000084.1:0-8012 GCA_964407855.1 uncultured Chromatiaceae bacterium
GTCCCGCCCTTGAGGCCCCGGGCCGCAATTGCCCCGACCACGAAGCACAGTCCGGCGATCAGCCAGAAGGTGTAGCGGCCGGCGAGTTCTGGTGTCATGCCGAAGCGGTCCATGAGCACATTGGGCAGGCGTCCCATGGTCAGGGCCACGGTCAGCACACCGACACCGTTCAGGATGCCGATGATGGCAGTTGCCTTGCCCCGCGAGCGGTCCTCGGGGTAATCGGCCAGGATCGTGATCAGCATGCCGCTCGCCAGCGCGATGCCGAGCCCGAGGATGCCGCGGTAAACGAACAGTTCGGTCAGCGTGGTGGCCAGCGGCAGCAGGAAATAGCCGAGGCCCATGGTGCTGATACCCAGGGCGTAGACCCCGCGCCGGCCGATCCGGTCGGCCATGACGCCGGCGGGTCCAAAGCTCAGCAGCAGAATGATCTCGCTGAGGAACTGGAGGTCGCCGATGATCCGGCCCTGGTCCGACAGGGCCACGGCCAGGTTCTGCTGCAGCAGATAGGGCACGCCGATCGAGTTGTAGACCAGCAGGCCAATGGTCATATAGGCGACAAAGAAGAAAACCCGGGCGTTTACCCGGCTGACGCCGGGTACCATCCAGATGGGACCAAACTTGATGCCGTCCGACGGGGTGCCGGGTGCAGGCTGGCTCATGGACAACGTCCCTTTCGGAGTGAAGGCATTGGGGAGGCACGCTTGCGGGCCGTAGTATCAGCGCAGAGTATGCTGACTGCAAACCTGCCAACCGCCATGGTTCGCCGACCGGCCCGCAGCCGATTCAGTATCCACGTATGTGCATGGACTCACACGCTCAGGGAAGGCGGCGAAATGTCAACAGTCGGTAGACGAAGCGGAGTGACCACCTCGTGAAGCGCGACAAGCTGAAGAAGAAGGACTACGAGGAGCAGCTAGCACCACTCGAGCTCAAGCTCAACAACCTGATGCACTGGCTGACCCATACCGGACGGCGGATGATCCTGGTGCTGGAAGGGCGGGATACGGCCGGCAAGGGCGGCACCATCAATGCCATCACGGCCACGCTCAACCCGCGCAATGTGCGCGTCGTGGCGCTGGCCAGACCCACCGAGCGCGAACAGAGCCAGTGGTACTTCCAGCGCTACATCGCCCACCTGCCGTCAGCCGGCGAACTCGTGCTCTTCGATCGCAGCTGGTACAACCGGGCCGGCGTCGAGAAGGTGATGGGTTACTGCAGCCAGGCACAGTACCGGCAGTTCCTCAAGGAGGCCCCGGTCTTCGAGAAGGCCCTGGTGAACGACGGCATCCTGCTCTACAAATACTGGCTGGCCGTGGATCAGGTGCATCAGGAGGAACGCTTCGCCGAGCGCGCCCTCGATCCCCTGAAGCGCTGGAAGCTGTCACCGGTGGACATGAAGGCCCGGGAACACTACGCCGACTACGGCCGGGCCCGGGAGGCGATGTTCCGCGCCACCCATACCCCTCACGCCCCCTGGCACCTGGTGAACTTCAACGAGCAGCGACGGGGCCGCCTCAACCTGATCCGCCACTGGCTCGATCTGGTGCCGGACACCCGGGTCAGGAATCCGCGCATTTCACTGGCGCCGCTGCGGGGCCGCACGCGCATTGAACGCTTCACCGGACCAGTCCGGCTGATCCGGGAACGGTACTAACCGGCGGCGGCCGCGTCGCGCGGCCGGGTTTCCCACTTCCAGCCGAAGCCGCGGCTGCTGTCGATCAACCGGATCCAGTCCGGTGTCAGGCGCCAGAAGGGCGTGCGCTGCAGCCGGTCGGCGATCAGCTTTTCACTGCTGTCCCTTGGCTGGTCAAAGAGCCGGGCCACGTCAATGAACTTTGCCAGGTAAATCGCCAGTGCCTGCTGCCGGGCCTCACCTTCCAGCACCTCGGCACGACCTTCGAGCTGCAGGCCGATCACCTCGTCCCAGGTGGACACGTCGCGGTTGATCGCAGCGGCAACCCGGTCTTCCCGCTGCATGTCCCGCCCGTGGCGGGTGCGCAGGTCACTGACGAAATAAAGGTTGAGGTCCGCATCGCTGGCATAGAACACGGTGGCAGCCCAGGCAGCACCGTCGGCCGCCGTGGCGAGGGTGACGGTGCCATGCGCTGCCAGCAGTTCCCGCACCCGTTCCAGGTGGAATTCGGGCATCAAGGCTTGCGCCGGCTCTCGCGGGCGCCCTTCCAGCGCTTGACGAGGCCGCTCTCGATGTCGAAGAGATCCAGCACGCGACCCACGTTATGGTTCAGCAGGTCGTCGATCGTCTGCGGATCGTTGTAGAAGCCTGGCATGGGCGGCGCGATGATCGCACCCATCTCGGCGGCCTGCAGCAGCAGCCGGCAGTGGCCCACATGCAGCGGGGTTTCCCGGGGCATCAGGACGAGCCTGCGGTGCTCCTTCAGGATCACGTCAGCCGCCCGGACGATCAGCGTGTCCGCATAGGAGTTCACGATCCCCGACAGGGTTTTCATCGAGCAGGGTGCCACGATCATGCCGCCCGTCCGGAACGAGCCACTGGCAATGGTGGCTGCCAGGTTCTGGTCGCTGTGTACCTCGTGGGCGAGCGCCTCAACGTCTTTCAGGGACCAGTCGGTTTCGAGGGAGATATTGAGTTTGCCGCCGTTGCTGATGACGAGATGCACCTCCATGCCGGGAACTTCGCGCAGGGCTTCCAGCAGGCGGATGCCGTAGATGGCGCCGCTCGCGCCCGTGATTGCGACGATGATCCGCATGTAGACTCCTGCACAGAACGCGGGACAGCCGCGACTGATGATACTGACGGCTATCCGGGGGCACCACCGCCGCCGGTTTCAGGGCCATCCACCCGGTGGACCTGCCGGCACCCGCCCGGGGTTCAGGGATCAGCCCTGGAAGCGGACCGGATCGCCCGCCCGCAGCCGCCCGCCCTGCCGCACCTGGCAGGTCACGCCACCCCGCCACTCCGGCAGCAGCGCCGCACGCAGGCCCGGTGCTGCCTCGTCCATCCGCTCACAAGGCTCGAGTTCGCCGGTGATGATCAGCGCCACCTCGTCTCCCAGCAGCAGGATCCGGCCAGTGGTCTGCCGCAGGTCGAGGCCCGTCACCAGCAGATTGGCGCGGCGCGCGGACCAGGGAAGGTCGAGACCCGATTCCGCGCAGGCAGCGTCCCAGCCATCGGCGGCGAGCACCGTCACCTGCCGGCTCCCGGGGCGTCCCCGAAAATCGCCCGCAATGCCGGCTTCGAGGCTGACCGGGCTTTCGGCCAGCAACTCCATCGGTGCACGCTTCCGGGCCCGCCGGGCGATGCCGAGCAGGGAACCGGCTGGCACAATCGCGACTTCCTGTAGCTCCATCGGAAGCCATGCTACCGCGCCCCACCCCGGACTGCTGCCGCGCCCGCCCTGTGCTGGTACTCCTGCTGGCGCTGGGGGGGCCGCTGCTGGGCGGAGGCTTTTGTCCGGCCGACGCGTTCGCCGGGTCCCGCACGGTCACCTTTTCCGAGGGCACGAACTTCGCTCTCAGCCTTGCACCGGACGGCCAGACTCTCGCCCTCGACATCCAGGGCCGGCTCTGGTCGTTGCCGTCGGTCGGCGGCACAGCCCGGCCCCTCACCGACGAGCTGGGCAATGATCATCTCCCCCGCTTCAGCCCGGATGGCACCCGGCTGGTCTATCAGTCCTTCCGCACCGGCTCCTTCGACCTCTGGATCAGCGATGCGAGTGGCGGACGGGCGCGCCCCCTCACCAGCGGCATCATGGATGACCGGGAGCCGGCCTGGTTCCCGGACGGACGGCACATTGCCTTCAGCTCGGATCGCAACGGCAGTCTCGACATCTGGCGACTGGCGGTGGAATCAGGTGATCTGGCCCCGCTGACGACCGGTCCGGCCGACGACTACTGGCCGGCGGTCTCGCCGGATGGCCGTCGTCTTGCCTTCGTCTCCGACCGCGGAGGGCTGCCTGGCCTCTATGTTGCCGAGCTGGACAAGCCCGGCGAACCGCCGGTGCAGGTCGCCGGCTCCCGCGACCTGCGCCCGGCCGGGCCGGCGTGGAGCCCGGACGGCAAGGCGCTCGCCTTCGTCGCGGCCGTGGAACAGCTCAACTTTCCCGCCATCGCCCGTCACCGGCTGATGGTGCTGGATCTGGTTGCCGGTACCAGCACGCCGGTGTCCGCTCCTGAGGAGGACGTGTTTCCGTTCCCGCCGGTCTGGCGCGCCGACGGCAGCCTGCTGTACACGGCCGACGGGCTGATCCGCAGCCGCCGGGGCAACGAGGCACAGGTGGCGGTGCCCTTCACCGCGGCGATCAATGTCACGACCAGGCCCGTCGTACCCCGGCGGTTTCGCCCGGCCGCAGGACCCCAGCCCACGCTCGGCATCGTTGAGCCGGTCGCCGCACCGGACGGTGGCGCGGTCTACGCAGCGCTCGGTGATCTGTGGTGGTCCCCGGTGCGCGGCCGGCCACGAAAGCTCACGGACGATGCCTTTCTCGAACGCGATCCCGCGTATTCGCCAGACGGCCGCAGCCTGGCTTTCGTCAGCGACCGGTCGGGTTCGATGCAGATCTGGATCCGGGATCTCGAGGCGACCGATCCGCTGACGCAGGACCGCCAGGTCACGCGCATGCCACGCGGTGTGCGTTACCCGACTTTTGCGCCGGATGGCCGGTCGCTGGTGTTCCAGCAGGCCGGGGCGCGGGGCAACCAGGATTTCACGCTGCATCGACTGGAGATCGACGCTGGCACGGTCACGGCAGTCCGGGCCCCGCCGCTGTGGCCGGGTCGCATGGGCTACACCGGCGACGGCCGCCATCTGCTGGTCGCCGTGCTCACGGCTTCGTCGGCCCGCTTCCGGGAAGGCCGCAACGAACTGCGGACGATCAATCTGGATACGGGTATCCAGGCGCTGCACCCGCTGCCGGACGGCCTGGCGCCAGACTCGGGACCGGTTGTATCGCCGGACGGACGGACGGTGGCGCTGGTGATTGGTGGGACGCTGTGGCTGATGCCGCTGCAGCCGGATGGCACTCCGGCAGGCCCGCCCCGGCAACGGCTGGACGAGCTGAGCGACTATCCGGCCTTCAGCCCGGACGGTCGCGCGCTCACCGTGCTGACCAACCGGGGACTGGCGACGCTGCCGGTGTCGGGCGGCCGGCTGCGCCGCCTGCCGGCGCCGGACCCGTGGCAGCCCGACGGCGGAGAGGGACTGCTGCTGATCCGTGCCGGGCGCGTGTTCGACGGCACTGATCCCGGCTACCGTCACCGGCTGGACATCCTGATCCGGGGCAACCGGATCAGCGCCGTCGGGCCGGATCTCGCGGTGCCGGCCGGCACCCGCGTGATCGATGCCCGGGACAGTGTGGTCCTGCCCGGCCTCATCGACAGTCATGCCCATCACCAGGCCCATGACGGCGCCTGGGTGGGCCGCGCCTGGCTCGCCTTCGGCGTGACCTCGGTGGTTGAGCCCGGCGGGCTGCCGCGGGAATCCCGGGAACTCCACGAGGCCTGGACATCAGGCCTGATCGCCGGACCCCGGCTGTTCTTTGCCGGCCCGCAGCTCGACGGCCATCGCCGGTTTTTCCCCTTTGCCGCGCATATCGAGTCGGAGCGGCGCCTGCGCCAGGAGCTGGACCGTGCCCGGCTGCTCGATTACAGCCTGCTGAAGACCTACACCCGGCTCCCGGGGGACCGGCAGCAGCGCGTGCTGGGAGCGGCCCGGCAACTCGGCCTTTCCGTCTCCTCCCACGAGGTCTACCCGGCGCTCGCGCTCGGCGGTGACCGGGTGGAACACCTGCGGGGTTCCACGCGGCTCGGCTGGTCGTCCAAGCAGAGTGAGGACCTGCGCATGTATGGCGATACGCTGGCCATCGCCGGCGCGACGGGCGCGACCATCACGCCGACCCTGGCGGTGGGCGGCGGCTTTCTGGACTTCGTGCTGCGCCACCCGGAACTGGACGCACTGCCCCAGTACGCGGCCTTCTACCCGGAGGCGGAACGCCGGGGCATCCGGGCGCTGGCCGGCTTCGCCGGCCGCAAACGATCCCTGCTGGACGCGGGCCTCGCAGGCTCCCGGCGCGCCGTCGCCGACCTCGCCCGGGGCGGTGCGCGGGTCGTGGCCGGCACTGATGCGCCGATCTTCCCCTACGGCCTGTCGCTGATCGCCGAACTGGCCGCACTGCGGGATGCCGGGCTGGCCCCGGACGCCGTACTGCGGGCCGCGACCGCGGATGCAGCGGACGCACTGGGCGCCGGCGATTCCCTCGGGCGGGTGGCGGCCGGCTGGCTGGCGGACCTGGTGATCGTGGACGGCGACCCCCTGGCCGACCCGGTGGACCTGACCCGGGTACGGGCGGTGCTGCGCAACGGGCGGCTTTCTACCAGCGAAGAACTGCTGGCGGGACCCTGTCCGCGGGAAGCAGGCCGCATGGTAACCTGCGTCCCCCGCCGATGAGTCCCGTCGCCACCGGGAAGAATCACCTCCAGACCGCTGTATTAGATGGAACTTCTAGCCCAACCAGAAGCCTGGATCGCGTTCCTGACCCTCACCGCCCTCGAGCTGGTGCTGGGCATCGACAACATCATCTTCATTTCGATCCTCGTCGATCGCCTGCCCCGGGAAAGACGTGAGATCGCCCGGCGGATCGGCCTGTTCCTGGCGATGTTCATGCGCATCGCGCTGCTGCTGCTGCTGGCCTGGATCGTGGGCATGACTGCCCCGCTGTTCACGGTGCTGGACAACGAGATCTCGGGACGGGACCTGATCCTGATCATCGGGGGCCTGTTCCTGCTGTGGAAAAGCACCGTCGAGATCCACGAACTGATAGCGGGCAGCGAGAGCAGCGGCCTGACGGTGGCCGCCTCCACCTTCGGAACCATCATCTTCCAGATCATCATCATTGACCTGGTCTTCTCGCTGGATTCCATCATCACCGCCGTGGGCATGGTCCGGGAGGTGGAGATCATGGTTGCGGCAGTGGTGGTGTCCGTCGGCCTGATGATGGTGTTCGCCTCGGTGATCGGCAACTTCATCTCGGACAATCCGACCATCAAGGTGCTGGCGCTGGCTTTCCTGCTGGTGGTCGGCATTGCGCTGGTCGCTGACGGCCTCGGCACCCATGTGCCCAAGGGCTACATCTACTTCGCGATGGCCTTCTCGGTGTTCGTGGAAGTGCTCAATATCCGGATGCGCCGGAAGTCCTCGCCGGCTTCGGTCCCTGGCCCGGTCGCCACCGACATGGAGCGGCAGTGACCATGGAGCCCGCCCGGGACCTGTTCTCGTACCGCAAGTTCTGGGCCAGCCGGCTGCTGCCGGCACCGGTGCTGCCGATGTCCCGCGCCGAGATGGACTACCTGGGCTGGGACGAGTGCGACATCATCATCGTTACCGGCGATGCCTATGTGGACCATCCGAGCTTTGGCATGGCCGTAGTGGGCCGCCTGCTCGAGGCACAGGGTTTCCGGGTCGGCATCATTGCCCAGCCCGACTGGACCTCGACCGCGGCCTTCGAGGTGCTCGGCAGGCCAAAGCTGTTCTTCGGCATCACCGCCGGCAACATGGATTCGATGGTCAACCGGTATACGGCCGATCGCCGCATCCGCTCCGATGACGCCTACACGCCGGCCGGTGAAGCCGGCCGCCGGCCGGACCATGCCGTCACCGTTTATGCCCAGCGGCTGCGTGAGGCCTTCCAGGGTGTACCGCTGGTGATCGGCGGCATCGAGGCCAGCCTGCGCCGGGTGGCGCACTTCGACTACTGGTCCGATGCCGTGCGGCGCTCGGTTCTGCTCGACAGCCGGGCCGATCTCCTGGTGTACGGCAACGGCGAGCGGCAGATCGTGGAGATCGCGCACCGGCTGGCCCGGGGTGAGTCCCTGGCCGACATCACTGACATCCGGGGCACCGCTTTCCTTCGCACCGGCCTGCCGGAAGGCTGGAGCGAGGTTGACTCCACAAGCGTGGACGAACCCGGACCGGTCGATCCGCCGAAGGATCCCTACGTGATGGACGGACCCGGTGGCGCGTCGTCCGCCGGCAC
>CAYOXI010000085.1:0-7881 GCA_964407855.1 uncultured Chromatiaceae bacterium
CGCGAGGACAATGCCGACCTGCGTCTCACCGAGACCGGCCGCGACCTCGGCCTGGTGGACGAACACCGCTTCAGCGCCTTCGCCGCCAAGCGCGAGGCCATCGAACACGAGACGACGCGCCTCGGGGCACTATGGGCGGCGCCCAACAACACGCTCGGCGCCGCGCTGATCGGCGCGGGCATCGCGCTCAGTCGCGAGACCCATGCCATGGACCTGCTCAAGCGCCCGGACCTCGACTACACGACGCTCACCGCTATCGCGGGCTTCGGCCCTGCGGTCACGGCAGCCGAGGTTGCCGAGCAGGTGCAGATCCAGGCCAGGTATTCAGGCTATCTGCAGCGGCAGGACGTCGAGGTGGAACGCAACCGTCGCCACGAAGGCACCGCGATTCCGCCGGATTTCGACTATGCGGCGGTGCGCGGGCTGTCCGCCGAGGTTCGCGAAAAGCTCGAGCGCGTGCGCCCCGAGAGTATCGCCCAGGCAGGTCGCATCGCCGGCATCACGCCGGCGTCGCTGTCACTGCTGCTGCTGCATCTGAAGCGGCGGCAGAGCGCAGCCTGACGCAGCCAGCACTACTCGAATCCGTCCCTGAAAACCAGGTCTCCCTCGGGCAGCGCGACCTTGAACAGGCTGCGTCCATGGGTGAAAGCAAAGAGCTGCTTGGGCGGCGACTGGTCGCTTCCAGCCAGCACCAGATGCTCGGTAAAGACGTTGGCGAAGCCGGTATTCTCCCGTGCCCAGCTGCCACCGCCGTCGTTGCTGACGAATACGCCGAGATCGGTGCCGATCCACAGCTGCTGGCCGTTGTCGGGATCGACCACGATGCTGTGCACCGGCATGTCGGGGAGCTGTCCAGCGCCGTCGAGCGCGCTCCAGCTGACGCCGCCGTTGGCGCTTCGCCAGACGTGCGCGCCTCCGAACGTGGAGTAGGTCGCATAGGCAATGCTGGTGTCCCCTGGATCAAAAGCGATCGAGGAGACATAGCCGCTGCGTGGCTGCACCGAAGACCATGGCGTGCTGCTGTCAGCGCTGGTCGCGGCCGTGTTGCGAAAGATGCGTCCGTCGCTGGCGCCGGCCAGCACCAGATCGGAATTGCCAGGTGCCACTGCATGCGCACTGATGCGTACGTTCCCCGGAGTCAGTTCAACGCTGGCGCGACTCCAGCTGTCGGCGCCGTCGTCGGTGCGCCACAGGAAGCGGCCGCTGGTCCACAGCCGCTCGGGATCGTTGGGATCCATGGTGAACGGGTTGATGAACAGGCCGCTGTCGCTGATGCCGGAGGTGGCAGGCTGGAAACTTGCGCCGCCATCGAGGGAGCGGCGGATGGAAATACCGGTGGTCTCCAGGTACAGGATCTGGGTGTTGTCGGGGTTGACCGCGGTGTAGCCACCGTCGCCGCCGAACAGCTCCAGCCAGGCGTTGGTGCCGCTGCCGTCGTTGCCGCGCGGGGTGCCGTTGTCCTGGGTGCCGCCGAAGTAGGTGGTCTGATCGGGATAGACGCTGCCATGGTAGAACTGCGTCACCTGGTAGCCGTTGTTGAGGCCGCTCCAGGTGATCGCGGGCAGCCCGGTCTGGCCACACACGCCCGGCAGGCCGTCGCCCGTATTGCTGGCGACCGCCGCGTTGGGATTGGCGGTGACGTGGAGGCCGCCGTCATTGGACGAGTACAGGCGTGTCTCGGTGATGGCGTCGTAGTCGGGATGGAAATACAGGCCGTGCATGTCGGCATGCACGTAGCTCGGCGAGGCCGGATTGAACCACCAGTACGAGGCGATGCCCCAGTTGAGGCCGCCGTCGTCGGAGCGGAACAGGTCGACGCCGCCGGCCCAGACGCGGTCGGGATTGACCGGATCGACCTTGATGATGATGTCGTACCAGCCCTGGTTGAAGAACTGGTTGGCACCACCGAACCCGCAGTCGAACAGGAAGGCGAACACCGGATTGCTGAGCAGCACGCGATTGAGCCTGACCGGCGCATTGTTGTCGACCTGGGTATCCCAGCTGTCGCCGCCGTCATCGCTGCGGAACACGCCGCGCAGGCCGTTGTTGAAGTCGCCGCAGTTGTATCCGGTGGCGGTCGTGCAGGTGGCCAGCACGTAGACCATGTCCTGGTTGGAGGGCGCGATCGAGAGGCTGCTGCGGGCCATGCCCTGGGGGCTCAGCACGGTAGTCCAGGGGCCGGCGCCTGCGGCATCCTCATTGCGCAGGATCTGACCCCCCTCGAAGCTGCCGCAGGCGGCAAACACCACGTCGGTCGCTGCCGTGTCGGTACGCGCTTCGAGATCGAAGCAGCCGCGGCCGGTGGGTTCGGCGAACTGCTGGCTCCAGCTGGTTCCGCCGTCCAGTGAGCGGAAAATGCCGGCACGGGTGGCGGCGTACAGCACGTTGCTGCTGTTGGGGCCGATGATCAGGTCGTTGACGTAATGGAAGCTGCTGTTGGCGGTCGCCGCGAGCTGGCTCCAGTTGGCCCCGCCGTCGACCGACCTGAAGATACCCGCGCCGCGCTGGCTGTCGCCGGAGAACACGCCCTCGCCGGTGCCGGCAAACACGACGTCGCCGTCGCTCGGATCCACGGCAAGGCTGACCACCGCCAGGTTGGCGATCAGATCGCTCATCGGCATCCACGATGCACCACCGTCGAGGCTCTTCCAGACGCCGCCCGCCACACCGGCCGTGTACATGATGTCCGGATCGTCGGGGTGGAACTGCAATACCCGCGTGCGGCCGCCGATGTTGCCCGGCCCGAGAGGCGTCCACTGCAGCTCGGCGCCGCGCGCGGCTGCTTCTGCGTCGGACAGTGGCGCCGCGATTGCGCTGCTGTACAGCGGCAGGAGATCGGCCTCGCGCGCCGCCTCCACGTACCAGGTCCCATCGATCGCGGTCGCGCCGGCGGGCAAGCGCTTGTGCATGAAGTGCAGCTGCGCTTCGGCAGGCTGGTCGTAGCGCCTCTTCGGCGGCCGGCCGGCCTTGGCGGCGATGGTGGCGGGCACGTGGCCGGACCCGGCCGGGCGCTCCGGCTGGGAAACGCAGCCCCCGAGCGCAAAGGACCCTGCGACGACGCAGGCCGCCAGCAAATGGACAGGACGGAAATCCATGAGCATGTTCCTTGAGCAGACGGAGATCGAGCGCGCATTGTAGTGACTTCAGATGAAACCGTGTTTCGCTGCGGGTGGGAGTTGACGTCCGGTCGGCGGAGCAGCGCTCTACAGCAGAAAATTTCACCTTGCCACGCTGCGCCAATGCGCTCGCCAGTCGATCATGCGCGCGGCGTGTCCAGCTGAACCCGCACGGATCACGATCAGGTCGTGGTCCGGAGCTCCCATCGCGGCGCAGCCAGCTACACTGTCTGTGCCCCCGTCGACCATGGCGCCATGCTGATCCTGCCCCTGCACCGACCGCTGACGCGCGCGAGCTTTCCGCTGGCGACCGCGGCGCTGCTGATCCTCAACCTGGTGGTGTACTTCGCGCTGCAGGGTGGCGACGACCGCGCGCGCGAGCAGGCCGTGCGTTTTCATGAAGAGTCCGGACTTGCTGCGATCGAAACGCAGCTGTACCGCAAACATCTGCGCACCCTGGACGGGGATGACAGGCTGGCCCATGTCGAGGCGCTGCCACCGCCCTACCAACAGTCGTGGCTGACCCACGCAGCCCGCGATGACCGCAGCTTCCGCGCGCGGCTGGCACGTGCCGAGCTGTTCGCCGATGCGCGGGCGCACGCCCAGTGGCAGTCGCTCGACGCGCAATACCGCACGCTGCGCAATCGTGTCTTCACCGAGCGTTTCGCGCTCGATGCCACCGCGCCGGATGCGACCGGCCTGCTTGGCTCGATGTTCCTGCACGGCGGGCTCGGACATCTGCTTGGCAACATGCTGTTCCTGTGCGCGCTCGGCCTGCTGGTGGAGGGCGCGCTCGGTCCGTGGCGTTTCCTGCTTCTGTATGCCGCCTCAGGGGTCGCGGCGGGCCTGACCTGGGTCGGCTGGCAGGGCGGCGAAGCAGCCATGTTGATCGGTGCCTCCGGTGCCATCGCCGGATTGATGGGCGCGCTGGCGGTGATCTGGGGCATGCACCGCATCCGCTTCTTCTACTGGTTCTTCGTGGTGTTCGACTACGTGCGCGCACCTGCATTGATGCTGCTGCCGGCATGGCTTGGCTGGGAGCTCATCCAGATGTTCGCCCTGCCAGACAGCCGCGTTGCCTATTCAGCCCATGCCGGAGGCATGGTCGCCGGCGCGCTCCTGGCATGGGGCGCGCGCGCCGCGGGCTGGACGCGCGATGATTTCCTCACCGAAGCTGCGACTGACGAAGTGCGCGGCGACCGCCTGGGCGTGGCGCTTGCCCACCTTGGCCAGATGCGCCTCGCCGAGGCCGAAGCCCTGCTGGAACCTCTGGCGGCGGCAGAGCCGAGGCGTCTCGACATCGCCATCGCGCGCTACCGGGTGGCGCGCTATGCGCAGCGCGGTGAGCGCGGTGGCCTGATCGATCGTGCCGGTGCAGTGCTGGATGCAGAGGCACCGCGCGCCGAGCAGGTGCGCGAGCAGTGGGACGTGGTGCGCGACCTTGGCAAGCTCGGCCTCCACGCGCCTGCCCCGCAGCGAGTGCGCCTCGCCGCGCGACTGGCCGTCCTCGGTGAGGCTGATGCCGCGCTGGAATTGATCGAGTCCGTCCCGGAAACTGTGCTGCAGGACCTCGACCTCCCGCAGCTCTGGCTGCGCCTGGCGCTGCTGCTCAGCGAAGGCGGCCATCGGGCAGCCGGATCACGCGCGCTGCACGGCCTGTTGCAGCGTTTCCCGCACAGCGAGCAGGCCGGGAAAGCGCGGTTCCTTCTGAGCGAGCAGTAACAGGGTCACTGGCGTCGCGCAGCACGCGAAGCGCCACTGGTGCTGCTCAGCTCGCCCGAAGCGTGGCCAGCAGCTGCTCGATGCGCTCACGGTCCTCTTCCGCGGCGCGTTCGCGGGCGGCCTCCAGCAACACCCGCACTTCGCGCTCGGTGTCCGGTCGGCGCAGCAGAAGATCGGCTGCACGCAGGCTCCAGGCCGGCATCTGCGCATGGCGCGGCTGCCTGCGGATCGCAGCGCGCAGCAGATCGGCGGCCAGCGCGCTCTGTCCGACCATTTCCGCGCGTTCCGCCAGACGCGCGCCGTCCTCGACCTCGGGCGTGGTGAAGTCCGGATCGAGGTCGAGGCACTCGCGCGCCAGCCCGAGTGCGCGGCGCTCCTGCTTCTCCATCAGCAGCAGGTGCATGAACAGGCGCCCATGCTCGATGAGGTCGGCCTTTGCCGCGCCCGACTGTCGCAGCAGACGGCGATACAGCTCATGCACCTCGGGCGTCACCGCGCGCTCGCGAATATCCTCGCGCAGCAGCGCCAGGGCCGCTTCGGGCTGCCCGGCCTGCACTTCGCTGCCGGCACGATCGAGCAGCTCCTGATCGCGATTGCGCAGCGCACCGGGCGCCCCGGTTGCCGTATCCGGTTCGAAGCCGAGTTCTTCGTGGTACTGGAAGATCAGGTAGCCCATCAGGTGAAAGGTGGCGAACAACCCCCAAAGCGCAAACGCATTCACCAGCGGTCCGGCAATCAATGCCGGCAGCACCCTGGAGAGCGCCTCGCCGGCATTGGCGGCACTGACCTGTATGACCAGCAGCAGACCGACCACTGCGAGATACGGCCAGCCGATGCGTGCAATCACCGCCAGCCAGCGCCCCGGTGCCAGCGCATTGATCAGACTGCCGCTCATCGCCAGCACCATGGTCGCCACCGGCTGCACGATCACGGCGAGCACGAAGAGCGCCACGCCCAGTGCCGGCAACCGCGCCATGACGAGTATCGGCAACAGAAACAGGATGATCTGCAGTCCGATGTACTGCAGCACCATCGAGCCCTCGATCTGCAGCACCCGCTCCGGCGGCTCGAGCTTGCCGTGGGCGGTCTCCTGCAGGATCTCGAAAGCGTACTTGTAGGCTGCCAGCCAGCAGATCAGGACGAAGATGAGGCCGAGCAACGGTGCCCAGGCCAATACCGCCATCGCCAGCACCAGAACCACGATGGTGACCAGCGCCGCCCCCTGGAAAGGATAGGCCGCGATGGATCGAAGTCGTTGCCAGAACGGTGGGATCGGAGTGCGGGTGTGCATGAACCGAAGCCGATGGACATTGCCGGCCGCGCAGGATACGCCCATCGCCTTCACAGCGCATCCGCCTCGACGGGGCTGCCGCAATGACATACTTCGCGCATGTTTGGAAAACGCTCTCGACCTTCACCAGCCAAGGTGTCGCCCGACGGGTCAAGGGTGCAGCGGCGTCGTTGGCGGCACTGGCACGCGTGGATACTGGTGGCCCTGATTCTCACCCTCGTCCTGGCCTGGACCTGGTGGCGCGCCGAACACTTCGACGAGCGCTTCGACGCCGACTACCTGGGCAGTGCGGTGTGCGGCGACTGTCACGGCATCGTGCACGCGCAGTGGATCGCGTCGCCCCACGCCAACATCGTGCGCCCCCCGGCTCCGGGCTCGGTGATCGGCGATTTCCAGGACGGAGAGTTCCGGCTTCCCGCAGACAGCCCCGACGCACTGGCCGGCGAAGTGGTGGCGCGCACCTATCGCCGTGACGGCGCCTACGTCATGGCGCTGCTTCATCCACAGCAGCGACGCTTCGTCGAATTTCCCGTCGAGCTCGTGGTCGGCTATCAGTACCGCCAGGAGTACCTCACCCGCGAAACCGGCGGCGTGCTGCGCCGGCTGCCGCTGCAGTGGTCCACAGCGCGAAACGCGTACTTTCCGTACTGGAACGTCCAGGAGAACAGCGCACAGACGGTCGAAGACCTGTGGCTGCAGATGCAGTCCCTGCACTCGGCGTGGAACCTGTACTGCGCCCGCTGCCATACCACCAACCTCGATGTGCGCATGCGCGACACATGGAATACGGTGGCCGATGTAACCTGGACAGAGCTCGGCATCGGCTGCGAAGCCTGCCACGGTCCGGGCAGCAAGCACGTCGAGTACATGAAGTCGAGCGCGGCCAACCGGCTGGCGATGTTCGTGCAGAACCACCTGCGCGGCCGCCCCGTAGCCTACATCGCCAGCGCCTCGAAGCTGCCCAAGGGCCAGGCGCTGTCGGTTTGCGCGCGCTGCCACGGCGCCGACATCTTCTCGCGTCACCAGGACATCTATCGGGTGTTCGAACCGGGCTACAGCCGCGAAGGTCGCATCAACGACCTGTCCAACTACTTCCGCGAGACCCCGTTGACGCCCGGCCGCATGACGCCGACCGTCGAGGTCTGGAGCAACGGTCGGCCGCGCGGCATCGGCATGCTGTTCCGCTCGTTCGTGGAGTCGGTCTGTTTCGACAAGGACGAGGTGCGCTGCTTCGACTGCCACAATCCGCACCACAACAAACTGCCGGCGGAACCGGGGCTGCTCGAACCCTCAGCCGCTTCCGACAGCTACTGCACGGCCTGCCATCTGGACATCGCCGCGGCTGCAGAAGGACATACACAGCACGACGAGGGAACGCCGGGCAGCCACTGCTACGACTGTCACATGCCGCGTCATATCACCAAGCTCAACCGCGGTGTGTGGGAACGCACGCGCACCCATGAGATGAGTTCCCTGCCCAACCCGCAGGACAGCCTGGTGTACGGCAGCGCGCATGCGCCCAATGCCTGCACCGACTGCCATGAAACCCAGGGACCGCAATGGGCCGTCGAGGCCATGCAACGCCTGTGGCCGGGCTCGACGCACTAGTGTGGTGTTCCGTAATCAGGTTGCCGAAATCGCGCTGCGGATTCGGCTCCGAGACAAGGCGCGAGGAGGAGGCATAGCAGCGCTATGGCGACGACGAGCAACGCAGTATCGGGGCTGAAGACCAAGCGAGTTCGGCAAGGTAAT
>CAYOXI010000086.1:0-7726 GCA_964407855.1 uncultured Chromatiaceae bacterium
GAACCCTTCCGCAGCCCCTTCGGCTGGCACATCATGCAGGTGCTCGAACGCCGCGTGTATGACGCCACGCTCGACCGGCAGCGCCAGGAAGCGATCATGGCGATCCGCAACAGCAAGCTTGGCGAGGAGACCGAGCTCTGGGCCCGCCGCCTGCGCGACGAGGCCTTTGTCGAGTACCGGATGTAAGTGACCGCCCACGTACTCCCGCGCATCGCGGTTACCGTCGGCGAACCCGCCGGCGTTGGCCCGGAACTGATCCTGGAACTCGCCCGCCAGCCCTGGCCGGCGGAGATCGTCATTCTGGGTGATGCGCGCTTGCTGGCGGCCCGCGCCCGCCAGCTGGGACGGCAGATCGGGATTGTGGAATTCGGTGACGGGCGGGGCGCGCCGATGGCCGCCATGCCGGGTCGCCTGCTGGTCGCAGACCTGCCCCTGCCGGCGCCGGTGGTCGCCGGCCGGCTGGACGCGCGCAACGCACCCTGGGTGCTGGAACTGCTGAAGCGCGCCTGCCAGGGCTGTCAGCTCGGTGTGTTCGACGGGCTGGTCACCGCCCCGGTGCACAAGGGCATCATCAATGACGCCGGCCTCCCCTTCACGGGCCACACGGAATATCTCGCGCAGCTCACCACCACACCCCTGCCGGTGATGCTGCTCGTGGCAGGCTCGCTCCGGGTGGCGCTCGCCACTACCCACCTGCCGCTCCGCGCCGTGCCCGATGCCATTACCCGATCGCTGGTGGAGACCACGGTCCGGATCCTCGACGACGGCCTGCGCCGGCGCTTCGGCATTCCGGCGCCGCGCATCGTCGTGCTCGGGCTCAACCCCCATGCCGGCGAAGGGGGCCATCTCGGCGGCGAGGAGCTGCAGCAGATCACACCGGCCGTCGAGGCGCTGCGCATGGCAGGTCTGAACGTGCATGGCCCTATCCCGGCCGACACGGCCTTCATCGCCGGCAACCTCGCGGGCATTGATGCCGTGCTGGCCATGTACCACGACCAGGGCCTGCCGGTGCTCAAGCATCACGGCTTTGGCCAGGCCGTCAATGTCACGCTGGGCCTGCCGATCATCCGCACCTCCGTCGACCACGGCACCGCCCTCGACCTGGCCGGCACGGGACGGGCCGATGCCGGCAGCCTGCGTGCGGCGCTCGAACTGGCCATCCAGATGGCCGGCCGGGCCCGGGAATGAAGCCACGCAGGCGTTTCGGCCAGCATTTTCTCCACGACGGCAATGTGATCCGCCGGATCATCGCGGCCATCGACCCGCAGGCGACGGACCACTTCGTCGAGATCGGCCCGGGCAAGGGGGCGCTGACCCTGCCGCTGCTCGCCAGTGGCGCAACGCTGAGCGTCGTCGAGATCGACCGGGATCTGGCGCGGGAGCTGCCCGGCCGGGTCGGTACGGAGCGCTGTTCGGTGTACCCGGAAGACGCGCTGCGCTTCGACTTCCGCAGCCTCGCAGCACCCGGTGAACGGCTGCGCCTGGCGGCCAACCTGCCCTACAACATCTCCACACCCCTGCTCTTCCACCTGCTCGACCAGGGAGCGGTGTTCCGGGACCTGCATGTAATGCTCCAGAAGGAAGTGGGTGAACGGATGGTGGCGCCACCGGGGAACCGGACCTATGGCCGGCTGACCGTCACCCTGGCACTGCGCTGCCGGGTCGAGCGACTGTTCGCCATTACCCCCGGCAGCTTCACGCCCCCGCCCAAGGTGGATTCGGTCTTTCTCCGGCTGGTACCGCACGCCGCGCCGCTGGCGGACCTCCCGACCCTGTCGGCAGCCGACCGGCTCCTCGCCCAGGCCTTCACGATGCGGCGCAAGCGCCTCAGCAACGGCCTGAAGGGACTACTGGGCACCGAGGACATCCGCGCTGCCGGCCTCGACGAGGGCGACCGTCCGGAGGTCGTGCCCCCGGAAGCCTGGCTCCGGCTGGCCGCGCGCCTCACGGCGCAGGGCGCAACCGTCACCACAGCGCTTGCACGACCGGCGAGCGGTCTCCCAGAATAGGCGCCAGCGCATGAACCCCCCAGCCGCGACCAGCATCAGGATTACGGTAGACACGGTGTACCTGCCGGAGCAGTCGGAGCCGGCGGGCGAGCGCTTTGTGTTCGCCTACACGATCACGATCCGGAACACCGGCTCCGTGCCGGCCCGCCTGCTCGATCGCCACTGGATCATCACCGATGCCAACGGCAAGGTGCAGGAGGTGCAGGGCGAGGGCGTGGTCGGCGAACAGCCCCACATCCTGCCGGGCCAGCAGCATCGCTACTCCAGCGGTGCGGTGATCGAGACGCCGGTCGGCACCATGGAGGGCACCTACGGGATGCGCAGCGACGACGGCGCGCGCTTCCGGGCGGAAATCCCCCGCTTCAGGCTGGCGGTACCCGGCGTCCTTCACTAGCCCACCATGGCGATCTATGCCATCGGCGATGTCCAGGGTTGTTGCGACGAACTGGAACGCCTGCTAGGGGTGCTGCGATTCCAGACAGCGACCGATGAACTCTGGTTTGTCGGCGACCTCGTCAATCGCGGCCCCCGCTCGCTGGACACGCTGCGACTGGTCCGGAAGCTCGGCACCGCCGCCACCGTGGTGCTGGGCAATCACGACCTGCACCTGATTGCGCTGGCGTCAGGCAACCGGGCCAGGGCCCGGGAAACGGAACTCACGGACGTGCTGGCCGCGCCGGATGGTGCCGAACTGGTGGACTGGCTGCGGTGCCGCCCCCTCGCCTGCTATCGCCCGGAACTGAACACGCTGATGGTGCATGCGGGCGTGCCCGCCGCCTGGGATCCGCTGCTCACCGTCAAGCTGGCCCGCGAAGTGGAGAAGGCGCTGCAGGGGCCGGGTTGCGGTGACTACCTGCGGGAACTGTATGGCGACGAGCCAGCCCGCTGGTCGCCTGCCCTTGCGGGCCAGGACCGCCTGCGCTTCATCACCAACGCGCTTACCCGGATGCGCTACTGCCGGGCCGATGGCGGGCTGGACTTGCGCGAGAACGGGCCGCCCGGGAGCCAGCCGCGCGGGCTGGTCCCCTGGTTCGAACTGCCGGACCGGCAAACCGCCCCGGTGCGCGTGGTCTTTGGCCACTGGGCGTCGCTGGGCCTGCTGCAGCAGGAAAACCTGCTGGGCATCGACACGGGTTGCGTCTGGGGCCGGCGGCTTACCGCGGTTCGCCTCGACGGTCCGGCAAAGGTCGTGAGCGTGCCGGGTTGGTCACGCGGGCGGCAATGAGCGAATCGGCCGTCGTCAGACCGCCACCGCCGCCCGGATCGCCGGCAGGCAGGCGTAGTCCTCGACCGCGATGTCCTCGTAGCGATAGTCGAACACGCTCGGTGGCCGCCGCAGCAGTCGCAGGCGCGGCAGCGGCAGCGGGGTACGGCTGAGCTGCTCATCCGCCTGCGCCAGGTGATTGAGATACAGGTGGCAATCGCCACCGGTCCAGATGAACTCACCCGGCTCGAGGCCGGTCTGGTCGGCCACCAGGTGCGTCAGCAGCGCGTAGGACGCGATGTTGAAGGGCACGCCGAGGAAGACGTCGGCACTGCGCTGGTAGAGCTGGCACGACAACCGGCCATCGCCGACCCAGAACTGGAACAGCGCGTGGCAGGGTGCCAGCGCCATGCGCGGCAGTTCGGCGACGTTCCAGCTGGAGACGATGATGCGGCGGGAATCGGGTTCGCTGCGGAGCAGGTCGATGGCCTGCTGCAGCTGGTCGATGTGGCTGCCGTCCGGTGCCGGCCAGGAACGCCACTGCGCGCCGTAGACCGGGCCGAGATTGCCCTGCGCGTCCGCCCACTCGTCCCAGATGGTGACACCGTTCTCCCGCAGATAGGCCACGTTCGTATCGCCGCGCAGGAACCACAGCAGCTCGTGGATCACGGACTTCAGGTGGATCTTCTTGGTGGTGACCAGCGGAAAGCCGTCGGCCAGGTTGAAGCGCAGCTGATAGCCAAACAGCGACAGGGTGCCCGTGCCGGTGCGGTCGGCCTTGCGGATCCCGTGATCCCGAACCTGACGCAGCAGTTCCAGATAGGCGCGCATGACCGTCTCAGCTGCGGACGGACGCGCCGGCCGGCCCGGACCGCCCAGAATGGCCGGAACGGTAAGCCAGCCCCAGCAGCACCAGCCCCAGCAGCAGCAGCGGCAGCGTCAGCACATGACCCATGGTCAACCAGCCAAAGGCGAGATAGCCAATGTGGGCATCGGGCAGGCGCACAAACTCCACCGCCGAACGAAAGACGCCATAACCCACCAGGAACAGGCCGGACACCGCCATCGTCGGCCGCGGCCGCGCGGAAAACAGCCAGACGATGACAAACAGCACCAGCCCTTCGAGCAAGGCCTCATAGAGCTGCGACGCGTGCCGGGCGACGCCGTCCACGACCACGGCCCACGGCACGCTGGTGGGTGCACCCCACAACTCACCGTTGATGAAGTTGCCGATGCGGCCCGCGCCCAGGCCGATGGGTCCGAGTGGCGCGGCAAAGTCGGTGACCTGGAAGAAAGTCCTGCCGAGACGACGGGCATAGAGTGCCAGCGCGGCGAGCACCCCCAGCAGGCCGCCGTGGAAGGACATGCCCCCTTCCCAGACCCGCAGGATGTTGAGGGGATTGGCGATGATCTGGTCGAATCCGTAGAACAGCATGTAGCCGATGCGGCCACCGATGATCACGCCGAGGGCCGCATAAAAGATCAGGTCATCCACCTGCGCCGGCGTGACCGGCGACCCGGCACGCGCCGCGCGCCGCCGGCCCAGATACCATGCCGCAGCGAAGCCCACCAGGTAGGTGAGTCCGTACCAGCGCACCGCCAGCGGGCCGATCTGGATCGCAATGGGATCGAATTCGGGATAAAGGAACATGCGCGGCCTATGGTACTAGAGTGACACCATGACCGGACCCGGAAGCCCGCCGCGCCCCGAACTGCAAGGCCTGCCGGTCAGCCACGCCCTGCCCGACCTGCAGGCGGCGCTCGCCGGCCACGGCATGGCCGTGCTCGAGGCGCCACCGGGCGCCGGCAAGAGCACCGGCGTGCCCCTGGCACTGCTCGCGGCCCCGTGGCTCGGCGGGCAACGGATCCTGGTGCTTGAGCCGCGCCGGCTGGCTGCGCGGGCCGTGGCCGGGCGCATGGCCTGGCTCCTCGGCGAAGCGGTGGGCGAGACGGTGGGCTACCGGATGCGCCTCGACACCCGGGTCGGACCCCGCACACGCATCGAGGTGGTCACCGAAGGCATCCTCACCCGCCAGCTGCAGCGGGACCCGGCGCTGGAGGGCACCGGCGTCGTGATCTTCGACGAGTTCCACGAGCGCAGCCTGCAGGCGGACCTCGGCCTCGCGCTGGCGCTGGACTGCCGCCGACACCTCCGGCCTGACCTCCGGCTGCTCGTCATGTCCGCCACGCTGGACACCGCGGGCGTCGCCCGCGTGCTGGGCGACGCGCCGGTGGTCGCAGCGCCCGGCCTCAGCTTCCCGGTGCAGACCCGCCATGCGGCCCGGCCAGGCGCCGCTCAGGTGGCGGAGCGGGCCGCGGCCGCCGTGCGCCGCGCACTGGCCGACGACGAGGGTGACGTGCTCGTGTTCCTGCCCGGCGCGGGCGAAATCCGTCGCGTGGCCGGCCTGCTGGCGGAGCCGCCGCTCCCGGCAGGGGTGCAGCTTCACACCCTGTACGGGGATCTCGGCCGGGAGGACCAGGACCTGGCGATCCGCCCGGCACCCGCCGGTCGCCGCAAGGTGGTGCTGGCGACCAACATCGCCGAAACCAGCCTCACCATCGAGGGTGTGCGTGTGGTGATCGACGCGGGCCTGGCCCGGCGACCGGTCTTTGATCCGCGCAGCGGCATGGGACGGCTCACCACCGAACGGATTTCCCGGGCGTCAGCGGACCAGCGCCGGGGCCGGGCCGGCCGGCTGGCGCCCGGTGTCTGCTATCGGCTGTGGACCGAGGCCGAACACCGCAGCCTCCAGGCCGAAACCCCGCCGGAGATCGCGGCTGCCGACCTGGCCTCGCTGACGCTGGAACTCGCCGCCTGGGGCACCGCCGAACCGGCTGAACTCAGCTGGCTGACCCCGCCCCCGCCCGGTGCCCTGAACCAGGCAAGGACTCTGCTGCGCAGTCTCGGTGCGCTCGACGAGGCCCAGCGGATCACGGCACATGGCCAGGCACTCGCCGCCTTCGGCACCCACCCCCGGCTGGCCCACCTGCTGCTCGGCGCCCGGGACGCGGGTGCTGCCGCGACCGCCTGTGCGCTGGCAGCCCTCCTCGGCGAGCGGGATGTGCTCCGGGGCGCGCCGGCCGGGCGCGATCCGGATCTGCGTCTGCGCCTCGAGGCAGTGGCCGGTGGCGCCAGTGCAACGGAATCTTCGGGCCTCGACCAGACCGCCCTGCGCCAGGTGCGTCGCTCGGCGGAGGCTTTTGCCCGGCAGCTGGGCATCCCGGCCGGCCTGCGGGATATCCAGCCTGAGCTGGCCGGCGGGCTGCTGGCACTGGCCTGGCCCGACCGCGTGGCCCGGAGCCGGGAGCCGGGGGGCGGGCGCTACCAGCTCTGCAGCGGTCGGGGCGCCGCCTTTGGTGGCCCCTGCGCGCTCGCCCGCGCGGAGTTCCTGGTGATCCCGGAACTGGACGGGGGTGACCGGGAGGCGAAGATCACGCTGGCCGCGCCACTGACGCTGCAGGATATCCGGCACTACCTGGGTGAGTCGCTGATGACGGCGTCCACCGTGCACTGGGACGCACGGGAGCAGGCGGTGATCTGCCGGCGGGAGCAGCGTCTCGGCCAGCTCGTGGTCAGTGAGGCGGCGCTGCCGGATCCGGATCCGGCAGCGGTGCGCAGTGCCGTGCTCGCCGGGCTCAATGGCCTCGGCATTGATGCGTTGCCGTGGACACCGGAACTGCGGCAGTGGCAGGCCCGGGTGCAGCTCTGCCGGCGTCCTGATTCGCCTGACCCGGTGGACTGGCCGGACGTCAGTGACGGGCAGCTGCAGGCCACGCTCGCGGACTGGCTGGGACCGTGGCTCGACGGCATCAATCGCGCCGCGCATTTCTCGCGCATTGATCTCGGCCAGGCCCTGCGCGGACTGTTGCGCGTCGACCAGCAACGCCGGCTCGATGAGCTGGCGCCGACCCATCTGTCCGTGCCCAGCGGCTCCCGTCTGCCACTCGATTATCTCGACGGGCCGGAGCCCAGCCTGGCCGTGCGCCTGCAGGAAGTGTTCGGCCTCACCGACACGCCGCGGATTGCCGGCGGCCGTATACCGGTCGTGCTCAAGCTGCTGTCCCCGGCGCGCCGGCCCGTCCAGGTAACGCGGGACCTGGCGAGTTTCTGGGGCAACACCTACCGGGAGGTGCGCCGGGAACTGAAGGGTCGCTACCCGCGCCACTACTGGCCGGAGGATCCGCTGCAGGCCGAACCCACCCGCGGCCCGCGGCCCCGCCGCACCTTTATGTGAAGCAGAGCCGGTGCGTCTTTCGGCCGGCGGGGTTAGAGTTGGCCTGCCATGAATCTCCGCGAACAGGTCGAGAGCATGCTGCCGAACTGGCGGACCTGGTATCCGAGCCTGTTCGATGCCGCCGTCGACCTCGGCATCCTGCGGGCCCGGGTCTGTGATCCCTCCACGCTGCTGCTGCAGCGCCGGCACGAAGGTGTGCGGGCCGCCGCCGCCCAGGCCCACCGGGAAAAGTGGAGCGCGGAAGGCGAGCCGGAGGAATAGCGCCCGACCGCCATCAG
>CAYOXI010000087.1:0-7664 GCA_964407855.1 uncultured Chromatiaceae bacterium
TCGAGTACCACCTGCTCGCCAATCACCTGCTCAAGAACGGCAAGGCGCTGGTCTTTGCCGGTGCCTGCTGCGCGGGGCCGGCGGCGGATGCCTGGCTCGCCCGGGGTCTGCGCATCGTGCTGGCGGAGGCGGGCGAACAGATTTTGCCGGATGGCGGCCATGTCGAGCGCAGCCCGCTCTATCACTGCATCGCGCTGGAGGATTACCTCGACCTGACCAATCTGCTGACTGCCAATCCGGGCCTGGTGCCGCCGGAGGTGGTGCAGACGGTGGCCGCCGCGGCCCGGCGCGCCCACGACTTTCTGGCCGCGATCCTGGACGGCCAGGGTGCAATTCCGCTGTTCAACGATGCCGCCCGGGGCATCGCGCCGTCGCCCGCAGACCTGCTGGACTATGGCCGGCGGGTGCTGGATCTGCCGGCGCCGACGCACGGGCCTGCGGCGTTCCGGGAGATCCGGCTCCCCGACGCCGGCTACTACGGCTACCGCGAGGGCGGCGAGAGCCTGATCGTCGACTGCGGTCCGGTGGGGCCGGATTACCAGCCCGGCCACACCCACTGCGACACGCTGAGCTTCCAGCTCTGCATC
The DNA here is from genome assembly GCA_964407855.1 of uncultured Chromatiaceae bacterium. GTDB lineage: Bacteria > Pseudomonadota > Gammaproteobacteria > Steroidobacterales > SHZI01. Next base: position 588 of record CAYOXI010000087.1, read on the forward strand.
GCCGGCCAGCCGGTGGTGGTGGACAGCGGCACCTTCGACTACGAGCCGGGGAGGCTCCGCCACTACCTGCGCAGCACGGCGGCCCACAGCACGCTGCGGATCGACGGGGCGGAGCAGTCGGAGATCTGGGGCCAGTTCCGGGTGGCCCGCAGGGCTCGCCCGCTGGGCGCTGAATGGCAGGCCGGGCCGGACGGCAGCTGGCTCTTCCGGGGCAGCCACGATGGCTATAAACGGCTCTCCGGGGCTCCCGTGCACGAACGGGAGATCCGGGTGACGCCTGGCCGCCGCTGGGAGATCCGGGACCAGGTCACCGGCTCCGGCTGGCACCGGCTGGAGAGCTTCATCCACCTGCATCCTGGCATTGCTGTCCACCAGGTGGATGAGCGCTGCTTCAGCCTCCAGCCCCCGGGCGGGCCTCCGCTGCGCATCACTTTCGGGGCCGGGGGCGTCATCCGGCACGCGAGGGGGTACCATTGCCCCGAGTTCGGAGTACGACTGGCGAGTGGGGCGCTGGTCCAGGAAATCGAATGCGCCCTGCCGGCCAGGCTCGAAATGATCCTGGAGCTGCAGAAAAACTAGAAGCACGGCAGATGCGCATCCTGTTCCTGACCCACTACTTCCCGCCGGAGGTCAACGCGCCGGCCAGCCGCACTTTCGAGCATTGCCGGGAGTGGGTGGCGGCCGGGCACGAGGTGCATGTGCTCACCTGCGTGCCCAACCACCCGGCCGGCCGCATCTATCCGGGTTACCACAACCGCTGGCTGCAGCACGAAGAGCACGACGGTATCCACGTGCACCGGATGCTGACCTTCATTGCTCCCAATACCGGCTTTGTCCGTCGCTCAGTCAATTACTCGCTCTATCTGCTGATGGCCGTGCTGGTCGCCCGGTTTCTGCCGCGGGTGGACGTGGTGGTGTCCACCTCGCCGCAGTTCTTCTGCGGGCTGGCCGGCTACCTCGTTGCCGGACTCAAGCGTTTGCCCTGGGTGCTGGAGATCCGCGACCTGTGGCCCGAGTCCATCGTGACGGTGGGCGCGATGCAGAAGGAAAGCGCCGCGATCCGCGGGCTGCGCTGGCTTGAATCCTTTGCCTATCGCAAGGCCGATGCCATTGTCAGCGTCACCGAATCCTTCGTGCCCCATATCGAGGCGCGCGGCGGGGCCGGCAAGGTGACAGTGATCACCAATGGCGTCGACCTCGAGTTCTTCACGCCCAGCGAAGACACCGCCTCGCTGGCCCGCGAATTCGGCGTGGCCGGCAAGTTCGTGGCCGCCTATGTCGGCACCCACGGGCTTGCTCACGGCCTGGACACCATCCTGCTGGCTGCCGACCGGCTGCGCGACGAGCCGGACATTGCCTTCCTGCTGGCCGGCGACGGCGCCGAGCGGGAAAACCTGCTGCGCAAGCGCGACGCGATGCGCCTCGGCAACGTCTTCATCCTCGGCCAGCAGCCCAAGGAGCGCATGCCCGGCATCTGGGCCCTGACGGACGTGAGCCTCGTGCTCCTGCGCAAGCGCGCCGCCTTCGAGTCGGTGATTCCGTCCAAGATCTTCGAGGCCATGGGCATGGCCCGCCCGATCATCCTCGGCGTGCGGGGCGAGAGCCAGCGCATCGTCGAGCGCGCCGGCGCCGGCATCTGCATCGAACCGGAGAGCGACCTGCAACTCGCCGACGCCGTCCGCCAGCTCGCCCGCGACCAGGCCCACGCCCGGGCACTCGGCATGGCCGGCCGGCGCTACGTCGAAGAAAACTACGACCGCCGCCGCCTCGCCACCCGCTTCGAACAGCTGCTCGAGCGCGTCGCCGGCCACCCCCCCGCCAGCGGCACGACGGCCGCCGCCGACCTCAAGTAAGGACTGCCGCCTGCCGCAAGGCGAGCGGAGCACGGGCCTTTATTTGCCGACTCTGCGGTCCGCCGCCGTGGCGGCAAATAAAGGCCTGTGCTCCGCGCAGAACCACGGTTAGCCCACTGGTGCGTTGGTGCTATGGTGTAAATGTGCTAACTTGGCGCCTCTGTGGAAAGCCAGGCAGGTCCCATGTCCCGACTGACCATCACGCTCGACGACGAACTCCACCGCGCGCTCAAGGAGACCGCAGCGCGCCAGGGCCGGACGCTGGCTGCGATCATCGAGGAGAGCCTGCGCCTGCGGGGCATACAGGGCCAGGCGAGCGCCGCCGCGCTGGTGGCCCAGGCTCGTCGCCGTGCGCAGCAGGCACCTGATGAGGCACTGGAGCTAGCCGTCCGGGAGACGCGGGCAACCCGTCGGCGATGACGCCGCCGGTATTCATCGTCGACACCAACGTTGTAGTCGCCGGTGTCATCACAGGCTCCTTTGAGAGCCCGGTGGCCGTAATCCTGGACGCGATGCTGGCCGGCACTTTGCCGTACCTGATGTCGCCCGCGCTGCTGGATGAGTACCGCGCGGTGCTGCTCAGGCCGACGATAACGGCACTGCATGGGCTGACCGAGCCCGACGTTGATCGGGTCCTCGTGGCGCTTGCCGCCAATGGCATGTGGCGCGAAGCCCAAAGCCCCGGCGCCGCGCCGGACCCCGGCGACGATCACCTCTGGGCGCTGTTGGCAGCTTGCCCCGGCAGCATCCTCGTCACCGGCGATCGCCGGCTGCTCGACCATCCCCCGGTGAACAGCTCGGTGGTATCGCCCAGAACCTGCGTGGAGCGGTTTCTCGGCACCAACCGATGAACGGTGGTGGGGCAGAAGCTGCCCCCCGGAATGACGCGATGAGGTCAGCGGAGCCCGGGCCTGCCTCTGGCCGACTCTGCGGTCCGCCGCCGTGGCGGCAAGAGGCAGGCCCGGGCTCTGCGGGAGGAAGCCCCGGGATCCGCGGGAGTACTACCTAGAACAGCGTATAGATGAACGGCGCGACCGCCGAGCCCTGGCTCAGCACGATCAGCCCGCCGAGCAGCAGCATTACCAGGATGATGGGCGCCAGCCAGAACTTCTTGCGCACGCGCATGAAATCCCACAGGTCCTTGATCAGGTCGAGCATCGGTCGGCTTCCTTCTAGAACGGCTTCTCGAGGCGCTTCGGGGGTGGCGCCTCGCTGTTGATGCGGTAGCTGGCGGCCTTGCTGTCCAGCTTGCGGGCCATCTGGTCCTTGCCCAGCAGCTTCATGATCAGCGCCATCGGCGTGACCGTGAGGAAGAACACGAGGCCCATGATCAGCGGCGTCATGATCTTGCTCATGAAGAGGCCGAACTTCATCCAGCCCCGGTAAACCGGCTTCAGGGCCATGGGCACCACCAGGCCCATGCCGCCCAGCACGCCGAAGATCACCCACGGCCAGCGCGGCCACGGGCGGTCGAGGATCCAGGGGAAGAACAGGCCGAAGATCACCACGATAATGGCGCCGGTGACGATGCCGAATTCACGCAGGCCCTTGCGGTCGAGTTCGGGGATCAGGTGCTGGGAGCTCATGGATATATCCGTCAGTCGAGCGCGAACTCGACGCGCCAGTCGCCCTTGTCCGGATACTCCGGCTGGGCGCCCTTGGCCAGGAGGAAATTCTCGACCACCAGGTAGTCCATCTCGGTGCGCATGAAGCAGCGGTAGGAATCCGCCGCCGTGCTGACGATGGGCTCACCCCGTACGTTGAAGGAGGTGTTCACCAGTACCGCGCAGCCGGTCTGCGCCTCGAACTCCCGCAGCAGGTGATGGAAGCGGGGATTGGTTTCCGGGTGCACGGTCTGGATGCGCGCGGAATAGTCCACGTGCGTGATGGCCGGCAGCTGGGAGCGCTTGAGCTTGAGCTTGTCGACGCCGAACAGCTGCTCCTGTTCCGGGGTGAGGGCAATGCGCAGCTCCGGTTTCACCGGGGCGACGATCAGCATGTAGGGGCTCTCGCCCTCGTGTTCGAAGTAGTCACCCACCCGGTTGGCGAGCACCGCCGGCGCGAAGGGGCGGAACGACTCGCGGTACTTGATCTTCAGGTTCATCACGCTCTGCATCTTCGCGCTGCGTGGATCGCCGATGATCGAGCGGCCGCCCAGCGCACGCGGGCCGAACTCCATGCGGCCCTGGACCCAGCCGACCACATTTTCCCCGGCCAGCAGCTTCGCGAGGCGCGGCATCAGCTGATCATCACTGAGTTCTTCGTAGACCGCGCCGGCCGCATCCAGGGCCGTGCGGATGTCGGCGGCCGAATTCCGGGGCCCCAGGTAGCCGCCCTGCATGCGGTCGCCGGCGCCGTTCGGCGGCCGGTCGCGGCCCAGGTATTCGTGCCAGATCACGCCGGCTGCACCCAGCGCCCCGCCGGCATCACCGGCCGCCGGCTGCACCCAGACGCGCTTGAAGGGCCCTTCGCGGACGATGCGCCCGTTGGCCACGCAGTTCAGGGCGACGCCACCGGCGAGGCACAGGTTTTCTTCGCCGGTTTCCGCGTGCAGCGTGCGACACAGCCGGAGCACCACGTCCTCGGTCACCTTCTGGATCGAAGCCGCGATATCCATTTCCCGCTGGGTGACCGGTGTTTCCGGCTGGCGGGCGGGCCCGCCAAACAGCTTGGCAAAGCGGTCGTTGGTCATCGTCAGGCCGGTGCAGTAGTTGAAGTACTGCATGTCCAGCCGGAAGGTGCCGTCTGCCTTGATGTCGATGATCTTGTCGCGGATCAGGGCCTCGTAGACCGGCCGTCCGTAGGGGGCGAGCCCCATCAGCTTGTATTCGCCGGAATTGACCCGGAAGCCGGTGAAGTAGGTAAAGGCGGAGTAGAGCAGGCCCAGCGAATGGGGAAAGTCGATTTCCCAGAGCGGCTTCAGCTCCTTGCCGTTGCCGAGCCAGGTGGAGGTGGTGGCCCACTCGCCGACGCCGTCCAGGCACAGCACCACCGCCCGCTCGAAGGGGCTGTAGTAGAAGGCCGAGGCCGCATGCGACTGGTGGTGGCCCGCGAACATCAGGCGCGGCAGGTCGTCCTGCTTGCAGCCGGCGAGCGCGGCCAGTTCCCGGCGCAGCGTCGTCTTGAGGTAGAGCTTTTCCTTCAGCCAGACGGGCATGGCCGCGAGGAAGGACCGGAAGCCCTGGGGCGCGTAGCTCAGGTAGGTTTCGAGCAGGCGCTCGAACTTGATCAGCGGCTTGTCATAAAACACCACGCTGTGCAGGTCCTGGAGCCGGATGCCGGCCTCGGCCAGGCAGTACTCGATCGCTTCCTTCGGGAAGCCCGGGTCGTGCTTCTTGCGCGTGAAGCGCTCCTGCTGGGCTGCCGCCACCACGTCGCCGTCCCGGATCAGGGCGGCGGCGCTGTCGTGGTAGTACGCGGAAATACCGAGGATATGGGTTGGGCTGGTCATCTGTTGCTCTGCACCGTTGCCACCCCCGCCGCAGCCCTTGCGGCCTGGCAGGATGGGTGAGGAATGCGAATATTATCAGTCCGTACGCCAGCTTTTGTTACCGGCTTGGAAGGCACGATACCGGAAATGCCGCCCATATGTCCGGGGAGGGTTCACAAAACCCTACAATGCGCCGATGAATCCGCACCCTGTTCCCCGGCCCCCGGCCGACCTCCTGCAGTCCATTGCCAGTCTCGTTGGTCCGGACCACCTGCTCACCGACGACAGCTCCCGCACCTTCTACTCCACTGACGTCTTCCGGCAGGCCGATGTGCTGACCAGCGCCGTCGTGCGGCCGGGCTCGGTAGCCGAGCTGCAGGCGGTGCTCCGGCTCTGTGCCCGGCACGGCACGCCGACCGTGGTGCGGGGCGGCGGAGCCTCCTATACGGATGGTTACGCGCCCACCAGGCCCGGCACGCTGACCCTGGACATGAGCCGCCTCACCCGCATCGAAATCAACGCGGAGGATCTCTATGTCACCGTCGAGCCCGGGGTCACCTGGGCTGCCTTGTACGAGGCGGTGAGCGCGCGGGGATTGCGCACGCCGATGTGGGGGCCGTTCTCCGGCCTGGCGGCAACGGTCGGTGGCGGGATGTCGCACTACGCGGTGAACTACGGCTCCGGCGTCTACGGGATCTCGGCCGATTCGCTGCTGGGACTCGACGTGATCCTCGCCAGCGGGGAGCTCGTGTCCACCGGTTCCGGCGGTGGCATCAACAGCCTGCCCTTTTTCCGGCACTACGGGCCTGACCTGGCCGGCATCTTCGTCGGCGATGCCGGCGCGCTGGGCGTCAAGGCGCGCATCACGCTGCGCCTGATGCACAAGCCCCCGGGCTTTGCCGCCAGTTCCTTCGGCTTTCCGGACGGCGAGCGCTGCCTGCGGGCGCTGATGGAAGTCGCGCGGCTGGGCGTGGTGGCCCAGAACTTCGCCCTCGACCCACGCCAGCAGAAGACGGCGCTCACCCGGATGGAGTCGGCGAGTGCGCTGGAGGCTGCGCGCTCGGTGTTCCAGTCCGCGCCGTCGGTGCTCGACGGCGCACTGCAGGTGGCCCGCATGGGCATTGCCGGCCGGAACTTCCTGAAGAACGCTGTCTACTCGGCCCATTTCAGCACCGAGGGTCTGAGCAACGCCGAAGCGCGACTCAAGCTGGCCGCCGTGCGGAAGATCGCCGGCCGTCACGGCGCCGAAGTGGCCAACTCCATCCCGACGTATTTCAATGCCAACCCCTTCATGGAACTGCTGCCGATCCTGGGTCCCAACGGCGAGCGCTGGAAGCCGACCCACGGGGTGCTGCCGTTTTCGGCAGTCCTGAAGCACCATGCGGATTTCGAGGCCCTGCTGGCCGAGTACCGCGACCGGATGCAGGCGAACCGCGTGCAGCTCACGCGCATGCTGATGTTCTTCAGCACCAATGCCTTCATCTACGAACCCACCTTCCTCTGGGAGGACGAGCAGAGCATCTATCACCACCGCGTCTACCCGGCCGCCCTGCTGCCCAAAGTCCCCGTCCACGCACCCAATCCGGCGGGTCGCGCGCTGGTCGGGGAACTGAAGGACCGCATCCAGGAACTCTGCACCCGCAACGGTGCCAGCCACCTGCAGATCGGCAAGGATTACCCGTACCTGGCCACGCGCAAGCCGGCGACCCGGGCGCTGGTCGTCGCGCTCAAGAAGCTGCTGGACCCCGACGGACTCCTCAACCCGGGCGCGCTGGGCCTGCCGGCGGACTGACG
>CAYOXI010000088.1:0-7496 GCA_964407855.1 uncultured Chromatiaceae bacterium
GATGATCGACCGAGGCACGTCCCGTCCAGTAGGGCGCATCCAGGCCATAGCTCGCAACAAACTGCCGCTTGGCATCCAGCACGAGCGAGGGAAACTTGCCGCGGGTATAGGCCTCAATGGCCGCCTCCTGCAGTACCGGTGCCTGGTCGTTGACCGGATCCCGGGCGACAAAGGCCTCGTAAGTCTCCGCGGCGTCCCGGTAGCGTTCCTGTTCCAGGTACAGGTCACCGAGCGAGCTGTACAGCAGATAGGTCCAGGGAAGCCCGTCGCGGGCGCCAAGTGAGGGCGAAATGGCCGCGGCGCCCTCGAGATAGGAATAAGTGATGCTCGATACCCGCAGCGTGTCGTCGAGCAACTCCCGTTCCGGACGGCTCATCGCAGCGAGGACGGCCGCCGGTTTTGGTCCGGCGGGCGCGAGCATGCGATCCAGCAGTGCCAGGAATGAATCGAGGCTCTCCTCGTGGCGGCCCAGCTTGAACAGTGACCAGCCCTGCTTGTAGAGCGCCTGCCCGTAAAAGCTCGAAGCTTCCCCTGCGGCGAGCAGCGCGGAATAGGCCTGCTCCGCCGCGGCGAAGTCCTGGCGGACAAAGTAGGTCTCGCCGCGGCGGAACTGGGCTTCGTCGTAGTGCCGCGCGGTGGGGAAGCCCGTGACCAGCTGGTCGAGGGTCCGTAGTGCACCGTCGGTGTCACCGGCGCCTTCCAGCGCCCGGGACAGCTGGTAGAGGATTTCGGCCTCGTCCGCGCGGGCGGCTTCGGCCTCGACACTGTCCGTCGCCAGCAGTGCCTGGTAGAGACCGGCGGCCTCGCGGAAATGGGTGATGCCGGCGCCCGCCTCTTCGGCCAGGCCCTCGGCCGCGACACCGGAGTCCATGTTCAGGTCGGCAAGCCGGCGCATGGCCTCAGCCCGCAGCCCGACAGGACCGGTGCCGAGCGCCAGAAAGCGCCGGTACTCATCCATCGCGCGACGGGTACTGTCGACCGCCGGCGGCTCCCGGTTGATGGCCAGGTCCGGCGCCTTCAGGGCCCGGATGGTTTCGCGCGGCTCCGCGGCTTCCTTGCCGGCGAAAGGCCACACAGCGCCCGCGAGCGTGACCCCCAGGCACAGGGCTGCAACCGCTGTCATGGCTGCGCCTCCGGACTGACGCGGGCGGCCGTCGCCGCCCGGTCGTAGATCGTCGCCAGCGCAAACTGGGCCTGTACCCGGTACGCGGCCAGGCGCTCACGCTGCTCAGTCAGCGTCTCGGTTGCCAGGGCAACCAGTCGCTGCTCCTGGTGACCCCGGGTGCGCGCCAGCGCCTGCTGCATGCGCTCTATACGGGGCACGAGCGCGGCAATCCGCGCCGCGAAGGCGTCCTGTTCCTCCGGCGTTCCCTCGCGGGCATTCCGCGTGCTGACCAGCGCGTCGCCCGCGACGGCCATCAGGCGATCCAGTTCGCCCAGTCGCTCGCCCTGTAGCCAGAGGCGGTACTTGAAGTCCCGGTCCAGGTCCCACAGCTGCACACCGCGGAGCAGGCGGTGACGCTCGCGCAGGTCAGCGGCCGCGTCAGACTGCAGGGCACGGTAGGCACCGAGTTCGGCCAGGCGCTGCCAGCGATCCAGTTCCTCATCCGTGCCCAGGCCCGCGATGTCACGCTCCGCCCCGATGCGCGCCAGACGGGCCGCCAGCGCATCCCGTCGCGCCGTCAGCTGCTCGAAGTCAATGCGGTCCAGTCCGGCACTGATCACCGGCTCGCGTTGCCGATAGGCCTCGCGGCGGGTCTCCACCATCTGTTCGAATGCCGAGAGCTTGTCGTGCCATTCCTGCAGATGGGCGGAGAGCGCGATCAGGTCGCGGACATTGCGCAGGCCTTCCTGGAAGCGGTGGTCGGCAATCAGCAGGTAGAGGTAGCGGGCCTCGTTGGTTGCGGGAAGTGCATCCAGTTCCCAGTACCAGCGGCCGATGGAGGCGTCGTCAGCTTCGAGCACGGCGTCGATCAGCCCGCCTGCGCGTGCCCGGCCCAGCGTTTCGTCGAGGTTGCCAATCTCCTGATCGAACAGGGTCAGCGCGGTCTGGTAGCCCTCGGCAGCCGAGCCGTGGGCGTCGAGCCGGGCAAAGGCATAGGGAATGGCAAGCAGCGACTCCTGCACGGCGCTGTCCAGCAGGTCGCGGCCGCGGAGTTCCAGCCACGGCGTGAGCGCCGCCTGATAGTCGCCGGTGGCGGCGGCCGACCAGCCGACGCCGAGCAGGGCCTTGTTGGCAAAGGCGCTCTGCAGCCGGACGCGCTCGAGGACCGGCCGGGCCTCACCATCGAGTGATTCCTGCAGGTACGCATAGCCCAGGGCCAGGTTGGCCTTGTCGCGGAGGTTCTGCAGTTCCGGCGTGTCTGCCGACGCGCGTCCCACCCGGTCCAGTTGCCGGACCCCATCGGGCAGGCGACCGAGCCGGACAAAGGCCACACCAAGGTTGTAACGGGCGAAGGGCAGCCAGCCGCCGGGTCCCTTCCAGCCATCGAGCAGCTGCGCTGCTTCCTCGAAACGCCCCAGGGCCATCAGCGCCTGGGACTGAAGCATGGGCACTTCCGCCGCCAGGCTGTCGGGCAGCTTGCCACTCACCCGCGCCAGGGCGACCAGCGCCTCGTCGTGCAGGCCCCGCTGGTAGCGCAGCTTGCCGAGGTAGAACCACGCCCGGTCGCGCACTGACGGGGCAACGTCGGTGGTGAGGAGACGATCGAAGATCTCCTCGGCTCGCAGGTGCTGGCCATAGTGGAGGTAGAGGCCGCCGAGCAGCAGCTCCGACTCACCCTCGTGATTGGGTACCCGACCGGCCGCGCGGGCGGTGAGCAGGTGCGTGAGCGCCTGGAAATGCTGATCCTGGTAGAAATGAAACAGGGATTCCCCGTAGTACAGGTCGCGTACGGCCGTCACCCGCGAGGAGTCACTCGCGAACGCGGGCTGCGAACCGAGCGCGACAACCAACCCGGCCATCAGTAGCCTGGCGACCACGGCTTACTCCCACTCCCTCACGAAGAACTCCGGCTGCTGCTTGCTCTCCCGGTCGGAAATGCGCAGCTCCACGAACTTGGCGCCGATGCCCTTCTCGATGTTCAGCGTGGTGCCCCGCCGGTAATCCCGTGCGTGGGGACCGCCGCCGGTGAAGACCGCTGTCAGTTCATGCGTACCGGTCTTGAGATTGCCGAGGTACAGGCGGTGCACGCCACCGCGCAGGAGCGCCTGCACCTCCCGGTCGGTATACAGGTACTTGCTGACCGGCTTGTCGCCGATCCGGAGCTGCACGGAGTCCAGGTCGAAGAACTCCCCGACATCCATGGAGACGAACACGGCCACCTGGGTATTGGCCGGGAACAGCAGCTCCTCCTCCAGCATGAAGAGCTCGCGGTTCAGGTCCAGCACCTCATCCTTGAGGGACTGCATATCCGTATCGAGGCTGGTGAGCGCAACAGTCTCGGGCTCGGCAGCCATTGCCGGCTGGGCCCAGACCAGGGCAGCCGCCATGACGAGCGGACTGAGGTGCAGAAAGCGCAAAGCATCCATGGCAGGACTCCGGGTCAATTGCGGGCAGCGGTTTGGGGAAGGATCTCGTCCAGCAGGCCAGCCAGCTGCGCGGCGTAGCGCGCGGCCTCCTTTGGCCGGTAGCGGGTATCAAGCTGGCGGACCATGCCGTGCTGGTCGACCACCATCGTCAGCGGGAGATCACCCAGCTGGTACTGCCGGGCAACCTCCTGGTCCTGGTCGTGGAGCACCAGCAGTGCGTGCCGGGCAGCGGCCTCGCGGGCAGCGTCGGAGTGCCGGTCGATGTTGACGGCCAGCACGCGGAGGCCCCGGGCCGCGTAGCGCGCCTGCAGGGCATCGAGATCGTGCAACTGATCGTTGCAGCGACCACACCAGTCGGCCCAGAAGGTCAGCAGCACGACTTCACCGCGGAACTCCGAGAGACGGACCTTCTCGCCGGAAGTAGTGCGCAGGGCAAAATCGGGAGCGGACTCGCCCGTAACAGCGGTCACCGCCGGGAGCGAGCCTGATATCAGGAGAGTGGCAACAGCCAGCAGCGCACGCATCGGAATGCTTCCCTTGCCCCGGACACTGTCAGCAAGGGGTCAGTGCCGGCAGCCGGGACGCTCGCAGAAGGGACTACCTGAAGTCACGCTCTGCCTGGCAGCCCCGCTTTCCTCCCGCAGCTCGTCACGAGTCACTGCGGACTGGACCGGTGGCTTTGCGTCCCTGCCTTCCAGCAGGTTTGCCCTTGTCGGTAGAGGGATGTTGACAATTTCCGGCGGGGAATCCTGCGACCTTCCTCACGTTCGTTCGTGCGAAAGTCAAAGCCGAAGTCGCTTATGTAAAGCCTAGCGTGACTCCAGCTCGCGGGAGAACCGGACGTTGCGTTCGGCGTCCACGATGACGGCCGCGTAGCCGGGAAATTCGTCGAGCACGCGCAGGCCCTTCTGCATCCCGAGCACGAACAGGCTGGTGGACAGCGCATCCGTCAGCGTTGCGTCGGGACCAATCACGGTCACGCTGCGAATGCCGCCTGCCGGCCGGCCACTCTTCGGATCGAGTATGTGGTGATAACGCACGCCATCTTCCTCGAAGAAGCGTTCGTAATCGCCGGAAGTGGAGAGCGCCTCATCGGCCAGGGCCAGCCGCGTCACCCAGCGGGTGTCATCGTCGGGATCCCGTATCCCTACCATCCACGCCTTTCCCCTGCGGTCACCCAGCAGGCGGGTATCGCCGCCTGCATTGGCCAGCGCGTGCCGCACGCCCCGTCGACGCAGCAGATCGATGACCTGCTCACAGGCATAGCCTTTCGCGATGCCGCCCAGGTTGATGCGCGTGCCGGGCGTGGTGAAGCGAATGGTGCTGGCCGTGGCATCAACATCCACATGACGGTAGTCAATGGCGGGCAGGCTCTGGCTTATCTGGGCGTCGTCCGGACGCCGGCCGCCACGATAGTCATAGAACTGGCCGACGCTGTCGAAGGTGATGTCGAATGCACCGCCAGTCCGGGCGGAGATCTCCAGTGAACGCCTGACCAGCAGCGCGAGTTCCGGGGATACCGGCACGGCCCGCGTGGCGGCGTCCCGGTTGACCCGCGAGATCTCGGAGCTTTCCCGGTAGGTACTCATCGCCGCCTCGATGCGGTCGAACTCCGCCATGCCGGCCGCCAGCAGGGCGCGGGCCTCGCCCTCGTCCTCGCTCCACAGCTGGATCTCGACCCGCGTGCCCATCTTCTGCATGGCGTCCGAGTGCCAGGCTGCGTGCCCGCTCAACGGCAGCAGGACCAGCGCCACGAGGAGCCGTCGGATCAGTGAAGATGGGTGGAATGGGGTCAACGCCGCCTCCCTGGCAGTCGCCGCAGCGATGCTACCACTGGCGGCGGCTGTGTCTAGAACCAGAGGGAAACGAACAGCTGCAGCACGGTGGCGTTGAACTCATAGGACGGTTCGGTCCCCGGTTCGCCGCCGGCGCGAATATCGAGGAAATCGTCGTAGGTGAAGAAGTAATAGTTTCCCGAGAAGCTCACCTCGCTGCGCAACGGCCGCTCCCCGCCCCGATTCAGCCAGGTCCAGGTGACGGCGAGATTCGGGCCATGACTCTGGAAATCACTGAGTTCCTTGTCGCGGGCCAGGAAGTTCTGGGCATCCCTGAACGGGTACAGGTCGCTGTAGAACTCGGCGCCCGTCTGCGTGTAGTAGCGGTACTTGAACTCGACGAGCCAGCGGTCTTTCACGGGCTGGATGTAGCCCACCTCGAAGGTATGGGCGTTGATATCCCAGCTGTCCGTGTAGAAGCGGTACTCACCGGAAACGGCAGCGCGGTAGGGCAGGTGATAGCGGGTCCGCAACGCCGCTGCGCTGCTCACCCGGGATTCCGGATAGACTTCATCCTGCACGCCGAAGCCCAGCGGCTCGCTGGCATCCAGGTAACGCACGCGGCGGTAAGGATTGTTCAGGAAGCCCTCGTCCGCCACCCCCTCGTAGGACAGGGACATCAACCAGTTGCGGGTCAGGACCTGGGACACCGCCAGCCGGTAGGCGTTGCGATCCACATCTTCGGAGAAATCGCTGTCTCCCCGGCGTCCGACGGTGTCCGAGCCACTGCCATAGCCCAGCGTAATGGTCGTGAGTCCCGCGAACACTTCCTGCGCGATGGCGAAGTTCAGCGTTCGTGCCTCGTAGTCGTTCTCGTCGCTCCGCGATACACCAAAACTCATGATCGTGTCGCCGCGGAGGTAGTCGGCGCCAAAACCCCACTGGGTCCGGCGCTCGGTATAGCCGTCGGGACTGGCACCGATGGTCACCACGTCAATGGACGCGCTGGTGATCGAGTCAACGTAGTAGCTGCCCGAGAGGGAGACGCTCTGCCCGACCGACTTGCGGACCAGCACCGATGGGCCATCGATCCGGACGCCGCCGCCGTCGTAGTAATGGTAGAGGGCGTCCGCCCGGTCCTCGGGGAGTACAGCAGCGTGACCCTGGCGGGCCAGCGGGCCGGCCGCCAGCACCACCACGCCGATGACCGCAATGTGGAAGCGGCAGGCCATGATTTCAGTTACACCCGCAGCCGCCGCCCGAACTGCCGGAAGCGCCCCGCGCACCCTCCCGGGCCTCGTAAACGTGGTCAATGTAGGAGGACGAGACCGGATTGCGGTCGAAGCTCATGATGGGATCAGCCAGGCGATCCCGCTCATAGGGCTTCACCCAGGGCTCGACGCTGCTGCATCCGCCAAGCAGCAGGATGGTCGCGAGGGCGGTTGCCAGCGTCTTCATGCCCGCTCCCGGACCAGCTGACGGATCATGTCCTGGTACTTGTTCTCGTCGCCGGGCTGGTAGCCCTGGTGGAGGTACCGCAACCGGCCCTTGCGGTCGACAATGACGGTGCTCGGCATCGCCGACACGTTATAGAGCTTGCTGATCCCGTTCGCGGGGTCGAGCAGGATCGGAAAGGTCACGGGCACGTCCTTGAGGAAGGCGTCCATCATGCGGGTATCCTCCTCGACGTTTATGCCCAGCATGGTGAAGCCCAGCGGCGTGTACCGGCGCTGGATCTGTTCCAGGAAGGGCATTTCCTTGCGGCAGGGCCCGCACCAGGTGGCCCAGAAATTGATCAGCACGACCTGGCCGCGCAGCCCGGCGAGTGAAACCTGTTCGCCGGTTCTCGCGGTGAGCGTGAAATCCGGCGCCGGCCCATCTTCAGCCCGCACCGACGGGACCAGCAGCAGGGCGGCAATGGATCCGGCAAATTCCCGTTTTGTCAGCAGTCGCTTTTCCATAGGCACCTCAGAAGAACCATGAAAGTCCAAGGCTGAACTCGATGTTGTGCGAGGTCTTGTCTTCGCCCGTGATGTCGATATCGAAGAGGTGATCCCGCACATCGAAGTGCAGGGCGAGGAAGTCGGTGAGCAGCACGCGATAGCCGGCCCCGAAGGTTGCGGTGAAGCGGTCGTCGCCCCCGAAGCTCGTGTTGCCCGCACCGGCAATCACGTAGAGGGCCGAGTTGAA
>CAYOXI010000089.1:0-7358 GCA_964407855.1 uncultured Chromatiaceae bacterium
TCCCGGGGGTCGAAGCGCACGGGCTTCCCGTCGCGGACCCAGACCACCAGCGCCAGGCCGCAGACCAGCAGGTTGACCATGCCGGTGAGCACGACCGGCCCCGAAATCGAGACCTTGTCGTAGATCTGCCCGCCGGCGAGGCTGGTAACCAGGATCCCGACGGCGCCTGCCAGGCTCGCAAAGCCAATCACTGAACCGCGCACGTTGAGCGGGGTTTCCTGCCCGAGCAGCCCGGTCACGGTGAGAATGGCGCTCATCTGGCCAATTCCGGTCAGGACTGCCCCCACATAGCCGAGGGCCGAGAAAGGCTGGGCCTGCAGTCCGAGCAGCGTGTAGCCGATACCTGCCACCAGGAGCGCGCCGACCACGCACAGCAGCCGGTGATAGCGGTCAATCAGGAAGCCGGCGACGGGTGCCCAGAGCAGGGATGAGCCCGTGATGATGGCAATCATGAGTCCGGCCTGCTTGAAGGCATCGGCTGCGTCGAGTCCCTGGTTGCGGCCCACCTGCTGCAGCCAGAGCGAAATGAACACGGCAACGAGCGTCAGGTCGGCGCGGGCGACGAAGGATCCCGCGTAGCAGACGACCAGGCGCGGGTTGGCCCGCCCCTGCTCGATGCCGGTCACCAGCGCCCTGCGCAGGCTGATCCTCTGGGCGCGTCCACTCGGCGTTCCACCCTTGAGTCCCAGCTGCATGATGATGGCCGTGACAACGGCAATGCCCGCCATTACCAGCAGGGTGTAGCGACCGGCATCAGCCACGCTGGCGCCCTGTGACTGGAAGAAGGCGGGCAGCTTGGGCAACAGCAGGCCCGCAGCGACGCCCACACCCAGGCCGTTGAGAAAGCCGGTTGCGCCGGAGAGTTTTCCCCGTGAACTTTCGGCGGGGTAATCCGCGGCCGTTACCGCGATCATCACGCCGCAGAAGGCCACGCCAACTGCATAGATGAAGCGGAAGGCATAGAGGTCAGCTTCGCTCGTGGCCGTTGAGTAGAGCGCAAAGCCCATGCCCGCGATCAACACGCCAAAGGCGTAGAGCGGGCGGCGACCAAAACGATCCGACAGGGCGCCCACCAGGCCGATCAGCACCAGGCCCACGATCTCCTGCATCGTGATCAGGTAGCTGGTGATCCGACCCTGCTCCTCAGGGGGAATGCCTACGACCTCGCTCAGGATGTAGGGCTGGGCGATGGACAGGAAGGCCACGATCGGCATGATCATGAAGTTCGTGTAGAGGAAGGTCCAAGCGTTGGGCCGGGAGACGCCGGCAGCGAACTCGATGGGGCCAATGCGGACGCTGGGCAAGGAGAAATGGCCGGCAGCCGCGATGGGCGCGGTCCCGGGGTCTGTGGCCTGGGTCAAGTGAGCATCCCTTCTCCTGGAGCGCCGGCACTCTGGAATGATGCCGGTGCGGAAGTCAACCCGTCGCAGCAGGGGATTTTGCCGCACTTATGTAGTGATTCATGGCCGAAGCGACGGTGCGCCGCGAGGCCCGGCGCGGGTCTGGCTGCTTTTGCTGCTTTCCGGACTGCGGGCTCTGGCGGCCCGCCGGGTCCTCTGGCACCGTAGGCTGCATGCGTACCAGCCGTCCCGTCGTGGGCGTGATCTCGGACCGGCGAATGCTGGGTCCCCATCCCTTCCAGGTGCAGGGTGAAAAATACCTGACGGCCCTCGTCCACGGCGCTGGCGCGTGGCCGGTGGGTCTGCCCGTGCTCGGTCCCGAGGTGGGTGCTGAGCTGGCGCTGCGGGAGATCCTCGAGGTGCTGGATGGCGTGCTACTGACCGGGTCCCCATCCAACGTGGCACCCCATCGCTATCAGGGTCCGGCCAGCCGTGAGGGCACGCTGCATGATCCCGAACGCGACCACTCGGCCTTCGAGCTGATTCCCGCCGTGGTGGAGGCGGGTATGCCCCTGTTCGCCATCTGCCGGGGCTTCCAGGAACTCAACGTGGCCTTCGGAGGCACCCTGCATCAGGACCTTGAGAACATTCCCGGCCTGATTCGTCACCGCGAAGACCGGAACGCTTCCCTCGATGAGCAGTACGGCCCTGCCCACGAGGTGCGCTTCACGCCCGGCGGCATGCTGGCGCGCCTGACCGGACAGATGGGCGCCCGCGTGAACACCGTGCATGGCCAGGGCGTGGAGTGGCTGGCACCTCGCCTGCAGGCAGAGGCCACGGCCCCGGACGGACTCATTGAAGCGGCGACGGTGAAGGAGGCCCCGGGATTTGTCCTGGGCGTGCAATGGCATCCGGAGTGGAAGGCCAGGGACAATGCATTGTCCCTGGCGATGTTCGGCGCCTTCGGTGACGCCTGCCGGAGATACAGTCATGAATGATGAGAAAAAAATGAACGAAGAGCAGCTGCGTGCCTGGCTGGTGGACAACAAGATCGACGAGGTCGAGGCAGTGGTGCCCGACATGGCCGGCATTGCCCGCGGAAAGTACATGCCGGCCCGCAAGTTCACCGAGCAGGGGGGCATGCGCCTGCCCGAGTCCGTATTTATCCAGTCGGTTACCGGCGAGTACATCGACGATTATCTGGACGAGGAGACCATGAACCCGGCCGACCGGGACATGGTGGCCCGGCCGGACCTGTCCACGCTACGCCTCGTACCCTGGGGCGAGGAACCCACCTGCTGCGTGATACACGACTGCTACACCCAGGAGGGTGAGCCGGTGGACATCGCGCCGCGCCAGGTATTGCGCCGGATTCTGGCCATGTACCACGCGCGGGGCCTGATGCCGGTGGTCGCCCCCGAGATCGAGTTCTACCTGGTCAAGCGCAACACCGATCCGGACTACCCGCTGGAGCCACCGATCGGCCGGTCCGGGCGCAAGGAGACTGTTCGCCAGCCCTACAGCATGGACGCGGTAGATGAGTTCGAGCCTTTCATCGAGGACATCTACGATTACTGCGAAGTGCAGCGGTTGCGGGTCGACAACCTGGCTCACGAGAGCGGGACCGCGCAGCTGGAGATCAACTTCGAGCATGGTGATCCCATCGAGCTGTCGGACCAGATGTTCCTGTTCAAGCGCACCACCCGCGAGGCGGCGATGCGCCATGAGATCTATGCGACATTCATGGCCAAGCCCATGAAGGACGAGCCCGGCAGCTCCATGCACTGGCACATCAGCCTCCGCCGGGTGGATGATGGCAGCAATGCCTTTTCCAACCCGGATGGCTCCGAGAGCGAGCTCTTCCGGCACTACATCGGCGGGCTGCAGAAATACGGTCGTGAAACCACCATCTTCTGCGCGCCCTACGTAAACTCCTACCGCCGCTTCACCCGCTACATGTCAGCGCCGATCAACCTCCAGTGGGGTTACGACAACCGGACGGTTGGCCTGCGCGTGCCCACCTCGGATCCCGACAACCGGCGCATCGAGCACCGCCTGTCCGGCGCTGACGTCAATCCGTACCTGGCGATAGCGGCCTGCCTCGCCTGTGGCCTGCTGGGTCTGGAGGAGCAGCTGCAGCCGGGTGCGCCGGAGCAGGGCAATGCCTACAAGCGGCCGTTCGCACTCCCCACCAGCCTGGCCGATGCGCTGGAGCGCCTGGAGGCCAGCGGCCGGATCCGGGAGTTGCTTGGAGACCGGTTTGTCCGGATCTATACGGCGATGAAGCGCCAGGAGCATCAGGCATACTTCGAGGTGATCTCTCCCTGGGAGCGGGAATATCTCCTGTTGAACGTATGAGCACCGACCTCAAGCGTCTGCAGCAGGCCGACCGCGAGCACTTCCTCCACCCCTTTACCGATCACCGCGAGCTGGGTGAGCGCGGGACGAGGGTGATCGCCGGCGCCGAAGGCATTTACATCCGCGAGGCTTCGGGCCACCGGATCCTGGACGGCATGTCCGGCCTCTGGTGCGTCAATCTCGGCTACAGCCGCAAGGAACTGGTCGAGGCGGGGTGCCGGCAACTGGCCGAGCTGCCGTACTACAACAGCTTCTTCCAGTGCAGCCACGCGCCGGCCATCGAGCTGGCCCGCGAACTTACGGAACTGGCGCCACCCGGCTTCAACCGGGTGTTCTTCACCAATTCCGGATCCGAGGCCAACGATACGATCATCCGCATGGTGCGCTACTTCTGGGCGCTCCAGGGCCAGCCGGACAGGCAGATCATCATCGCCCGGCGCAACGGTTATCACGGCAGCACCGTGGGGGCCGCAAGCCTGAGTGGCATGCCGTGGATGCATGCCCAGGCGGGCCTGCCGATTCCCAACATCCTGCATATCGAGCAGCCCTGGTGGTACGGTCTGGGTGGCGACCACGATCCGGATGAGTTCGGCCTGCAGATCGCCGGCCAGCTCGCAAAAGCCATCGAGGAAGCGGGTGCGGACAAGGTAGCCGCGTTCATCGCCGAGCCGGTGCAGGGCGCAGGCGGTGTCATTATTCCTCCCGCTACCTACTGGCCCGAGATCCAGCGGATCTGCGATGGGTACGGCATCCTGCTGGTCGCCGACGAAGTCATTACTGGTATGGGCCGTCTGGGTACCTGGTTCGGCTCGGAGCACTACGGCATACGCCCGGACCTGATTCCCTTCGCCAAGGGCGTCACCTCCGGCTACCAGCCGCTCGGCGGCGTCCTGGTGAGCGACCGGGTGGGAGATGTGCTGGTGGCCAAGGGCGGCGAGTTCTTTCATGGCTTCACCTATTCCGGCCACCCCGTGGCCTGCGCGGTAGCCCGCGCGACACTCAAGGTGATGCGGGACGAGCAGCTGGTGGAGCGCGTGCGGGACGTGGTGATCCCGGCTTTCGAGAGCCGCTGGCAGAAACTGGGGGCGCATCCGCTGGTGGGCGAGGCCCGCTCAAAAGGGCTGATTGGTGGCCTGGAACTGGTGCGCGACAAGGCCGGCCGCCAGCGCTATGCCAAGGACCTCAAGGTGGGGGAACGGTGCCGGGACCTGTGCATCCAGAACGGCCTCGTGATGCGTGCCGTGGGTGACACCATGATCGTCGCGCCGCCCTACGTGATCACCGAGGCCCAGCTGGACGAGCTGATGGAGAAGGCCTGGCGCTCCCTGGACATGACCCTGCAGGGACTTGGCCAGGACCGGGGCTGAGGGCCGTGACTGCCCGGCTGCAGGCTGCCGCGGGCGACGGATATCCTGATTCCTGGTACGTCGCGACGGCGCGGGATGCCGTCCCCCACGCATCGCTTGCGGGTACCGTCACGGCTGACGTGTGCGTGGTGGGTGCGGGCTACACCGGTTTATCCGCTGCGCTGCACCTCGCCGGACAGGGCTGGTCCGTGGTTCTGCTCGAAGCCGGTCGCGTCGGGTCCGGAGCCTCCGGGCGCAATGGTGGACAGGTGGGTACCGGTCAGCGCCGTCCGGAGGACGAACTTGAGCAGCTGTTTGGCGCAGGCATCGCTCGCCAGCTCTTCGATCTTGGACTCGAGGCCCGGAATCTGGTCCGCAGCCTGGTGGAGCGGCACCGGATTGCCTGTGACCTTAGGGCTGGCCAGCTGCTGTGTGCGGCCAGGCCAGCGCATCTGGAGACCCTGAGAAAACGCGCGGATCGACTCGCCAGCCACTATGGCTATCCCCACCAGCAGGCCCTTTCCCGGCAGGAAATGGCAGCGCTCGTGCTGAGTCCCGTCTATCACGGCGGCGTACTGGACGCCGACGCCTGCCACCTGCATCCCCTCAACTATGCGCTGGGACTGGCGCGGGCCTGCGCAGCAGCCGGCGTGCGGATCTTCGAGCAGTCCCGGGTCACGGCGTATTCAGGGGCTGGACCGGTACAGGTCCGGACGGCTGGCGGCCAGGTGCAGGCCCGCTACCTGGTACTCGGCTGCAACGGCTACCTGGGGGACCTCGAACCGCGGATTGCACCACGCATCATGCCCATCAACAACTTCCTGCTGGCGACCTCACCGCTGCCGGAGGATGGACGGGCCTTCCTCCGCAGCACTGCCTGTGTCCATGACACCCTCTTCGTGGTGAACTACTTCCGGCTGTCGCCGGACGGCCGTCTGATCTTCGGCGGCGGCGAGAACTACCGGCGCCACTTTCCGCCGGACCTCAAGGCCTTCGTGCGGCGGCACCTGCTGCGGATCTATCCCCAGGCCGCGGACACGCCCATTGACCATGCCTGGGGTGGAACGCTCGCCATCACGATGAACCGCCTGCCCCACCTGGGACGGCTGGAGGGCGATGTCTACTTTGCCCAGGGTTACTCGGGTCACGGCGTCTCGACGGCCACGCTGGCCGGCCAGCTCATCGCCGAGGCCGTTGCCGGTACTGCCGGGCGTTTCGACATTTTCGCCCGCATCCCGCCGCCCGCCTTTCCCGGCGGTACCTTGTTCCGCTGGCCCGGGATGGTGCTCGGCATGCTCTGGTACGCGCTCCGGGACCGGTTGTAGCGCGCCCGCCACGGCCAATTGCGCCTGCAGAACTGCGGCGAGCCCGTCTATACTCAGCACGGGCATCTACATTTTTACTCTCAGGGAGAGGCGGCATGAAGCAGAACAGGCTTGGATATGGTGTATTCGCAACGGGCGTCCTGCTCGCGGCCGGTACGGCCCAGGCGGAACTCAGCGCCACGGTCACGGCGACATCCGACTACGACTTCCGGGGCATCACCCAGTCCGCGCAGGATCCGGCGCTGCAGATCGGCGTGGACTGGGCCCACGAGAGCGGCTTCTACCTGGGTGCCTGGGCCAGCAATGTGGATTTCGACGGTGGTGAGGGCTTTGAGTCCGATTCCAACGTCGAGGTAGACCTGATTGCCGGTTACTCCGGATCCATCACCGAAGACCTCGGCTATGACGTCGGCCTCACCTACTACGCCTACCTGCCGAGTGGCGACCGCATCAACTACGCGGAAGTCTATGCCGGCCTCAGCCAGGGTATTTTCTCGGGCATGGTCTGGTACGCGCCGGACTACGTGAACTCCGGCGACAGCGCCTGGTACCTGGAAGGCAATGCCGAAGTGCCGCTGCCCTGGTGGGAGCTGGGGCTAAACCTGCACTTGGGCTACAGCACTGGGGATGCCTGGGACGAGGACAACGGCGTGGATTCGTACTTTGATTACTCGGTAGGTATCGGTCGTTCCTTCGGCGACTTCGACTTCGAAGTGAAGTGGGTGGATGGCAGCGACCTCAGTGAACTCGAGGACACGCCACGAAACGCATCGTCATCCGACGCCCGCGTAGTCTTCACCGTGTCCACCACCTTCCCCTGGGGCAGCAAGTAACGCACGCAATGCCGGCTGCGTGGCCCATCCGGGCTGCGCAGCCGGTGACCCCCCGGCTGGCCTACTTGTCGGTCCTGGCCATCTGCATTTCCCGGGCCAGTTTCCGGTCCTGGCGCCGCATGTAGAGCGCCGATAGCAGAACCCCGATGCCGATGA
>CAYOXI010000090.1:0-7165 GCA_964407855.1 uncultured Chromatiaceae bacterium
TCCTCGAGGTGGCGCGGGGCCAGGTGATCTACTTCAACGCCTGGGCGGGCGACGAGGCCATCAACCGCTACGTCGGCTGGGCCGCTGACGAGCTCTCACGGCGCTACGCGGTCGGTCTGCAGCACGTGCGCCTCACCGACACCGCCGAGGCCGTCAGCCGGCTGCTTGCCGAACAGGCGGCCGGCCGGCAGCAGCGGGGCTCCGTCGATCTCATCTGGATCAATGGCGAAAATTTCGCGAGCCTCAGCGGCGCTGGTCTCCTCTGGGGGCCCTGGGTGGGGGCACTGCCCAACGCAGCACTGATTGATGTCGCCGGCAATCCGACCACCGTTGTCGACATGACGTTGCCCACCGCGGGCTATGAGCTGGCCTGGGGCACCGCGCGCTTCACGCTGTTCCACGACAGCGCCACGGTACCGGATCCACCCCGGGACCCCGCCGCGCTGCTGGCCTGGGTGGCCCGGCATCCGGGGCGCTTTACCTATCCGCAGCCACCCAACTTTCTCGGCACCAGCTTCCTGAAGCAGCTGCTGTTCCTGCTGGTTACCGGGCACGCGCCCTTCTTCCGGCCCGCTGGCCCGGTGGCGGAGGTGGAGGCGCTCACGGCGCCGTTGTGGCAGTGGCTGGATGCGGCCCATCCCCATCTGTGGCGGCGTGGCCGGCTGTTTCCGGTCAGTGGCCCGGCCCAGCGCCGGCTGCTGGGCGACGGGGAGGTGGATTTCGCAATGGCTTTCAATCCGGCCGAGGGCCGACGGGCTATCGCCCGCGGTGAACTGCCGGGCAGCATCCGCGCCACCACCTTCCTGGGCGGGGCGCTCACCAACAGCCATTTCCTGGCCATCCCCTTCAACAGTAGCGCCCGGGAAGCAGCGCTGGTGGCGGCCAACTTCCTGATCTCGCCGGAGGCCCAGGCCCACAAGGCTGACGAGCGGATCTGGGGGGACCCCACCGTGCTGGATCTGGGGCGACTGACGCCGGAAGACCGGGCCCGCTTCCCCGCGATGGCTGCCGAGGGCAGCGACGTGCCGGTGCTGCTCGAGCCTCATCCGAGCTGGATGGGCGCGCTGGAACGGGCCTGGGCCCGTCGTTATCAGGGCGGCTGAATGGCCGCCGTGCCGGTCGGGCTGCTGTTGCTGGTCGCACTGGTACCGGTGCTGGCCGGTCTGGCTGGCCTCGTGGTGCTGGATGCGGGCGCCTGGCGCGACCTCGCCGATACCCCGGGGCTGGTACAGTCGCTGTGGCTGTCCGCGTGGACCGGCACCGCGGCCACGCTGCTCGCACTGGCGATTGCCCACCTGAGCCTGGCGGCCGTAGGCGTTGGCCGGGGAGGGCGGCGACTGCGGGCCGTCGCGCTGCCGCTGCTCGCCATGCCGCATCTGGCCATCGGCATCGGTCTCACGCTGCTGCTCGCGCCCTCTGGCCTCCTGCTGCGACTGTTCTCGCCGT
The DNA here is from genome assembly GCA_964407855.1 of uncultured Chromatiaceae bacterium. GTDB lineage: Bacteria > Pseudomonadota > Gammaproteobacteria > Steroidobacterales > SHZI01. The sequence goes on from CAYOXI010000090.1 coordinate 1,447, forward strand.
GGGCTACCGGCCTCGACCAGCCGCCGGACGTAGCCACCGTGCAGGATCCGGCGGGCCTCGCGCTGATCCTGGGTCTGGCCGTGAAGGAAGTGCCCTTCCTGCTGCTGGCCCTGACCGCGGGTCTGGGTCAGGTGCCGGCAGCTCCGTTGCTCCGCCAGGCCCGCACGCTGGGTTACGGTCCACTCAAGGCGTGGCTGGTGGCGGTTGCGCCACTGCTGCAGCGTCAGATCCGGCTGCCGCTGGCGGCGGTGCTGGTCTACGGCGTCACCAATGTGGAGATGGCGCTGTCGCTGGCACCCCGGACGCCGCCGCCCTTTGCGTTGCTGGTCTGGCAGTGGTTCAGCAGTGCCAATCTGGCTGACCGGGGCATGGCCTTCGCCGGCGCGATCGTGCTGGGTGTGCTGGCCGCCGTACTGATTGTGGCGCTCAGCCTTGCGGGCAGGATCACCAGCCGGCTGTGGCAGCGGTGGGCCACATCGGGCCGCCGGGCTGCCGCCAGTGGCCCGCTGCGCTGGGCGCTGACGCCCTGGGTAGTGCTCGCGGGTCTCGGTTTCGGCGCGTTGCTCGCGCTGCTGTTGCGGTCACTGGCCGGACCCTGGCGCTTTCCGGCAGTGCTGCCCGAATTCGTGGATGCCTCCGCCTGGTCCGGTGCTGCGACCGACCTGCTGCCTGTGACGCTGACGACGCTGGCCCTCGCGGTAAGTGCCTCGCTGGTGGCCGTGGCTCTGGTGCTCGCCGCCGCCGAAGTGCTGCACGCCCGTCCGGCCGGGCGGCGCCTGGTGGGTGGTCTGCTGTTCGTGCCACTGCTGTTGCCGCAGATGGCCTTTCTCTTTGGCCTGCAGGTGCTGCTGGTACGCACTGACCTGGACGGGCGTCCGGCCGCGGTGGTCTGGAGCCATCTCGTGTTTGCGTTGCCCTATGTCTGGGGCCTGCTGGCCGAAGCCCGGGCCAGCCTGGATCCCCGCCTCGCCCAGGTGGCCCGGCTGCTCGGCGCGGGAGCGCTGCGCACCTGGATCACGGTCACCGCCCCGTTGCTGCTGCGCTCGTCGCTGCTCGCCCTGGCACTGGCTTTCGCCGTGAGCGTTGCCGTGTACCTGCCCACGCTGTTCGCCGGCGCCGGCCGGCTGGCCACGCTGGCGACGCGGGCGGCCGCGGCGATGGCGGCCGGCGACATCCGGTATGCTGCCGCCTACGGCGCGGCCCAGGCACTGCTGCCGCTGCTGGCCTTCGCGCTGGCCGGGATCGCGGGCCACTGGCTGCTGCGTCATCGCCGCGGCGTGCCGGGATGAATGGTTACTCACCGGAACAGGCATGCATGGCTGAACTCCTGCTGGACGCGGTTACCGTCGGGCTCCCCGGCCGGCCGCTGGTCGGACCCCTGTCGCTGCAGATTGCCCCGGGCGAGATCCTGTCGGTGCTTGGTCCCAGCGGCTCGGGCAAGTCGAGCCTGCTGGCCTGGCTGTGCGGCGTGCTGGAGCCTCCATTGCAGGGCACCGGCCGGATCCTGCTGGGCGGGCGGGACCTGACCCGGCTGGCGCCGCAGGCCCGGCGCCTCGGGGTGCTGTTCCAGGATGACCTCTTGTTTCCGCACCTCAGTGTGGGCGGCAACCTGGCCTTCGGCCTGAGACGGGCGGGGTCGCGTCAGCGGCGCAACGAGATCTCGGCGGCACTCGCGGCCGTGGGACTGGCCGGTGAGGAGCAGCGCGATCCCGCCACGTTGTCCGGCGGCGAGCGTTCCCGGGTGGCGCTGCTCCGCGTACTGCTGTCGGCACCGGATGCACTGCTGCTCGACGAACCCTTCAGCAAGCTGGACAGTGACAGTCGCGACCGCGTCCGGGCGCTCACCTTCGGCGAGGCCCGGCAACGCGCATTGCCCACGCTGCTCGTGACCCATGATCCGGAAGACGTGGTGGTGGCGGCCGGGCCCGTGATCCGCATCGGTGCGCAGCCGGTGGCGGGAGACTGACCGGATGTTCGATGCCCGGTTGCGCCCGCTGATCGACCCGCCACTGGAGGCCATCGCCCGCCGGCTGGTGGACCGCGGTGCGACGGCCAACGGCCTGACGCTGACCGGTCTCCTGGTCTCAGTCGGTGCCGTGACTGCCATCGCGCTGCAGGCCTGGCCGGCGGCGCTGCTGCTGATCGCCGGCAGCCGGCTGCTGGACGGGCTGGATGGGGCAGTCGCCCGGCTGCGGACGCCGACCGATCTCGGTGGCTACCTGGACAGCGTCTGCGATTACGTCTTCTATGCCGGCGTCCCGCTCGCCTTTGCCATTGCCGATCCGGCCATCAACGCCTTACCCGCTGCCGCGCTGCTCTCAAGCTTCCTGCTCACCTGCGCCAGCTTTCTTGCCTGGGCCGCCCTGGCAGCCAGACGCGGCCTCAGTACCGTGGCCCGGGGCCGGAAATCATTCTTCTACGCCGGCGGGCTGGTCGAAGGCACCGAAACGATCCTGTTCTTCGTGCTGATGGTGGTCTTCCCGGCGTGGTTTCCCGTGCTGGCATGGCTCTGCGCCATTGCCTGCCTGATCACGGCCCTGGGCCGGACGCTGGACGCATTCCGGCAGTTTGGTTAGAGCTGGTTGCGAGTCTGGCAGTCGCTGCGCCCGGTGGCGATAGTCCCGGGTCAGGGAAACCAGCCCCGCGTGCGGTTGGCAATGGCGACCAGCGAGAGCATGACGGGTACTTCCACCAGCACACCGACCACCGTCACCAGCGCAGCCCCGGAGTTGAGCCCGAACAGGCCGATCGCCACCGCCACGGCCAGTTCAAAGAAGTTGGAGGTGCCGATCAGCGCGCAGGGGGCGGCCACGTTGAAGGGCACGCGCCACAGTTTTGCAGCGCCGTAGGCGAGGGCAAAGATGCCGTAGCCCTGGATCAGCAGCGGCACTGCCAGCAGCGCAATCAGCAGCGGCTGCGCGAGGATCACCGGGCCCTGGAAGCCGAACAGCAGCACGACGGTGGCCAGCAGGCCGAGTATCGACAGTGGTTTCACACGGGCGTTGAAGCGTGCGAGATTGGCTCCGGCCTCGGCTGCTGACCTGGCATGGCTGACGAGCTGCACCCGGGTGAGTACCCCGGCGATCAGCGGGATCACCACATACAGCCCCACCGAGAGCAGCAGCGTTGCCCATGGCACCTGGATCTCCGTCACCCCGAGGAGCAGGGCGACCAGCGGCGCAAAGGCAAAGATCATGATCACGTCGTTGAGCGCCACCTGGGCCAGCGTGTAGGTGGCGTCACCCCGCGTGAGCTGCGACCAGACGAACACCATGGCGGTGCACGGCGCCGCGCCGAGCAGGATCAGACCGGCGATGTACTGGTCCGCATTGGCCGGATCGATGAGGCCGGCAAAGAGGTGGTGGAAGAACAGCACGCCGAGGCCGGCCATCGTGAAGGGCTTGATGAGCCAGTTGACCACCAGGGTGATGACGAGACCCTTCGGCCGCTCATCAATGCGCTTCAGGCTGGCGAAATCCACGGCCACCATCATCGGGTAGACCATGAACCAGATCAGGATGGCGACGACGAAGTTGACCGAGCCGTACTCGAGTCGGGCGAGGGCCTGGAACAGGCCAGGGAACAGACTGCCGAGGCCGATGCCGGCCACAATGCACAGCGCAACCCAGGCGGACAGGTAGCGCTCGAAGACGCCGAGCGGCTGGGGATTGCTCATACCCGGGTCCGGCGGGCAGCGTTCCTTGCCCGGGGCCGGAGTTCCACGCACAGTTCCGGGTGTCCCGCGCAGCATTCCTCGGTGAGGTAGCCGATCAGCGCCGCCATCACCGGCAGATCGGCCCGGTAGCGCTGGAAGCGGCCTTCCTGCTCAACGCTGACCAGTCCTGCGTGCGCCAGCGCCTTGAGATGGAACGACAGGTTGGTGGGTGGCACGTTGAGCGCGGTCGCAATCTGGCCGGCGACGAGACCGTCGGCCCCGTGCCTCACCAGCAGCCGGTACACGTCGAGCCGGATGCCGGAGGACAGTGATTCGAAGATGGTGGTGGCGTCGGATTGCTGCATGCATCAACCATACAACAAATATTGAAGCGTTGGCCAGCTCCTCTGCTCAACTTGCGGGAGTGGCCCGGCTGGGACGAGAATTTCGCCTCCAGAGGATCAGATATGCCAGCCGTCCACCCCTGTGAAGTCCCGCTGCATTCGCTGCTGCGTAGCTACCAGGACGGAACAGGGTACGCAGACTGCTACGTCACCGACGTACCGGGCTCCGTCAGCCAGGAGCAGTTCATCGAGGCGTTCTATACATCGCCTCTGTTCAAGGTCGAGAGATTCATCCTGAGGTACCTCGCCGCGAGCCCCTCGACCGATGCCGATGTGAAGCAGCTTGCCCGGGGCAAGGCAGCCACGTTCGCGGCCTGGCGCGTGGAGAGCCAGTCGGCCGCGGAACTGCTTCTGGCAGACATCACAGGCCGCACTCGGTCGTGGCTCATGGCTGTGCCACACGCCGGACCGTCACCCGGGGCCGGTACGCATCTCTACTTCGGCTCCGCAGTCCTCGCACGCGAGGGTCGGGGTGCCGGGAAGGGCGGCATGGGCTGGCGTGTCCACGCGCTGATGGGTTTTCATCGCCTTTACTCGCGCCTGCTGCTGTCGGCAGCCGGCCGGCGTGTTGGCGGTTCGCCCAGGTGACAGTGGCGCCGGCCGAGCGAGGGGGCGCTCAGCCTCGCAGCGAGCGCCAGGCGGCGAGGGCCGTCAGGGCAGGGATGCCGAACAGCACGAGGTGAACCAGCAGTTCCTCCCGCAGCGAATAGCCATGGGACAGACCAATGCTCAGGTTGATGCCGCTGACCACCAGCCAGGCGGCGATGAAGCCCAGCGCGACGCGCCCGCGCCACGCGGCGGGCGACAGGAACAGCGCGAGCGCCAGCACACCCAGGCCGGCGAGGATGAAGATCAGGGTGCGCATGGGGAACTCCGCTATTTTGTCGTGTAAAGGAAGGGTACAACATCCTCGAATGGAGTTTCTCCAACAGTGGTCCCAACGCGTAGCCCGGGCAGTTCTCGTTGTGTCTGCCCTTGTGTCCACCGCCTGTGCTTCTACAGGCGCCGACGAAGAACTGCATTACACGGCAGACGGTGCAGGCCGCACGATCGTCTTCGTGCATGGCTGGACCTGCGACCTCTCGGTATGGACTGATCAACTGGCGACGTTCGCCAGGGGCTACCGGGTCATCGCACTGGATCTGCCGGGGCACGGCCAGAGCCCCGCACCCGCCGACGGTGTCTACTCCATGGACCGCTTTGCCGATGCCGTCGAATCGGTACGCGCGGGTGCCGGTGCCGAAGAGATCGTGCTGGTTGGACACAGCATGGGCGTTCCGGTGATCGGGCAGTACGCCCTCCGGTATCCACAGCATGTCGCCGGCCTGGTCGCCGTGGACGGGAGCCTGCCGCTCCCGGCAACGGGCGAGCAGGAGGAGGTTCCGTTACCGTCCGCCGGCGAACCCTGGCGCGAAGGGATGATCGAGGCCATGTTCGTGCCGGCAACGCCCGACGACGTACGCCAACGGGTACGGCAGATGATGCGGCGCGGATCCGACGAGCAGGCACTTGGCATCGCGATGTCGATGCGGGATCCGCTGCGCTGGGACAACGGCCCGGTCGACGCGCCCATGCTGGCGGTGATCGCAGGGACGCGGAGCCTGCCCGACCCTGCACTGTATGAAGAGCTCGTCCCCCGCCTGCAAACGCGCCAGCTGCC
>CAYOXI010000091.1:0-4557 GCA_964407855.1 uncultured Chromatiaceae bacterium
AGGCGTTCTCGATACCCGCCGAGCCCGAGGTGAGGGCCTGGGATACAGCCGAAGATAGTCCCTGAAGGCGCGGCATTCGGCGCTGGCCTACCGGCGCTTCCCGCCCCACGCTGACCACCGGCCCCTGTCAATCGGTCAACATCCCATGGTTTCCAGGACCCTGCCGGCTTTGCTTTTGCTTACTGTAATGTTATCGAGTCCGACCTCCGGGAATGCGGCTACCACGGACAGCGCCAAGGCGGCCTGTGCCCGGGTCGAGGCGCGGATCAGCGAGATACGCCTGCGCATGCGGATGGGCTACACCACCCGCCAGGGGCGGCTGTACCGTCAGAAGCTGTCCGTGCTGGAAGCGGAGCGACGGGAGCGCTGTCGCTGAGGGTGGGCGGAGAGGGATGGTTGGGTAAAGGGCCCAGCGACCCGAGAGAATCCAGCAAGAAGTACCCCGACACGGGACCTATGGCCAGACCGAGACTCGGGCCGCCGGGCTTGACCGGTGTAGCGTCGTTGGAGGGTCTTAAACCCGAAGGCAGGGGGGAGTATATACAACTGGGGCGGGGGTGCATCCCGACTTGTCCGACGCTGTCCGCGAGGGGGAACCGTTGCCCGATTTATTTTATAAGCCTCTGTATATATTGATATTTTTTCCAGAATCTGCGGGCGTCTCCGGGCTGTATTGCGGCGCTCCGGCAGGCCGAAAATGACCCGAAACCACAGTTGACAAGACCGGCATTCCGGCAACCGGAACCGGCACCGGGCAGCCCGGTTTTCCCTGATCCGGTCTGTACCCCGGCGGTCACACTTGGGATACTTCCGCCGGATGGCGCGCGAGCACAAAAAAGGAATGCGGTGACGGGCAACGTGGTCAGCATCAGCCGCTCCCGCGAACCCGCCGACCCGGCGTTGCCAACCGTCAGCGTGATCATCCCGGTGGTGGCTGACTACGAAGCCCTCACCCGCCTGGTGGAAGAGCTGCAGGGCAGTTCATGCCCTCCCGACGAAATCATCGTCGTGGACGGCGGATCGAGTGCCCGCTGCCGGAGCATCGCCCGACGCTACCGGCTGGTCTACGTGAGTACCCGGGCCGGACGCGGCCATCAGCTCCACGCCGGCGCGCTGCGGGCCTCCGGGGACGTGCTGTGGTTTCTGGATCCTGACGCCAGTCCGCCGGATCAGGGTGTGCACCTGATCCGCGAGCGTCATCGGGCCGGGTCCGCCGGCGGCTTTTTCAGCATCCGCATCAGGGGTCGCCCTGCCTGGTACAAATCCCTGATCGCGTGGTCGCTCAACGCAGGGACCCGCCTGGGTACGCCCGACGGCAATCAGGCCCTGTTCGCCTCACGCCAGTTCTACGACACCACGGCCGGCTTCGCTGATACGCCGCTGTTCCCGGAAGTGGCTCTGGTCCGGGCGCTGCGACAACGAGGCAGCTTTGCCGGGGTGGCGGCCGAGGTCGGTGTGTCGCCGCGTCCGTGGGAGCGGGACGGCTGGCTCTGGCGCACGCTGCAGCATCACGGCCTGGCACTGGCCTGTCGCGCAGGGATTTCTCCCCGCCGGCTGGTGCGGGAGTATCGGCCGCTGGACGGCCTTGATCCGCATCCCGAAAACTGAGGAACCCGACTGATCAGGCGGGGAAGAAGTCGATCGGCTTGGTCGTGGTGATCGACGGCACGTCCTTCGCCAGGAAGGTGAACATGCGCACCCGCTGCACCAGCTTGCGCTCCAGTTCCTCGTCGCCGAGTTCGCTGGAGACGATCTCGACAGCCGATACCTTGCCACCGGGCTCGATCGTCAGCCGGAGCACCAGCTTGCCCTGGAGTGACGGTTTGATACGCAGCGCGCGGTTGTAGAGCGCGTAGATGGCGCCCTTGTTCTGGTCAAAGACCATTTCGATCTCTTCGCGGCTTCGCCCGGCCCGCTGACCGGAGCCTTCGCCCTCACTGCTGCGCGGACCGGCTGAACCGCCACCCAGCGCGGCGACGCCGCTGGCGACCTGGGTCGTCGAACGGCCACTGAGCCCCGCGCCACCGGTGTTCCGGCTCATGGCCGCCGTGTTGATCCCGCCGCTGCCTACGCCCACCCGGGACGTGACCAGCGAACGCTCCACATTCGGTGCCTCGCCAACCGCGCCGGTGAAATCGGCAGCGCCGGCGGTGATGCTGGAGAGGGCCTGGTTGTCCCGGAGGTCGGCCAGCTGGTCGGCGAAGGGCAGCAGGCCTGATTTGCCGGCCTTCTCCCGTGCGGACTCACGCACCGGCTCGGGAAGGGGCTTGGCCGCCACGGGTTGCACGACGGGTGCGACCGGCTGCGGCTTCGCGATCTCGGGCTCCGGCCTGTCGGGTTGCACGACGGGTGGCGGTGGCAGGGGCGCGGGCTTCTCGAGCACCAGCCGGGCGAGCCGCGGTGGCACGGGCTGGTTGTCAGCCGGATCCCGCTCCGGCGTCGGCAGGACCGAGAACACCACGGCAAGGACCAGCAGGCCGATGCCGACGCGCTTGAGTATTTCCCGGAACTGCTCCTCCTCTTCGAGGCCCGGATCCCAGGCGAGGGTATACGTACGATACGGCGGATTCACCGGCAGGGCCTTCACAGCGCGGCCACCTGCGGTGAGGACCCGCGGGTATCCCTCTGCACGACAGCCAGGGAGATCTGGCCGAACTCTGCGGAGGTGCAGCTGGCCATGACCCGCTTCAGCAGGTGATAGGGCAGCTCGCGGTCGCCAAGGATCGTGACCTCGCGTGACGCGATGTCAGCCTTGGCCTGCTGGATCAGCACGCGATCAGTCTGCTGGCGGAGTGCCGCCGCCAGTTCGGGAATCACGAGGTCCTTGCCGGCCATGGCGTCCGTCACTGTGGCTACGGGCCGGCCCTGCACCAGGATCTGGTCGTCGGTCACCATCACCACGACTGACTCGCGGGCACGCTCCTCGGCGATCGATTCGGGCAGCTGGATCTCCTTCGGGCTTGGCAGTACCTCCGTCTCTGCGGAACTGACCAGCAGGAAAAAGACCAGGATCGTGAAGATGTCCATCACTGACACGAGGCTGAGCGTGGCCTTGCCACGTGACCGGCGGTGATGGCGCTCCATGCGGATGGCGCGACGCGACTTCTGCACGGGTCAGCCTCCTCTCGCCTGTGCCGGCCTGACGGCAGGCGCATCGCCAATGGAGATATCCGGAAAGAGCTCGGCACGCACCGTCTGGCTGCCTAGCTTCACGACGTGGAAGCGCAGCGTATCCATGACCTGCACGAGGGTGTCGTAGGGCACATCGGGCTCGAGCAGCACGGTGGAATTCGACATGTCCGGATAGCTGGCCTTGATCCGCTGCAGGTACAGCCCCAGGCCCGGCAGATCATGTTTGCCGTCTACCAATGGCAGCCGGGTGAGCAGGCCATTGGTCCGCTCGCCCACTTCCAGTCCGTCGTCACGCACGATCACCTCCAGCTGGAAGGTCGGTTCAGGGGCCGCGACCGTCGAGGCCGCCGGCAGGTTGAGCTCGATGATCGCCAGCCGGGAGAAGACCGCCGTGATCAGCAGGAATGGCACCAGCACGACCATCAGGTTCATGAAGGCCGTAATTTCCAGCTCCGGTGGCTCGAGCCGCCGGCGCCTTGCCCTGGAACTGCGCATCCGCTTCTCCCGTGGTGATCCTGGTCGCGCGCCGGATGACTCAGGCCGTTGCCTGGGCCGGTGCCTGCTGGCGGCGACGCTCTTCGACGGCGTTCAGGAACTTCACCGAGACCATTTCCAGGCTGTCCACGATGCGCGTGGTCTTGCTCTGCAGAACGGTATGCACCAGGAGCAGCGGGATGGCTGCCATCAGGCCGAACGCGGTGGTGTTCATCGCGACGGAGATGCTGGCGGAGAGCAGGTCCGCCTTCTCGGCGGGGTTGGCCTGGGCCACGGCGGTAAACGCCTGGATCAGACCGATGATGGTGCCCAGCAACCCCATCAGCGTCGCGATGTTGGCGAAGGTGGCCAGATAATGGGTGCGGCTCTCAAGTCGCGGCATCACCTCCATCAGGCTCTCTTCCATCGCCTTCTCGACATCGTCCCGCCGCGTGCTCGTGCGCGTCCGGTCGAGGCCGTAGGTCAGGATCGCGCCAATGGCGGCACCCGATTTCGAGGTGACGCTCGCCGCCTCGGCAAACCTGCCTGCCTGGATGAATGGCGTGATTTTCTTCCACAGCATCTGGTTGCTCACCGAGGTCTTCGACAGGTAGATGTACCGCTCGATGGCCACGGCCAGTCCCGCCGCGAAGATCAGGGCGATGGGGTACATGAAGAACCCGCCGTCCTGGAAGAAGCTGACTATTGATGTATACGTCTGCATGGCGCCCAATCCTCCTTGATCCGCTAATCCTGCCGATTGCCCGGCGCGAACAATTGCCCGAAATAACGGGTTTGTCGTCGAAACACTTCACGGTCTACGGGTGCCAGGACTTCTTCCACGAGGCTGTTCACCGGCCGTCCGGCCAGCTCGACCATGGCCGGGTCCTTCCAGGGAACGATGTAGAGCACCTTGGGCAGCTCCTGGTTGCCGCGGATGGCCGTCGCATC